>JAJDTE010000206.1:0-22005 GCA_022827325.1 Gammaproteobacteria bacterium | reverse complement strand
CCGGCGATCATGCCATCATCACGCTCCAACACGATGTCCACTTCGTGCATCTGCTGGTCACGGAAGTGGTAGGGTGTCAGTTGTAGATCCGATGCCGTCATCAGCTTCAGGATTTCCGAGAACGCGAAGCTCTCGAGGAGTCCGCCAAATTGTCCGCGATCCGCCTTCAGCCTGGTAAAGGTCAATCCACGCGCTGCGGCAAGCAGGGCGCTGTCGAGAAAGTGCAGCTTGGGCGTCTTCACGATCCGCTTAAGCGCGTTCGTGTACCAAGGCTGCAATGTGGCAATGACAAAGACCTGCTCCAGCAGGCTCACATATCGCTGGCCTGTCTTGTGGCTGACACCTATGCCGGAACCGAACCGTGAATAGTTGACCAGCTTTCCCGAATGCTCCGCCAGCAGCCGGACGAGTTGCGGCAGTTCAGTCAGTTTCCCGATCTCCGCGATGTCTCTCAGATCGCGCGTGAGAACCGACTCCAGCCAGGATCGGGCCCAGGTCTGCCGCCGCCGTTCGCTCTCCCGTGCCAGGGCCTCGGGGAATCCGCCTGCCAACACAATCCGGATGAGCTCGTCTCCGACGGTTGCCTGCCCGGTCCTCTCAAGTTCTCCTGCGAAAACCCGGTCGAGGAATGCCGGTTCGGTACCCGCGATTTCAGCGCGCGCCAACGGCAGCATCCGAAGGGTTTCGATCCGTCCTGCCAAGCTGTCCGCGACCCGCGGCAAGGTCATCACATTCGCCGAACCGGTCAGCAGGAACCTGCCAGGCCGATAGTCTTCATCGACTGACTTCTTGATCGCCAGAAGAAGCTCGGGGGCACGCTGGACCTCATCAATGGTTGCCTTATTCAAACCACGAATGAATCCGACCGGATCGGATTGTGCGGCATCGAGCGTCGTTCGATCATCAAGCGTGATATAAGCGCGGTCCGTTCCCCCGATCTTGCGGACCAGCGTGGTCTTGCCCGCTCGACGTGGCCCCACGATCAGAACAACCGGCGTGTCTGAGAGGGCCTCTCCCGCGTTGCGCTCCAACAGGCGTTCGTACATGCGAGCCAATCTCCAATTCCTGTCGATTGGAAATATATAACATGATAATTGGAAGTAAACAAGATGACGATTGGTAATACCGGAACTGCTGACTGGTAATCACGACACCTGTTCCAACGTGGGGTCCAAGGGTGGGTTGAGGCCAATCTTCGGCCCAAGTTCATGTAAGTGTATGCCAATAGGCCTGGCGGCGATGAACTCGTCGTCCTAACTTCGTACAAGGCACGATAGTTGCCGATGTGGAGTCGTCGCAGCTCCGAAGATTGCCTTTCAGGATCGTATCCCGGTAATCGCAACACCTGCTGCACTGTTTTTCCTCGCTCAGTACTCACAGTGGCACAGTACAGCAATCTCCTGATACGATGAATACATGAATTCAAGGGGGGATTGTGACATGGCTACCTCTATTCGCCTGGCCCCGGAAATAGAGCGAAGGCTTGATTATCTCGCCTCGCAGACCAGGCGCACCAAGGCAGACTGCTTGCGGGAAATTATCGAACATGGCATTGAGGAGATGGAGGGCTATTATCTTGCCGCTGACGTGTTGGGACGTGTCCGCAAAGGCCAGGAACAGGTGCATCCATCGGCTGAGATAAGGATAGACCTTGGCCGGGCCGTTTGACTGCTCTGACACGGCCAGGAGGCAACTTCGCAAGCTTGACTGGCAGACGGCGCGGCGCATTGTCGATTTCATGGACAGGCCCATCGCCCGAACAGAAAACCAACGTAGTGTGGCAAATACATTGACCAGCCCACTTGGCGGCTTCAGGCGATACCAGGCAGGAGATTACCGGGGGGCCTGTGACATTCAGTACGATGTCTTGCGTGTGCTCTTGGTGCGGGTGGGCGACCAATGCGAAATTTATCGATAGGGATTATTGGTAGCACAGCAACTGCCCGTCCTGTTTGATGAAAATCCGCACTTCCCCGTAACTTCGCTCCGTCCCGACCCACCGCTGCCAGGCACCTCACGGCTCCGAATCGATGCAGGATCACATTCCAAACACCAAGGACCATAACAATCCAATACTGGCCTTCTATGCGCCGATGAAGTCGCCGTACTCCCCCCGGCCGTCCGGAGACCGGACAATCGGTGCACTGCTTGTGAAAGCCCTGACGGCCGCGGGTTTCGACGTCGAAATCGCCAGTGACTTCCGCAGCTGGGAAGGCCGGGGTGATCCCCGAGTTCAGGAGGAAATCCGAATCCGAGGCGAAAAGGCAGCATCGGATCTTGTGAATGGATATATGGCCGACTGCCCACGGAACCGTCCTGTTGCCTGGATCAGCTATCACCTATATCACAAGTCTCCGGACTGGATCGGCTCCACAGTAAGCAGTGAACTGGATATTCCAGACTTCTGTGCCGAAGCGTCGGTATCCACCAGGCAGATGGATGGACCATGGGGTACGGGGTTCACCGCGTCGATCGAGGCCATTCGATTGGCCCGGAATATCTTCAATCTCAATCCCCGCGACCTCCCCGCCCTGGCCGCCGCCGGTGGCAGTCGTCGTGCGTAGGGTTGGGAGTAGTCCGGACAAATACCGAACCGGCCGACAGTCAGGATTCAGACGACTCGCCAGGCCGGGGCATGCGGTAGCCGACGCCGCGGACGTTGAAGATCCAGGCAGGGTCGGCCGCGTCGTCACCGAGCTTGGCGCGGAGCTGCTTGACGAAGGCGCGCACCACCTTCCAGCCGTCTTTCTTGCGCTTGTTCCAGATCTGGTCGAGCAGCGTTTCGTAGGTCACAACGCGGCCCGCGTTGAACGACAGCACGCGCAGCAGATCGTATTCGGTGGGGGTGAGTTCGACCTCCTGCCCACCGACGATCACCCGGCGCCGATCGTAGTCGATGGCGAGCGCGCCCACTACGAACGGCTGGGGATCAGCATGACGGCGCAGCGCCGCACCGACCCGCGCCGCCAACTCGGTCGGCGAGAAGGGCTTGACAATGTAGTCCGCGGCGCCCGCTTCCAGCGCCCGCGCGACGGTCTCGTCGCGGCCGTACGCCGAGATGAAGATGACCGGCTGGAGGGCGAGTTCGGGCACGGTGCGCATCAGTTCGATGCCGTCGGTTCCGGGCAGGACCAGGTCAAGCAGGACCAGGGCGGGTTTCTCGGCGCGCAAGATTTGCGCGAGTTCGCGATGTTCACCGGTCACAACCGGGGCGTAGCCCGCCTCGACCAGCGCATCACGCACATGGCGCAGGGTCTGTGGGTCGTCGTCCACGATGAGGATGCACTCGGCCGAGCGGCGTGTCGCCGGCTCCGGCCGGTGCGGGTCGGCGACGGGCGTGCCGTCCTCGGCGGCGAGCGGCAGTGTGAAGGTGAAGCAGGCACCCTGGCCGGGCCCGCCGCTTTCCGCCCGGATGCGCCCGCCATGGGCCTCGACCAGACCCTTACAGATGGCGAGCCCGAGCCCAAATCCGTGGACCCCGCTTTCACCGTCGGACGCGACGGAGTACTTGCGGAAGAGTTGCGCCAGATGCTCGGGCGCGATGCCCCGGCCCTCGTCGGCAACCGAGATCGCCACATAGACTCCGTCGTGTTCAGCTGCCACCTGGATCGGCGAGGAGTCCGGGGCGCTTCGCGCCGCGTTGGCGAGCAGGTTGTTCAGCACCTGCACTATGCGCTGGCGGTCGGCCAGCACCCGTGGCATGTTCGGCGGCAGGTCGATCAGTACGGTGTGGCGCCCGCCGCCCGAAAGGAACGTGGTGCGTGCCCGGTCGACCAGGAACCCCACCTCCGTCGACTCCGGCGCCACCGACAGCGTACCCGCATCGATTTGCCCAGCATCCATCAGGTCGGTAATGAGCCCGAACATTCGCTCGGCCTGCTCGTCGACAATACGGAAGAACTCGCGCATCTCGGCTTGGCCGAACTCGCGCCTGGTGCCGAGCACCGCGGCGGTCGAGCCCTTGATCGAGGTGAGCGGCGTGCGCAGCTCGTGGCTCACCATGCCGAGGAACTCGGCGCGCATCCGGTCGAGTTCCTCGAGCGGCGCCAGGTCCTGCATGGTGACCACCATCGACTCCATGATTCCGTCTGGGCCATGGATCGGGGTCGCATTGACCAGCGTAGTGACGCTGGCCCCGTCGGGGATCGACAACTCGATCTCCTCGGCCCGCAGCGTCTCGCCGGTGTTGAGAACCTCTTGGAACGACAGCCGGTTGAGGGAAATCTCGCGCCCGTCGGCGCGCCGGAGGGTGAGGATGGAGAGCAGCTCCTCGGGTGGTTGGTCCGGCGCATGCAGCGTCTCCACGATGCGCCGCGCCTCGCGGTTGACCGAGATCGCCCGACCAGTAGCCACGTCGAACACCGCCACGCCCACCTGCGAGGTCTCGACCAGCGCCTCGAGATCGTCGCGGGCGCGCCGCTCATCCCGGTAGGTGCGCGCATTGGCGATCGCCGCGGCGGCCTGGGCGCCGAATAGCACCAGGATCTCCTCGTCGGCGTCGGTAAAGGCCCCACCGCCCTCCTTCTCGACCAGGTAGAAGTTGCCGACATGGACGCCCCGGTGGCGCATCGGCGTGCCCTGGGAGGTGCCCCAGGGCAGCCGGTCGGGGGAGAAGCCGAGCGCGCGCACATGGCCCGGGACGTCGGCGATGCGGAGCGGCCCCTCGAGGTCGCGAAAATGCTCGAAGAGCCTCGGCCCATCGGCCCATTCCGCCATCGCGCGGTGCTCCTCCTCGGTGAAGCCCGAGGTGACGAAGTCCACCGGGTTGCCGTCCGCGTCCATGGTGGCGATGGCGGCGTAGCGGGCACCGGTCAGCGCGCGGGCACTTCCAGCGATCTCGTCGAGTACTGTGTCGAGTTCGAGACTGGAGCCGATTCGCAGGCTGGCGGCGCAGAGCGCCGAGATGCGTTCACGCAACGCTGCAATCTCGCGGAGCAGTTCGCGGGTCCCGCTCATCGGGTCCCTCCAGCTCCTTGGGTTCTGCGGATCAGCCCTGCAACAGCGCCGCCGATTGTGATATGCAATGACGGATTCGGTGGGCAGCGGGACGATATGGATGCAATATTCACTTTATCCGAATTAATTTTAAACATAATTCACCTCTAATTCACTAAATAATATGCATAATTGGAAATGCCTTATGCACACGGCGATAGCCCGTGCCGGAATGGGTCGTAAGCCTCTCCGGCGCTAGGCGGGAGCCGCTTCGGACCGGGGAAATTCCGGCCCCGGTGATTCACAACATCGCCACAGTCCGGGGATAATGAGATGAAAGAAAGGTTCTCCACGTCCGAGGTACCGCGGTTCCGGACCTTCACCGAGACTGACTCATCAAGCAGTTCAAACAGCCCGAATTGTCGGGCGTTCTGCATCAATGACAATACATCCGAAGGCAGTCAGGTCCGTAAACTCGAATTTCACTCTCGGAGGACGAATCTTTCGGTTCTTTCTTCGGTTTTTCCGGTTCCGTTTCCTTTGTTTTCTCCTGTTTACCAAGCAGGTGGGTTTTAGAATCTCCATTTCCCAAGATTGCCTTTATCACGTTGGATTCTCCATGTCTCAAAGAGTTCCTTATCAGGTGAAGGAGGTTTTATTTTCGTTAAATTACCGTTAAACCAAATTATCGGAGGATTGAAGATGTACGACAAACAGATCAGGAAAATAACGATCCATGTTTCGCTACCGGATTGTGTGCTCGCACTGATTCCGTCGGGTTGCGGTGGTGGGGGTAGTTCCACAACTGGGGGGTGATGGCATGGGTGGTGGCACTGGCATGATTGGGGTGAACCCAAAATGCTGCATTGCCTCGACGGCAGCGAATTGTTTACAACCGATTCAAGGAATCCGTCATCCGGCAGCTTTGCCGGTTCCACCGCAGACAAAACCGAGTCCTTCGCCTGCTTCGGGTCGGTCAATCTGCAAAGTGGCAAGTTTGTTCACTCCTTCTTCCCTGTATTCAATGCCGCCAAGTTCAAGGGCTTCGTGAGGTTACTGCCGCGACACCGTTTGAGCAACAGGAAGATGGTGGTCATTCTCGACAACGCACGCTACCTCCATGCCAGGCTTCTCAAGTTGTGTTCCTGCCACCCTACATCCAGCAACTTTCGCTGGTTGCGGGGACCTCGAAACTCACAACATCGACTGGCAACCCACAACCTCTATTTCAGCAGCCTGGACGAACTGTTCGTCGCTGTCGAAATTTGCTTCGTCCAATGGCGGAAACCCAGCCGCATCCTACAAAGACTATTCGGCATTTCTTAAGACGTTGTGTTTAGTAACCTCCAACATGAAAGCCGGGATTGCTCCCGGCTTTCATGCCCTGAATCTTCAAGGATCAGCGTAGACGGTACGCGCTGAGGATTGAGTGAATTTTTCCCGGCTTGAAGATCGTATGAGCATTCGCGAATCTCAATACCAGCTTTTCCTCGTCATCCTGAACCACCTTGACAACACTGGCGTAGCCCGGAATGCCGGATGGCTTGGCTTCAAAATCGTACTCCGCACCATACGCGGCAAGGATGGCATGAAGTTTCCCCGGCTTGAAGATCGTGTGGGCATTCGCAAACTTCAATACCGACTTTTCCTCGTCATCCTGGACCACCTTGACCACGGTGGCATAGCCCGGAATACCGGACGGTTGGGTCTCAAAATCGTACTCCAATGCCATCGAGGAAAACGGCGCCATGATCAAAAGTGCACATGCTGAAAGTGAGAGTGAGAGATAACGGCTTTTCTTTGACATCTTCATGGTCCTGACCAATATGATCGATAACGTTCTTGAATGGAAATCTCGACCGGCATGGTTGAGCCGGCAGCATCTGCCTGAACATATTCCCAAGCTTCAGCAGGACCGATTTCCACCGGACCCACTCGCGATAACTGTAATTATCGCGAGTGAATCCAAGACCAAGAACCAGACATGGAGACAACAAGAATGAGCAACAGCCTTCCCGGAACATCTTTCTTGCGTCCCATCCCGGCCATCTTGACACCAGGTACGAACACCTTCAGAGACTTCGAAGATGCCGCCCGGGGAGCCTTCAGCAGCCACACCGAACGGGGCCGGGCATCGGACCTCCGGATCTATGCTAACTGGTGCGCCGAGCAGGGTTTAGCGCCCCTTCCGGCATTGCCCTCCACCATCGCCGCCTTCGTCGACGCCATGGCCGAGATCCGTGCTCCGGCCACAGTGAGTCGCTACGTCTCCAGCATAGCCGCAGCCCACCGGGCTATCGGCCACGACTGGGTTGCCAACAGCCTCCCGGTGAAGATGGCAAAGCGACGCATGTACCGTGTAAAAGGTCGTCGCCAGGACCAGGCTCAGGGCCTCACCTGGGCTCTCAGAAGGCGGATTCTGAAAGCTGCGGGAGACCGCCTGATCGACGCACGAAACCGCGCCCTCCTAGCGACAGCCTACGACACCCTGCTCCGCAGGTCCGAACTGACATCCCTGAAACTTGCTGATCTGTCCGAGAAACCCTGCGGATCCGCCATCGTATTGGTGCGTAGGAGCAAGACCGATCCCCAGGGGGACGGCACGGTGGTGTTCCTTGCCAAGGATACTCTGGAACTCGTCAACGAATGGATCGATCGAAGCAGCATCCGGGACGGTTTTCTATTTCGGTCCCTCAGGTCAGGGGTTATCGGGGACCGGCTCGATCCCAGCCAAGTTCCCCGCATCTACAAGGCGATGGCAAGGGCAGCCGGGCTCTCCGCCAAAGTGGTCGAGGGGCTGTCTGGGCACAGCACCCGGGTGGGACCGGTGCAGGACATGGTCGCCGCCGGCATCGGCGCCCCGGCCATCATGCAGGCCGGTGCATGGAAGAGCGTTCTAATGGTCAACCGCTACGGCGAACAGGTTCAGGCCAGTCGTAGCGGTGCAGCTCAACTGGCTCGCGCCCAAAAACGTATATAGTTCTATCAACTTCTGTGGTTGCTTTCCGGTGACCGATTACAGGGGCATACGGGAAAGATGAACGAATAATTGGGGGCGGACAAGAAATACCCAAAGAATCAAAAGATTAGGATGGGGATGAAGGGGAATCAGGCCATCTGAGTGATGGGACAACCGAATCAACATCATCCGTACAACAATTGTATTTTCCTGAATACGGAAGTTATAATACGTCCCAATCCACTCGCGATAATTACAGTTATCGCGAGTGGGTTTTTTTATACGACCCCCGCTTACCGCAAGGAACGCTTCAAATCCCTGTTTTCCTTGTCTGATCTGACCGGAATACCGAACAAAGGTTCCATCCAGACAGGTGTTATGAATACACTGTGGTGCTGTACAGCTTACTTTATGGCTATGACGGTCACGGGAGTGGATTTTTTTGAAAATCCTCATTTCCCCGTAACTTCGCTCCGTCCCGACCCACCACTGCCAGGCACCTCGCGGCTCCGAATCGATGCAGGATCACGTTCCAAACATAAAGGACCATAACAAGCCGAAACTGGCCTTCTATGCACCGATGAAGTCACCGGACTCCCCCCGGCCGTCCGGTGACCGAACAATCGGCGCACTGCTTGTGAAAGCCCTGACGGCCGCGGGTTTCGAAGTCGAAATCGCTAGTGACTTCCGCAGCTGGGAAGGCCGGGGAGATTCCCGGGCTCAGGAGGAGATCCGCATCCGGGGCGAGAAGACAGCATCGGATCTTGTGAATGGATACAGGGCCGACTGCCCACAGAACCGCCCGGCTGCCTGGTTCAGCTATCATCTTTATCACAAGTCCCCGGACTGGATCGGTCCCGTGGTGAGCAGGGAATTGGATATTCCATACTTCTGTGCCGAGGCATCGGTATCCACTAGGCAGATGGATGGACCATGGGGCGCGGGTTTCACCGCGTCGATCGAGGCCATACGATTGGCCCGGAAGATCTTCAATCTTAATCCCCGCGACCTCCCCGCCCTATCAGCCGTCGATGGCGTACGTGACCGGATCGTTCCACTGCTGCCGTTTCTGGATGCGGAAACGCCTGATCCCGCCAGTCGCAACGTCCGCCGCCAGCGACTAGCTTCCCGGCTGCGCATCGACTCGGATCGATATTGGCTGATCTGCGTCGCGATGATGCGCGACGACGCGAAGCTCGCATCCTATGCACAGCTGGCCCGTGTCGCGGAACGGATGCAACGCAAGGACTGGATACTTCTGATCGTCGGCGACGGCGCTGCGGAACTCCAGGTGCGGGACTATTTCCGGCTGGACAAGGATCTTCAGATCCATTTCCTGGGCCGTCGTGACAGCGAATTCGTGCTTCAGCTGATGTCAGTCTCGGACCTCCTGGTCTGGCCGGCCATCAACGAGGCGATCGGCATGACCGCACTGGAAGCGCTTGCAATGGGATTGCCGACGGTATGCGGCCGATCAGGCGGCATCGGGCAGATCATTCACCATGGACAAACAGGTCTGTTGGTGGACAATCCCGAAACCCCTGACAGTGTGGATCTGTTCGCTGAGGCTATCGAGTCTTTGCTCGGGTGCCCGGGTAGGCTGGCGGCCATGTCCGCCAAGTCCACGAAGCGGTTTGAGCAGTACCATCAGATCTCGACTGCCGCAAGGACCCTCCGCGACCACATTCTGCCGTCTATCTGATCAGATTCTGGAACTAACGCCAACGCAACTGAAAAACCCGCGTTGCCGACAGCCAGGTGACCGCCGGGTGCTCGTCCAGGATCCCGAGAAGCCGGCGGATGAAGTCGAAGCAGTCCTCTCCGTGTACAAGATGATGCGACAGTATTCCCGTGGGTTCCGCGCGGTCCACCAGTTCCTCGCGCCTTGCACGCAAATGACCAATCAGCTGCGCCAGCGCCGCCGCCTCACCAACGAACTTCCTACCGGCTTTCCAGTCCACCAGGTCGACATGAGTGTTGATGATCCACACATCTCCCTCGGCCTGTGGGAACGCCCGGGGCCCATAACAGGAAAGACCGCGGTATCCGAGACTGCCCAGCAAGGGCAGCATTCTTTCATCAATCCGGTTCCATGGAGGAACCAGGACCGGCAGTGCCCTGTGCCCGAAAAGACCCGCGAGCTTCCGCCACGCTGACGCCAGGTCTTCCTGCCAGTCTTCCCCGGGATGAATGATGAGTTCCTGCTTCTTCTGGCCTTCTTCCGCGTGATTCCGGTGAAAAATTCCATGCTGCAGCACCTCCAGGTTTCTATGTTCGGCCAGGGTATCCGCCAGTGCATTTTCCGTTTTCCCGGGAATAACCGCCAGGGAAGCAGGGACATCCCACCGGGCAAGGATGCCCAGCAGTTGATCCAGGAGAGGATGCACTTGGGCGGCATCATCATCACGCCACCACAGCGTGGCCTCCTGGCCATCGTAGTTCCACCGGTCGAGTTCTTCCAGCAGGGAATCGAAGGGTTTCATGGCCGCATTCGTTGATGGAGTCGTTGCAAGATTCCGACGGTATTTTCCGCACCGTTCAGTTGCACCTTTGGAAAATCGCGTACCCGGGCATCCCTTGAGGCACGAGTAACCTCGGAGAGGAGGATTCCGGCCGACAGGTCAGTTTCTCGTAACACCCGGACGCGCCCTTTTTCCGCGAATATCCGTGCCCGGGTTGCCTGTTCGGTTTCACCGTCTGATTCATAGGGAACCACCACCGAGGGACAATTCGCACGGAGGAGATCAACCGCGGTATTGTAGCCAAACTGGGAGACGGAAGCGTGGCAGTGGGTCAGCATCGCGCTGAAGTCCGCGCGATTGGGCTCCACTACCAGTCGGTCGCAATGCAGCGACTGCCAGTCCCGGAGCCGCGCTTCCGAAACCCTTGGTCCCGCCAGGATGCGCCAGCGACGCTCCGTCTGTTCAAGCGCGGCTTCCGCCGCAGTGGCAAGGAGGTGATCACCCACGGCACCCCCGCCGGCTGATACGATCACTTCATCCCGGCCCTCGGAGGTTTGCTGCGGGCCGGCCTCCTGATCCATGTATCCCGTGTACCGAATCGGGCAGGCGATATCCCCGTGTTCCGGGAAGCTCGGAGACAGATCCAGCAGCGTCGGGTCACCGTGGACCAGAACCATGGACAGGTACTGCCGGATCCGATCAAGGGTTTTCATCCGTCGAACCCTGGTTCGCAGCTGGAGCACATCACGGATCGAAGTCACCAGAAGTGGCGGCCTGGACCACCCGGTCACGCAATCCAGCATGGGCAGGATTTCGAACTCGAGCTGCCTGCGGCCGAAGGGCCAAGTTTCCAGGATCAGCATGTCCGGCCTGAGCGTCTCCAGGCAGGCCACCAGCCGATCCCTTCGGTCAGCCTTCCAATCATCATCGACCGGTCTTTCGTCATGATCCAGCAGTGTGAGGAAGTCGCCCGGCCGGGTCTTCAGCACGGGCAGGCGAATCACCTCATATTCGGCATCGCCCGGGAAGGAGCCCCCTGAAATCAGAGTTACCCTGGATCCTGCGGTATGCAGGGCGGATGCCAGGAGCCGCATCCTGACGAGATGGCCACTGCCCAGGAGGTGTTGCACATAGATTGTGGCGTGCATGCCATGATACCGCGGCCCGCGGCTGTTTCAGGCGGCCCTGGCGCGCCGGTCCAGGAGTTGAACCACGCGGCGGCAGATATTGTCCATGCCATCCAGCATCCCGGGGCGCAGGCTGGTGGAGGGGGGAGGCTGGCTGCTCAGGCCCTCAAGCAGGGGCACAAGGCACTCGACACGGAAATTCTCCGGCTTGAGCATCCTGACAAGGCCGAGATCCTCTGCCCGTCTTGCCCGGATCAACTGCTCCGTGCGTGGTTCGTAACGTGGAATGATAATCGAAGGTTTATCGAAGCTCAGGATTTCACAGAACGTGTTGTAGCCCCCCATACTGACCAGTCCTGCGGCGTCCTGGATCAGGGACTCCATCCGCGTGCTGTAGCCGATGACGTGGAAGTGCTCATACTGCCGTGCCCTCTCGGCGAATTCCTTGCGCTTCTGCTCCTCCATGAATGGCCCGAGGACAAACAGGATGTCCACTGGCAGGGACTTGCAGGCCAGGCAGGCATCGAATACCAGGTCCACCATCTCCTCCCCATCCTTGCCACCCCCGGGGGTCACAAGAACATAGGGCCTGTCCAGCCCAGGCGGGCTTTGTGATTCGGCAGGCCCGCGAGGCAGGTATCCCGTGTAAATTACCTTTTTTTCCACCACGGGATCAAGGTCCAACCCGGTAAACGGATCATAAAACCACTCCGGGCCGTACACCCAGATTTCGTCATACAGGTCTCCGAGCGCCGGCAGTGCCGACTTGCGCCCCCATTCAGCTGCCAGGGTGTTCGGGCTGTCGATCACCTCGCGCTCGCCGAGAATGGTCGGTACGCCGTTGGAATGCAGCATGCGCAGGGTCTCCCTGACCTCGCCTTCCAGTCCCAGGGGCTCCTTGTCAACGATGAAGACATCCGGGTCGAAGGCCATCGCCGTGTGCCGGATGATGGATTCCCGAATGGCGAGCGTCTGATCAAGCTCGATGTGCAAGCCCAGCGAGGTATAGCTGCCATCCTTCAGCTTGATGATCCCGGGAATTCTGACAAAGTCCACCCGGGCACGGAACTCAAAGTTGCCGATGACCGGCGATCCCGAAAGGATCAGGACCGAGATGCCCTTGTAGCGGCCCACCAGTTCATTGGCGATCGCTCGGCAGCGGCTGAGATGGCCGAGCCCGAAGCTGTCGTGACTGTATATCAGTACACGGCGGTCATCGAGACGGGTGCGCATCGGGAGTCTGGTGGTTGCTGGTAACCAAAATGGCCGAATGGTTCATGAACACGGCATTCTACACATGGGACACCGGATTCCGTGAAACCGTTCCCGGGACCACCCTCATCAGGATTGGTCAGCCTGAACACTGGCAATGTCCTCAAGGCTGTCAGGCAGGCCCTCGGCCCCCTTCGAACAGCAGCACCATGGTCTGTAGCAGCTGGGCCACACTTTCCTCGCTCTCTCCCGACACCCATTCCCACTGGGTAACTCTATGCGGGGAGGAAAACTCGATTTCCTTTCGTTCCGAGTAACGGTGACTGACAAAGACCCGGGTGACATTTTCCGATTCGCGTTCGATGCGGACACGGTACTTGTCCAGCAAAGCGCCCGCGCCAGTAATGCGGTCGAACAGCTTGGCAATGGACAGGCCTTCCCCCTCGGCGGGAGCGTTCCTGTCAATCCAGTCTGTCTCCATGAGTCCCGCGGCCGGTTGGCTCACAACAAGGCCGACCTCAAGCACTGCCCAGAAATCCACCAGCTTGTCCCAGACTTCCTGTGGGTCGGTTTCCACCCGCAGCCAGCGCTTCCCGTTCTCGTTGACGATTTCGGCTCCGGTGACCTCGGGCAACACCTGTTGCTGCTTCAGCAGGATCGCCTGTTCATGGTTCTCCCTGGCCCTGTCACTGGCGTTGGAGACCAGGTCCGGGGGCAGGAGGATGGCCTTGGGGGCTTTCTTCTTGAAAAAAGTTGAGAACAGCCCCCCCTCCTCGGGAGGGTCGGTATTCGCATGTATCGACCTTGGTAATTCTATAGTCCTCTCACCGCCGGACTGGCAGGCTGTCAGGGCCAGCACCAACACGAAGGGAATGATGTACTTGTTCATGAAAGGGGCAATGCAGTAGTAAAGGTACTATGGTTCCGGATACTCTCTGGCGGGGATTCGAGACGAGCACCGCCAGCAGTGAACTTGTATCTCCTGGATGATGAATGATTCCTGAAAACAGGCCGGCATATGCCTGCTGTCCGGGTAACTTGGCAAGTGTTTCCACTTCTGGCCTGTCGAGGGCCGGGGGTCCGCCCTGCCAGTGTGGATAAATCTATCATTATTCACCCCTGCTGTGTGATGAATTCGGCCGATTTGCGATACTGGACTGGAATTTTTAGCGCATCAAATGTTTCCCCAGGTTACCGAAAATTTTTGCAGGTGAAACCAGGAAATATTGTATATTCTTGTTTTATATTGTTTTCTCATCTTCATGATTTTTGGAGGCCATTGCCAGGCGAATTCAGGAAAAACATTAAAAAAAGTTAACCTTTCTGCAAATTTTATGGCATAATCCCTTTCGCATTCGTTGTGCCATTTGGTATCGATCCTGGCATTTATCGCGATTTACCGGATTTGGCGGACCATAAGGCACGGCCGTAATGCAATAATGTTGTTTGCAAAAAATATTTTTTGACCATGCTTTTTTCTACAATGAGGTATCTCACATGAATAAGAAGCTAATCGCTGTAGCTGTAGCTGGTATCGTCGCCGCTCCTGCAGCCTACGCTGATATCTCCGCCTACGGGCGGATTCACAATCGGATCCAGATAACAGACTCCGGGTCTAGCGAGACTCAGAATGTGAATAATACTGGATCACGATTCGGGTTTAGGGGTTCCGGTGATATCGGAAACGGGATGACTGCTTTTGCGCGTTACGAATTCGGTACCACAACTGATACAAATGCAGGTGGAGTTTCCAATCGTCTGTCATTTGTCGGCTTGTCCGGTCCATTTGGATCAGTTTCACTGGGGCAACAATGGTCGGCTTATTATCAGAACGTTGGTACACACGCAAGCCCGAATATTGCCAATGGACCGGGTCAGCAACTTGGACCATTTCGTACCGGCAATACTCTCCAGTATTCCAACAGCCTGGGTCCGATCTCGATGATGGTTGACGCCCGTGTCGATGACGCCGATGATGGCGGCGGCAATGGCTTTGGCCTCGGTGCTACCTTGAGGCCGATGGACAACTTCACCCTTGCCGGTGGTTACGATTCCAACGACACTGATGATACGGATACCATGGGAGTTTCAGCGGTCGCGGGTTTTGGTATCCTGTCTTTTGCCGTATCCCATGAGCAGCAGGATGTGGGCGATATGGAAAATAAGAACACGCTATTCGCTGTGGGCGCTTCGGTAACCGATCAACTGTACCTGTCAACTGCTTTCGGTCAGACTGAAATTGAAGGTGCCAGCGGAGTTACTGAAACCGACCGAGTCAATGCAAGTGCTACCTACAGGATTGGTGGCGGTCTCAGGACTTGGGTTGAGTTTGCCAATACAGATGATGGCAGTTCTGAAACCGATGTTGTTGCAATTGGACTGCGGATGGATTTCTGATATCCCATTATCACATCAAAAAAACCGGGGCGCTGCCCCGGTTTTTTTTGTCCCAAGCAATACGCTGTGCCTTGGGGAGAAACACAGTAGAACCACCGGTTACTAATTTGCAAATATGCCTTCCGCCTGCAAGATTTTTTTAGCAGGTACAAGATACTGCTCATAGTTTCGCCACCGTTCCCTGGAACTGGTATAGATACCCTGTCGCACCTGCCAGATGCTAGCTGTCCTGGCAGCCGTATCCTTGCGGTAAAAGTCAAGGCACGCCTCGTCCCATTCGAGCCCTGCGCCCTCGATCAATTGACGGGTCTGTTGTTCCTTGTCTTCAATAAAATTCTCATATTGCACACGATGAAACTTCCCTGAAAATATCCGTTGCCAGCGATCCATCGTTCGGTGGTAACAGACATAGAATCGCGCCAGAATTTCAAGGTCGTATACATAATTGATATCAGAACCAAACCACTGGAAATAATTGGACAGAATCACATCCAATGGATGACGGTGGCAATGTATGATTGCCGCATCGGGAAACAGCGACCTGATCAGCCATATATGAGCGAAATTGAACGGCATCTTGTCCGTGAAATAGTCCGTATCCAGATCATGCAGATGGTTGACCCAGTCCAAGTATGCATTCGCTTCATTGTCAAGCACGGCCTTTTCAAGACAAAGGAAATCATCCGGATATACCCTTCTCTCGCCGTAGTCTTTCTCCAGCCGGGCAATCGCCATTTCAATGCATGGCAACTCACCCCTCCCGGTGACATTGGAATGGCGGGAAATCACCTGTTCGATCAGGGTAGTTCCACTGCGTGACATCCCCAGGACAAAGACAGGCCTGGGTCTCGTACGATCCACATCGGCAGTAACCTGCGGAGGCTTCTGAAAGGTCTCCGCAATCCGGTCAACGTGCGCCAAATACCGATCGATGTCGAAGCCGCTTTGGGTGATTTCCTCCATTTTGATGCGGTTCCCAATCTCATAATAACGGAATGCCTGATCATGAATACCGCAATCATCGAAAATCTTCCCTAACGCAAATGCAAGCCTGCAGCGTGCATTGTCATCCAAATCGTTTCCCTCCCACAATGCCTCCAGCGACTTCACATCCGGATCATCCGGAGTTGTGAATTTGCGCATACTCACAAGATTGCGGTATGCCTCAACTTCCTTACCATTCAGTTTGATGGCAGATCGGTAGTTTTCTTCTGCCTGTTCCCTTTCCCCCACAGCCGCATGGGTCAACCCCAGGTGGTTACGGTAGGTCGAATTATCCGGGTCAAGCTCAACGGCCTTCTGATAACTGGCCCTGGCATCAGGGATATTATTCAAATCATAATAGATGCGCCCAAGCGTATCCCAAACCCTGGCATCCCCGGGGCTTCTTTCCAGGATCTTCCCCGCAATTTCGATAACCCTGAAAGGTTCCTTGTTCCATTCACAGTACAACATCTCAAGGAACCATACACTCTCTTCATCCGGGTAGTTGTTTTTCAGTTCCTGAATCAATGGCCCGGCCATGGCATACTGACGAAGCTCCAGGCGAATATGCGCGTGGAGTTCCTGCTGCTCGCGAGTGATATCCTCTCGCCCGATCAGGGGGGTCAGCGCCTCAAGCGCACTCTCAGGGCCACCATCGATCATCAATGCTTGTGCCAGGCTCGTGAGATTCTGTGTCGTGTCCGTGTTGCCCGGGTCGCTTCGAAGCGACTTCTGAAAGCAATCAAGCGCCCCTGGAAGATCTCCAGATTCTGCCATCAACGAACCGACAAGGTTCAATGCCCGGGGATGTGACGATGCCAGAGAGAGGGCTTTTTTGGCTGATTCCATAGCTGCACCGGAATCTCCGAGGTGCTTGTAGGAAAGTCCGAGGTTGACCAATGCATCCACCTGACCAGGGGCAATCCTGAGCGACTTTTCGTACTCGCGGATTGCCTTGGAATGGAGTCCGAGGTGCTGACCCGCCAAGGCTAGGTTGTACCAGACCGCAGCACTGTTCGGCGCCATCCGTGACACCTTTTCCAGCACGCGCCGGGCGCCTGCCGCATCTCCTCTCTGCAGTTTTGTCGCGGCTTCGACGAACAGTTTCTGGGCTTTTTGTGCAGAGGAATTTGCGCTCATAGGAATCGGTGGCTAATCAATCTGGTAAAGGGTGGGAAATGCGTCCGGATTGTAACAGGCCACATTTCCGATGCCTCAGTGATCACTCCTGCATAAGCCACAAAATGCGGCAATAACTTTGTTTGAATCCAAGAACGATCTTGATTACACTCCGCATTCTCTGATTCTGGACACGCTTTGTGGCGAAAGAAGAAAGCATCGAAATGGAGGGCACGGTCGTCGAATCCCTCCCCAATACCCAGTTCCGGGTAAAACTTGAGAACGGTCATGAAATCATTGCCCACATCTCCGGGAAAATGCGCAAGCATTACATCCGGATTCTTCGGGGCGACACCGTGACCGTGCAGCTGACACCCTACGATCTGACCAAGGGCCGAATCACTTTCCGGGAGCGCTGATTCACTCGCACTCCCACCCCCGAGAGTTGCTGCCTGACCAGGCGCCGTATTTCACAACCTCACCGTCGTTATTTTTCTGGCCAAAAAGACCGGCATCACTTGTGCTTTCATGATGCAATGCGATTCCGGGCACTGATTCGTTCAGCTATATTGCGAGAGAAACAGTGCTGACCCGAGACAGAGGGACTTTTCACAAGGGAAACATGAACGGTCCGTGCCTATCATTCGGATTACGATCCGGGCCATGCTTGAATTTCTAATTGAGCATGTGATCTACAAATCCCCTGTCAACCAGAAATTCCCACGATCGGATCACTTCATCAGGTAGCGTATGAGGCATCTGATAACCCATTTCCGGATAGGTCAGAATCCTGTCCACGTCCCCCACCATTTCATTGATCAGCCCGAGCAGACCCACGACTTTCGATACTCCGTCCGGGAATTCAATTCCGGGACATGAAACGGAATACCGAATTTCCGAATCAACCATCGGGACAGTTAGGTGAACACGATACAGAGCATTGGGTTTGGTGACGAACAGAACCTCTCCCACGGGCCTGATAAGGTCGAGGGAATAGCGGATATTTTCCGAGAAATTTGTTGCCCTTTGTTCCAGCAGTACCCTGTAGCCATTGAGACGGTCCCTTGAATGCTCATGAAAGATGGTTGATTCTGGCTCGTCCCAGAGCTTGCCGGTCCAATGACCCCTGTCTCCGGAGATGACAACAGTATCCGTCATGCCCCTTTCCAGTAAATCTACCGCATAATCCATTACCCTGAGATCGTAGGAGCAGCATACCACGACAGCCGAACAATGGATTTCCTTTCGGATGGACGCAAAGTAATCCCACAAAATCCTTGCGTATCCAATAACGGTTGAATTCATCTCGCCTCCCATGGTTATTTCATTAACTCACAGGGAATACTAGTAGCGTTTCCGGCAGCGTGATTTCTTAACCATGTGCTGTAAATCAAAGAGTGCCCTATCCCTGCCCGGGTAATACCCATTAAGCAAAGCACAGGCACCTGGAGCGGTTGTGAAAACATGCTCTTCACTACCTAGCAGTAAGGTCGCCGATCTCCAGAAACTCGGTCTCCATGGAGCCGGATGACCAGGACACCCCCTAGGAACAGTCAACACGGAGAGCCCGGCAGCAGGGCCTCGACAAACTCGACCGCATCGAATGGATGCAAATCTCCAACCTTCTCACCGGTACCGATATAGCAGATAGGAATGCCGAATTTTTCCGCGACAGCCAGAATCACTCCGCCCCTGGCAGTGCCGTCGAGTTTAGTCATGCAGATACCGGTAAGGTTCACGGCCTCGTGAAAATGCTGTACCTGTGACAGAACGTTCTGCCCGTTGCCGGCGTCCACGGTCAGCCAGACTTCGTCCGGAACCACCGGGTTGGCCTTGCCGAGGACCCGTTTGACCTTTTTCAACTGTTCCACCAGGTCCCCGTGGGTATGCTGTCGACCGGCGGTGTCAACCAATAAAAGCGTCATCTCCCTCGCACACGCGGAGCTGTACGCATCGAATGCCACAGCCGCCGCATCCACACCATGTACCTGTGCGACCACGGGAATACCCAGTCTCTCCCCCCAGGTTTGCAACTGCTCAATCGCGGCAGCACGAAAAGTGTCGCAGGCAGCGAACATCACTCTGGCTCCTTCATCTTGGTAACGGGCCGCAATTTTCGCCAAGGTCGTTGTCTTGCCGACACCGTTTACCCCCACCATCATGACCACCAGCGGCCTGCCCTCGGGAAACTCAACCGAATCTGCCTGACATGGCGAAAGCAGATCCGTCAGTATCGCCCTGAGGCTGAGTCGCAGCGTTGCCTCGTCGTTGATCCTGTTTCGTCTGACATCCTGTCGCAGGTGCTCGACGACCCTCCGGCTTACGGCAATGCCCGCATCCGCCACCAGCAGCTGATCCTCGATTTCCTCAAACACCGACTCGTCGATCGTGGCGCCCCTGAACAGGGAAGCGATCCCGCCGAACAGGCCCTCCCTGGTGCGGGATAGTCTGACAAACAATCCGCCACCTGATGAAGGGTCGGATTGCTTGTCGCCCACTTCTTCAGCACTTCCCTCATCCCTGCTCCCGGAAGAATTCCTCTTCATGGTCCGGCTTTTTCGACTCGATTTGGCAAAGGAACGTATCGTATCATCAATGCAGTCTCCTACCGAAATGCGGAAGTCAGTTGAAGCGGAGTCGCACCGGCCGTGATGGCGAAATCAGAATCATTGGCAGCTTTTGGCGAAGTCGCCGGCTGCGCTTTCCTGGCGTCGATTCTCTGAGACCCTCACCCGATGCGGTGCGTGAGACGCTGTTCAACTGGCTGCGTAATGACATTTCCGGTGCCTGCTGCCTCGACCTGTTCGCCGGCAGCGGCGCATTGGGTTTCGAAGCGGCCTCCCGGGGGGCATCCCTCGTTACCATGGTGGAATCCAATGCCGAGGCTGCAAGGAAACTGGTTCTGAATGCCGACCTTCTCGGTGCTAATGATGTGGTGCGCGTGGTTCATGGAGACGTGGAGAGATTTTTCCATTCCGCCACGACACCCTACGATATCATTTTCATGGATCCTCCATTTTCTAGTAACCTGGTCGATTCCACCTGCAGACTGCTGTGCCGGGGAGAGTTGATTACCGAAAGCACACTGTTGTACATAGAGAGTCCGGCGACTAAAGAACAATTACCTCTGCCGCCCACCTGGGATATCATCCGGCAGAAGGACCACGGTACCGTACGGTCCACGCTCATCAACCTGAAACCCATCGTCCATGACATATAAGACCGCCATCTACGCCGGCACGTTCGACCCCATCACCAACGGACACAGCGACCTCGCAGCCAGAAGCGTGAAAATGTTTGATCGCGTCATTCTCGCCATTGCGGAAAGTCCGGACAAGCGCCCGCTTTTCAGTCTCGACCAGCGGGTGGATCTGGCCCGGGAGGTGCTGGCGGATCTTTCCGGTGTCGAAGTGGTCCGGTTTTCGGGATTACTAATCGATTTCGCCCAGAAAATGAAGGCCAATGTCATCCTGCGTGGATTACGGGCCGTATCGGACTTTGAGTACGAGTTCCAGCTGGCCTCGATGAATCGACGGCTGGACAGCAACATGGAAACCGTCTTTCTGACACCATCAATGCGCTATACGTTTGTCTCCGCTTCCCTGGTGAAAGAAGTGGCACGCTACGGCGGAGATGTCACCGAATTCGTTCATCCGGCCGTGCACAAAGCGCTGAAGCAGGCATTCGGTCCCGGTTAAATTCTCCCACCCCTCTCTTCTTTGATGGCGCTCTATATCACCGACGAATGCATCAACTGCGATGTCTGTGAACCGGAATGTCCAAACGATGCGATCTTCCAGGGTGAGATGATCTACCAGATCGACTGGACCAGGTGCACGGAATGCGTGGGCCACTTCGAAACCAGCCAATGCGTCGAGGTATGTCCCGTGGACTGCATACCTGTGGACCCGGAACATGTCGAAAGCCGCCAGGAGCTGGAGCTGAAATACCACCGCCTGATGCAGGAGAAGCGGAACCCGGCTGCATGACCGGTACGGCAATAACCGCTGGCGACGACAGACCGGCCAATCTGAATCCACGCCGCCTGATTCTTGTCGAAGGCGGATCACAACACGGAATCCGGCCGGATCCGGACAGCCGGATCGGTGCGGCGGATGGTATCTGGATCGGCGAGAATGCGCCGGCAGGATTTACATCGTTGCCGAACAAAGACGCTCCCGAACTCCTCGGGACTGAGCACCGCCTTGTTGTTCTGGATGCCCGGCAGGGCGTTGACCCGGAAGCGTTGGGCATCGCTGCCGGATGCATCCCTGCTGGCGGAGTTCTGGTGCTGTGGCTGCCGGATCGGACATCGGACCACCCTGCCGGCAGCCAAAGCCCCTACCATCGTCGGCTGTTACACCTGCTTGATGAATTTCCAGAACCGGTTCGCCTCGATACTGGAACCGGATGGATTCTTCCCATGGACGAGGCCGGGGCTATCGAAACAGAAGTGGCTACGGGCCGAACCGTCACTCACGACCAGGAACTGGCTGTCAAGGCAGTGGAACATGTCCTGTCCGGCCAGAGAAGAAAGCCGGCTCTCCTGATCTCGGACCGGGGCCGCGGCAAATCCGCCGCCCTGGGGATTGCGGCAGGCCGCATCCTCGAGCGAAAAAAGTGCCGGATCCTGGTGAGCGGACGCGGTCGCGCCGCGGCAAACGTGGTGTTCCGCCATGCCCTTGGCGTGTATTCACAGGCATTCCGCCATCTGCACTGGGTTGGCATCGATACCCTGCTGAATCAGAATCCCGATGCGGATCTCCTTCTGGTGGACGAAGCCGCCGGTATTCCACTGGACAGTCTGGAA
>JAJDTE010000076.1:0-37928 GCA_022827325.1 Gammaproteobacteria bacterium | reverse complement strand
GCTGGTGCCTAAGGCGAAGCTTAATCTGGATTTGGAACTGGAGCCGGACAGGGAACTGAAGCTGCTGGACTTGCCATGAACGGCCGAAGAATTCAAACAAGCCGTACGAATGACGGCCGAATTACGGCCGAATTACGGCATTGCATGACCAGCCGGAGCCTGATACTCTGAACAGTAATGGGCCGCGGCACCTCAAGCCGCAACCATGTCCGTGACAGCACCCTCGCGCGGACGGCCCTCGGGCCTGGTGCTACTTTGTAATCCGGGACTCCGGTCCCACAACCCGCATGGGGAGATATCTTCCCATGTCGGGAGCCGGTTATCTCCTCATGTTCCTTGAACTTGAGAAACTCGGGAGATTTTCAAAATGATGAATACCGGCAACGCAATTACAGATGCTCTCGGGCATCTTGAACAGGCGGGATTTGAAGAAGAGAAGCGCATAGCGATGGTTAAAGCCACTCTGTCACTGGAGCAACCGGTTCTGGAAGCCATTGAGGATCTTGCATCCAAGATGGACGCTGGCATAAAGGGCCTCCGGTCCGATATGGACGCTCGGTTTGAGAAGATGGAGTCCAGATTCGAGAAGATGGAATCCAGATTCGAGAATATGGAATCCAACTTTGCTGCTCTCCGGGTAGAATGGTCCAGACGTGACACCTGGTTGATCATTGCGATGATGTCGCTTGCGGCCACGATCGTGGGTTTTCTTTTCCGAATGCAGAACCTTCCGGCACTGTAATTCCGTCTCCAAATCCGGCCCCTCCCAGGAGGGGCCACCCTCCTCCCTCAACCGAGAGTCCGCATTACTTTGGCAGGTGTTTCATCACATAGGCCGTAGCGTTGTTGGAGGCTCTCGAATTTCTGTGCCTGTCCGGATGAAAAAGCGATATGAGGGCCTGCCGGCTGCCGCAGGCCTTGGCCAGTGCGGACAGGCTGTCAGTGCTTCCACGGCCTGATCCTCCGGACAGGCCGGCCATAGCCTTCCAGAGGCTGACCGCCCCTTCGGCCCTGATTGCCCGGGCCTCCCATTCCCGTTCCCGGTCTTTCCATTCCCGCTCCCGTCGCTCCCACCACAGGGATACCATGTAGAACATCAGGCTCCACCACATGGGTATTGAAACAAGAAACCAGACGACGACTGGCTCCGATCCGGCAAGGGCCAGCATCGTGAGGCCGATGAAGCCGAACACGGCCGCGATGGAACAGTAGAGAGAGTATTCCGGTTTCATTGTGTTACCCGGGGAATCTCGGGATATCGTACCGCATTTCCAAGCGCTGCGCGTCAGTCTGCCAGGTTACGGAAGATGAAGCCAATGGTCTCCAAACTATCCCTGTCCATGATCATCATTCTGACCCGGATGCCATCCGGCTGATTTCCGGCCATCGATACACGTCCCCTCCGAGGGACCCCCGGGGAGATGCCGACCCTCGTGGCCATTCTCCCCGTCCAAGAACCGGAACCCCTGGACGGATTCACGTCCGGCAATCGGGGGGAATGGATTCCAGGGTGATGTGGAGCGCCAGACCTCGGAACCGATCATCAGGGCGAACGCGCCCCTAGATCCCATCCGGCATGTCCCCCCGCTCCACGAAGACAACCTCCTGCTCCACGGTTACCGGAACGGGCACCTCGCGCATTGAGGCGATGGCTGCTGGTGTTGCGCCGGCTTCCTCGACCATCCGCCCGAACAGTTTCCGGTGCACTTCGGCAAGCGCCTCCGCTTCCGCACGGCTGATCTTCAGCATCCATTCCCCCGCTTCCAGCATGTCCGGTTTCGCCCTGCCGGAGCCTCTCCGGGCTGCTCTGCCCGCTTATGCGGATGATCCCGCGAAATGGCCGGACCGTGTCCGGCAGCGGCTCCGGCGCTCTGTCCCGCGCCGGACGCTTTCCGGTCTCCGGACTGCGGAGGGATGACGCCCTGTCGTCATTGCCAAAGGCCTTGTGCCTGGTCTTGCAGGGCTCTCCCGAGCCCGGCCTTTCCGGCCCTGATGGCCGGGTCATCATGGTGCCCCTGCGACATGCGAGGCCCTCATGGGCCGCACCGCGCACCGGACTGCGCCAGGGGTAGCCCCCGTCTCTCGCGGGCTCAGCCCCGCGAGTGACGGGGGCCTTAAATTGTCGCAGAAGTAAGTACCGTAACGAGTCTGGCGCAGCATCATGAATGATGGATTGAATTCGGCTTGAAATTGCGACAGGATTCGCTAAGATATCGAGAATGGGCTCGGATGGCTTCTTCAAGAGGCTGGCGCAGCCTGAAAGTCTGTCGGCTCGCATCCCGAACTGCGGTTCGCACCGGTGTCTGCGCAACTGGAGCGGATGTTTTCCCCGCGCACGCTGGCATCGTAATGCCAGGGCACGTACAGCACCCGTAAAGCGTGTACGGCCTCTCCGGAGGCTGGTGCTATTTCTCCATAAAGGGCTCCCGCCCTCCCCAACTGACAACGGACCTCTGCGCCCGGAGTCAGCGAAATACGGCTCATGAGCCTACCCTCAACCCAGGGCGTCATCGCCCACCCTCCTCCGGAAATTGCGCCAAACCGCCAGCCTCGCGGCCGCTCGGCGTTCCGGATCAAAAGGAAGTCATCGACGAGCGGTCCCCAGGGACCGTCATGGAGCCAATCGTCCCGAGCGATATGACGCGGCATCACGCCGCGAGGCATCAGGGAGTGTGTTTGAGTATGTGACCGTCCCGGGTGGATGGAGCATGTATCTCTGCAAGTTGCCGATAGTCGAACCCACCTTTTGCGTCGGTTTGAAATGGCAAGTCACTTGCACTGACCGTGTGCCAACGTTGAACAGATTTACAGTGATGGTGGCGTTTGCCACAGGGGGACCTATGTCCAGAGACAGGACGGATTACCGGATCAGGATGATCATGAAACAGAACCGGGACGGTTCTCCGGACCGGCAGCGGTCCCGGTACCGGAACCTGATGCGCTGCGTCCAGCAGCTGCGCCAGCGCGGATATGCAAAGACCTGGGACGTCCACAGAATCGGTAAGAGAGAAGTCCACCGTCTCGTGGACGACTGGCGCAGGGAGGGGCTTTCCGGCCGCACGATCGCGAACCGTATGGTGGATATCCGCTGGCTGGCCGGAAAGCTCGGGCGGGCGGACATGATCCCGACCAACAGGGAAATCGGACTCGGACTGCCGAAGAACAGGCAGGACCCCGGGAAGGACCGGGCCCGGGAAATCGATCATGGCCGGCTGTCCGAAATGGAACTTCATGCGCAGCTCGTCACCGAGCTGCGCCGCGAATTCGGCCTCCGTGCATCGGAGGCCATGAAGTTCCAGCACGAGTATGCGACCCGCGAGGCCGGATGGGTCCGGCTCGCGGGTTCATGGTGTTTCGGGGGAAATCCCAGGAGGATCCGGATCACGACGGACCGGCAGCGCGACCTGCTGGATCGCGTCGGCCGGTACCAGGAGTTCCAGCCGAGGGCCGCGACCGGGTGGAGGTCGATGATCCCGGCGGATATGACGTACAGAAGTTACAGCAGGGAATATAACCGGGCCCGGTATGCGGCGGGACTCCCGGGAGAGGGACTGAGGGTTACCTGGGCCCAGGAGCGATTCGAACAGATTGCGGGTTTCGCGCCGCCGGCCGCCGGCGGCGCGGAATACGGCGAACTGTCCGGAAGCGATCGCGCCCGGTGGGACGAGGCTGCAAAGATTCTCGGCCGGGAACTCGGGCTCGCCGAAGGGCGCGACGACTCCATGGAGATCTACATCGGGAGCAGGAAGCGGACGGACCGGAGCCGGTAGCCTGAGTCATGGCGCAGGATCAGACACAGTACCGGATCAGGATGATCATGAAGGAAAACTGCGACGGTTCTCCGGACCGCCAGAAGGCGCGGCACCAGAATCTCATGCGCTGCGTGCGCCAGCTTCAGGACCGTGGATACGGGAAGCGGTGGGATGTGAGCAGGCTCGGAAAGAAGGAGGTCCACAGGCTGGTCAATGACTGGCGATCGTCCGGTCTCGGTCACCGGACGATCGCCAACCGGCTGGTCGATATCCGCTGGCTCGCCGAAAAGCTGGGGCGGGAGGACCTGATTCCCTCGAACAGGAGCCTCGGGATATCGATGAGGAGGAACACCCCTGGATGGGGTGTGGACAAGTCGAGGGAACTGGATCATGGGAGGCTGAGGCAGTTGGATGAGCGGGCGCAGCTCGTCACCGAGCTGCGCCGCGAATTCGGGCTGCGCTGCGAGGAGGCGATGAAGTTTCAGCACGGGTACGCCACCCGTGCCGGCCACGAGCCGGACAGGATCCGGCTCGCGGCCGGCTGGTGCAAGGGTGGACGGTACAGGGAAGTGCCGGTCACCACGGACCGGCAGAGGGACCTGCTGGACCGTGTCCGGCGGTTCCAGGAGTCACAGCCCGAGTGCAGGCACGGTCACCGTTCAATGATCCCGTCCCATCGGACATACGACAGCTACTACAGGGAGTTCAACGCGGCCAGGCACGCCGCAGGCCTGCCTGGCCATGAACTCAGGCATGCATGGGCGCAGGAGAGATTCGAGCAGATATCGGGATTTCCGCCCCCGCTTGCGGGGGGACCCGCATTCAGCGGGCTTGCCAGGAACGGCCGGCTCAGATGGGAGGAAGCTGCCAGGACGGTGAACCGTGAACTGGGACACGGCGAAGGCCGTCAGGACATTACTGCGACCTATATCGGGAAGAAGGGGTAGCCGGGTGTTTCCCCCATCTTTACCACCGGCTCCGCATTCCTTGTGGGATGCTCCGCCCGTGGAAAAGTGGGGAAAACCGGGGCCGGATCAGCGACTGTGCGTGACCGCGGCGTCAGCTGTCGGCAAGTTCGAGACGGCGTCCTATACGCTCGATACGCAGGTTCAGTGAAGCCAGATCCATGTCCCAGTTCAGGTCACTCTGCACCAATGCAGCCATATGGTTCTTGACAGCCAGCAACCTGTTCTCGATCCGGGTGAAACGACAGTCATGATCGCGAAGCTTCCCCTGAATGGATTTCAGATGTTCCAGCAGGAGATCATTGGTCACATTCTCTGCCATCTTGTCGAATTTCTTGTGCGTTGTACCGGGTGCAGTCTCCCATATCGGAGAACGGACTAAATCATGTATGGCTGAATATCAATGCCTTCGTTCCGGGATTCTCCGGTCATGGGACGGTCGGTGATCGATCATGACCCTGTCCGCCCGCCAGTGCCTGGTCCGGTACGGCCGATAATGATGCCCATGGCGATGACGTTTCCAGTGACGATGCCCGTGCCAGTGTCCATGACGGTGTCCGTCTCTCCATCCGTGACGCCGGGGGCCGTGGCGGTATTTCCAGGACGGACGCTCCGGAGACCGGCGGTAATGGGTGTGCCGCCGCCCGTGGGAGCTGTCGACACTTTCGAGAATGACCCCGATGGTCAGGGCGGCAAGGGCGCCGGCGAGCAGTCCCTCGGCAAGATCGTTGGAGTGCCTCCTGTGGTGCCTGTGGTCGGCCGATGCGCCCAACGATGCGATCAGCAGGCCCGAGGCGGCCAGGATCGCGACCAGGGAGCGGAAGATATGGGGTTTTCGGTTCATGGGGATTCTCCGGAACGCCAGGTCAGGTAAGCCATTGTCTGCCATGGTACCTGAACGTCTGCTTAAACGCTCGCGGCGCAACCGGGCTCGATGTTTCCCCCACGTTGCCCACCGGCTCCGCATTCCCCGGGGGATGCTCCGCCCGTGGACAACAGGGGAAAACCATGGTCATCGATGCGTCACCCGCACCCTTCAGGCAACTCAGCCGGAAGTTCCGGAACGACGACCCGAAACAGGATCGTTGACCCCGCCCAGTGGCTCGATTCCCCCAAGCACACGCCTCTGGCTGGCCAGCCTGGGTTCGATGTAGCTCACCGTGGTGGCTATGTTTCTGTGGCCGAGGATTTCCTTCAGGGCCACCAGGGTAAGCGGTGCGTCGCCCTTCCCGGCCTTCTCGGATTCCTGGTTGGCCAGCATCGTCGCGAAGAGATGCCGGATCCTGTGGGAACTGACGTTGACTCCAGCGCGGATTGACGCCTTTTTCAGTATGCGGGCAAACTGGTCCGGTTTCATCCGTGCACCCTGATAACGGTCGCTGTAGCGCTGAAGGAAGAACACCTGGTCGGATTTCATGAAATCGGGAAACAGGCGGTACGCCTCCTCCCGCATTTGCAGGAGAATCACATGGATATCCTCGTGGAGCGGGATGCTCCACTCCATGCCGGTCTTGCTGTACTTCTCGCGCAGGAGAATCGTGCACCCTTCGAAATCGACATCGGCCCATTCCAGGCCGCACAACTGGGAAAGCCTGATTCCCGTGTAATACAGGACCGCGACGGCCCTGAGCAGGAAGATCGATACCGGATCGTCCCGATCCGCCTGGAGGAGTCGGCAGAGTGTCTCGATCTCTTCCCTGGAACACGCCTTGCGCCGGACAGTGACACGACGGCACTGCCGGATCAGGAGAATTGGATTTTCATCCAGGTATTTCTTTCGGACGCAATGATTGAGAATGGCGCGGATATGCCTGTGGTAGGTGTTGAACGTGGTGGTCGTGCACCGGGATACGACTGAATCGCGCCAGTCGACAATGTATTCGGAAGTGATATCGGAAACCGTGTCGATTCCGGTATCCCGGATGAATATCCTGAGTATCCTGAAATATCCATCGACAGTGGCCTGCTGCAAGGTGTTCTCGCGGCAGTATTCCGCGCAGATTTCAATGAGGTCCGTTTTATTGGTTGCTGAAGTATTCTTGTTGAGCATGATTTTTCCTGAAATTGGAAGATTGAAATACCCAAATCATTCCGGCTCCAGGGAAGATTCGGAAGTTGGCGGACTGCCGGACGTATCGAACTGACCCGTGGCACGCGAAAGGAAATGGCCATGCCAGTGAACGGTCACTCGCCCGGGAAGGCTAAGGCCATGCGGCGATATGGGAAAGTGCCGGTATTCGTGTCACTGTCCCGACCCGGTCAGCCCCCCCCCGGACGGCCACCCGCTGCCATTCGAGAAAACCGTCCAGGTCCGTGGCGTACTCGTTCCAGACGGCGGGATCCGGGCCGATGAGGAAGTCCCTGGTCACGACCGGCCTCTCCCGGGCGATGGAGAACTCGGCCGAGAACAGCACGGTGGGTTTCCGGTTCGCACGGTATGCGGCGATCGCGTCCTCCTCCGTCTACCCGGCCAGGAATTCGTGCGTTCCGTCGATGTCGGTCTGCAGGATGAATTTCATGGCCGGTCCTCCCCGAGTGTCTCCACGTTCATTCTCAAGTGTCCCATCGGTGACCTCCGGTGTACCGGGTCACCGGCGAGCAGTCGGTGATGATCTCGAACCGCTCCGACGGCAGTCTGAGAAATGCAATGTACGCCGCGGCCTCTGCTTCGCTTTCCATCGGGCCGTGTTCCTCTCCGGTCAACAGGTCCACGACAGTGAATTCCGGTTCCCAGAAAGGGATCCCCCTGAAATGGGAGGAGGATTCGTATGACCTGCGCGCGCATTCCGGACAGCGGCACGCTCCCTGGCTCGGGCGGTTGCATTCCACGCAACGGCCGGCCTGGCGCCGCTTGCGGTACCTTTCCCTCGAGGCCGCGTATTTACGTTCCGTTCGGCCGCTGTCGTAGTCCTTCGCGATGCAGGGAGAACAGTACGCAGCACCCTCGAATGTCCGGACGTTGCAGATTACGCAAGACCCCGCTGCCCGTCTTTCGGCATACTTCCTGCGGTCCCTGTGCTGCCTCTTCTGGCGGCAGGCCGTGCATGTCGTTCCCCCTTCTGCGGGAGGGTTCCGGCCGCAGCGCGTACACCGGTCCGCATCGAGCCAGGCCTCTCTCCTTCTGGCGCTCCGGATTCGTCCCGAACGGCGTTTCGTTTCCGGATCGGAGCCGCCGTACAGCAATCCCTCGGCCTTCCCGGCCGCATATCTCTCCCGTTCGTACTTCCGGAGCTTTTCCGCACATTCCACGCAGGTCGTGCGTCCTGGAACAGGAGGTTGCGACCCGCAACGAAGGCAGGTTCCGGCACGACGGCGATCCGAGACCTTGCGGCGATAGTACCGCCTGTGGGCGGCACGGGCCTTTTCAGGATCACGGAGGGCCCGGCCTTCGGCGCGAAGCCTGGCGTCCCGGGCTCGCCCCCTGGTCCTGCGTTTTTCCGCGCAGTCGGCGCAATTCACCAGGCCGGTCTCGGGCGGGCATCGCCCGCATCCGACACACATGCCGGCAGCGCGTCGTTCGGCCACGCGCTCGCGGAATCGCTCGCGATTCCTCGCCTTACCCTCTTCGGGGTCCCGATATGCCATTAGTCTGCAACCGGCAATACCGTTCAGCCCTTCTGGACACGTTCGCCGGCAAACCCCGCCGCCGAACATCCCCAGTACTGGACACCGCCACGGGACTGGAGCCCCGTGCAGATGATGATCTCGTTGTAGGCGGGCCGGAGGTCACGCACCGCGTTCATCGTCGCAATGACCGGTTTCTTCCGGCGTTTCCCGCCCCCGCCCCCGTTACGGAGTCGCTGCCCCTCTTCGGACTCGCCATCGTTCAGGCGGCGGATGTCTCCATTGACCATCGCGCGGAAGCGTTCGACGACATAGCGGCTTTCCGAAAGTCCCTGACCGAAAAAATGCGTCAGGAAGGTGGATGAGGTCCGCGGCAGCTTCGTTGGAATATCGGATACGTTCAATTGTCTGTCTCCAGGTTGTTGATGAAGCGTGTGGCCAGCCCTCTCTCGGCCATGACCACACTCATCAAACCCTTCCTTCACTTGAACTCTGCGGGTGGACGATTCCACGGATCCAGCGTCATCCATGTTCCTGGCAAAGAACACGAGCCGCTTCCGCCGCGCCGGTGCCTTGCGATCCGGCCGGCCAGGGATTCGCCGGCGAAGAAGGTCCAGCCGGTCTCGTGTTCCAGGGTGGTGATCTCGTCGAGCAGCCCGGGGTGATGGTCCGCACCGTTGGCCAGGTCCTGCCCGCAGCCCATAATGCAGAACACGCAGGACTTCCGTCGGTTGGGCAACGGGCCGGTTCTTCGGGGAATCATGTGGCCAGCGGGACCGCCTCAAGAAGGCCGGCGCGATCCGGATCTTCACCGACGTCATGTCCGGGAGTAAATTCGACTGCCCCGGGCTGGCGGAGCTGGTCGACTATGCGCGCCACGGGGATCGGCTCTGCGTGACCAGGCTCGACCGCCTTGGCCGTTCATTGAAGGAACTCCTCGAGACCGTCGAGGATCTGCAGAAGCTGGGAATACACCTGGTCAGCCTTGAAGAGAGGATCGACACCGCCTCTGCCGCCGGCGAACTGGTGTTCCACGTTTTCGGCGCGATCGCCCACTTCGAACGCCGTCTGATCGTCGAACGCACCCTGGACGGGGTGGCCGCGGCCAGGAAACGCGGCCGGCACCAGGGAAGGCCATACACGAAAGATGAAACCGTGTCCGCCCTGAAGAATCTGGTAGATGCCAGCATGACGCCCGCACAGGCCGCGAAACACCTCGGAATCGGGCGGTCGACGGCCTACAGGATCGCGAGGAAACTGCAGACGCCTTGAGCCAGCCGCCGCTGCGGGGTTACACTGGGAATTCATCGGCTCCAGGAGATCAACCATGGCCACGAAGGCGGCAACGAAGACTATCCCCACGGCGACCTATCAGGACGTCCTCGATGCGCCACCCCACAAGGTGGCAGAGATCATCGATGGCACCCTGCACATGAATCCACGGCCAGCACCCAGGCATGCGTGGGCCAGTAAGGGACTCGGGGCAGCGGTTGACCCGCCATTCAATCGTGGCCGCGGCGGCCCGGGAGGATGGTGGATTCTCGACGAGCCGGAGCTGCACCTTGGCGAGGACATCCTGGTGCCCGACATTGCCGGATGGCGTCGGGAACGAATGCCGAAATTACCCGAAGAGGCCTATTTTTCCCTGGCGCCGGACTGGGTCTGCGAGATACTTTCCCCCTCGACCAGGACGCTCGACATGGGAGTGAAACGCGGGATCTACGCACGGGAAGGCGTGCCACATCTCTGGTTCGTCGATCCGGAGGCCCGCACCCTGGAGGCCTTCGAGTTGCGTGATGGCCAATGGGTCCTCCTGGAGACGCTGAAGGAGAACGATGACGTCTCCCTGCCCCCCTTCGATGCGATTAGTTTCAGCCTGGGGGACTTGTGGCCGGATACAGGCACGGAAGGGGATCAATCAACCTGACAATACAAGTGGGGTGTAACTGGCAATCCGGGACGAAAAAGAGGTAGTTGGTGGAGTCGACCGTGTATGCTTGCAGCTGAGGGATCGTCCAAAAAACGACCGAATGTGGGGAATCGCGGTTCAGAATAGATCCTTTTTTTGACTTTCTGGACTATTTGTCACGGGGGAACATGGAAGTAGGCAAAGATACGAGTCCTTTCATCGTTCGGGCCCGATTGGAACTGAAGAAGCGGTGTCCGATAGGGGATCGTCCAGCGCACACTCTGCGATGACAAAGATATTCCGCGGAATCATTAGTGGAAAGATGTCTCATTAGGGTGGTACGATATAAATCTCACTTGGGGGGCACTACCGTACACGCAGTCATGACGAATACATTAATTGGCTATGCCCGCTGCTCGACAGACAAGCAGGATCTCGCCGCACAACGATCCGCCCTGGTAGAGCTTGGTGTCGAACCGGACCGGATATACGTGGACCACGGCCTGACCGGCCGGAACCGTGATCGACCGGGACTTGACCAGGCACTGGCAGCCGTACGCGGGGGGGACACACTGGTCGTCACAAAGCTGGACCGACTTGCGCGTTCTCTACCAGATGCACGAGAAATTGCCGACAGTCTGGCAGAAAGAGAAGTCCAGCTGGCTCTTGGATCCACCGTATATGATCCGGGCGATCCTATGGGCAAGATGTTTTTCAACATACTCGCCACCTTCTCTGAGTTCGAATCCGATCTGATCCGGGCACGTACCCGTGAGGGGATGCGGATTGCCCGCGCCAAAGGGAAGTTGCGTGGCAAGAAACCGAAGCTGTCAGAGAAGCAGCAACGTGAGCTGCGGCGGATGCACAATACAGGCGAGTACAGCATCAGCGACCTTGGAGAACTGTTCTCGGTCTCCCGGGCTACGGTCTACCGCACTTTGGAAAGAAAATCAGAAGGGAGAAGATGAGCGCATCGGGACGCGATTGCGGCCCGATGCGGATTGCTACAAGGTGGGGAAACTTCGCTAAACGAGACCTGATATCTACCGGGTTGTGGGAGAGAGTATGCAGGCCTGCAACTGATAAATTGTCGAAAAAACGGCCTAAAGTGGGGAATCAGGAGTCAAAATAGGGCCGGAATGTGACATTCTGTATAACTCGGCAAGGGTGAAACCCGAAACAGGCTACTGTGCTGCCCGGAGTGACCGGGATCAGGATGCGGCGGGCATCCGGATCAGGAATCCGAGAATTGTGGTTGCCAGGGCAATAGCCGGGATCACGAACGCCCACTTCGAACGCCGCCTGATCGTCGAACGCACCCTGGACGGGGTGGCCGCGGCCAGGAAACGCGGCCGGCACCAGGGAAGGCCATACACGAAAGATGAAACCGTGTCCGCCCTGAAGAATCTGGTAGATGCCGGCATGACGCCCGCACAGGCCGCAAAGCACCTTGGAATCGGACGTTCGACGGCCTACAGGATTGCAAGGAAATTGCAGACATCTTGAGCCGGCCGGTGCTGCGGGGTTACACTGGGAATCCATCGGCTCCAGGAGAAGCAAACATGGCCACGAAGGCGGCAACCAGGACAACGCAGGCAATCCCGCGGGCGACCTATCAGGATGTGCTCAATGCACCACCGCACAAGGTGGCCGAGGTCATCGAAGGAACGCTGTATCTGAACCCACGGCCGGCGCCCGGACACGTATGGGCCAGTTCGATTCTCGGGGAATGTATTGGGCCTCCGTTCAATCGGGGTCACGGCGGACCCGGAGGCTGGCGCATCATGGACGAGCCGGAGCTGCATCTGGGCGAGGATATTCTGGTGCCCGACCTTGCTGGCTGGCGCCGGGAACGGATGCCGGAACTTCCCAAGGAAGCATACTTCACTCTGGCGCCGGACTGGATCTGTGAAATCCTCTCACCCTCGACGAAAGCCCTGGATCAGAGTGTGAAGCGCACAATCTACGCCCGCGAGGGGGTGGGCCACCTCTGGTTCATCGATCCTGATGTGCGCACCCTGGAGGCCTTCGAACTGCACGATGGCCAATGGCTTCTCCTGGAAACGCTGACCGAGAATGATGCCGTTTCCCTGCCCCCGTTCGAAGCGATCAGTTTCAGTCTCGGGGACCTGTGGTCCGACAGTGGCGAGAAATCCGGTTCCGACAATGGAGAGGAGGTAACCTGAAATCCGGTATGGACAAGACGATCCTCCTCGTGCTGGTCATTCTGTTTGCAGCTGCCGCCCTTGCAGCAACGTTCTGGAAGGCCGCGCGGAGCACGCAGATGAGAAAGGAAAGGAACGACAGAAGATCCGCCAGGCGGCACAGGAAAATCACCCGGCAGTACCGGGAGGAACAGGCCCGGCTCGGCGAATAATCCGGTCAGGCAAGGTGGTGATTCCGCACATTCCCGGAACCGGAATTTCCCGGCAGGTGGGGCGGAGCCCGCAGGCCTTCAGCTGAAGAATCGTCGAAAAACCGGCCCGGAGTGGAGCATCGGGGTTCAGAATAGGCCCGTTTTTTGACATTCCGGGCCACTCGACAAGGGCGAACTGCTAACCGGACCACTTTTCGCGCAGTATGAAGACTTCCCCGCGCCATTCGATCTTGCCTTCCTCCTTCAGCTTCTTGCGTGGAGAGATGTGATCGTATCTTGTCCTGCATACGCCCGCAGCGAGCGCCGCCTGGTAAAAGGAAGGATACACGATCCCGTTCCGCTCCCATTCGACCGTGTGCCTGGTCATCCGCGCAGACGCAACCAGGGGATCCTTCCAGGACTCGCTGACCGCATCGGCAATGTTCGGATTTTTCGATTTCACGGCCGCAGTCTAAGCTTTGATTGCTGTGGTTGAGCGGTCGCTTCAGACTTGCGGCGGTTCCACCGGCAAAGCGCGCAAGTAGTCCCCGAAAGACGGAATCGGTATCTGGTAGTGGTAGGGAAGATCCTTCGTCTGGGCCAGCAGCCCGACATGGAGGGCATTGGCCAGAAAATCATCAAAACTTTCTTGTGAATTTTCCAGCTCGGATGACGTAAGATCCCGGAGTATTGCCCGGGGCAAAACACCATTCGGACGAGTTTCAGCTGCCAGCGCAATCTGCTTGTAAAGCCCGGGATCCTGTGTGCCGGCAGCAAGCCGGCCGGCATAGTAGGCATCCTTCCGCTTCCTGCCGCTTTCCAGAGCCTGCTCAAGAACTGCCACATCAATGCGCCCGCCATTGTCATTGATCACCCGGGCCGCAGCCACGGCCACCCTGTTGATGTGCTGCGGCCATCCATGGGACAGTTCGGCCAGTCTGTTAACCCACACTTCCCGATCTTCCCGCGTACCCGTGAAGCCGTAGGCATCGAATGCACTCCGGATGGCGCAAGCCGTATCTCCATCCGGTAGCGGTTCGAGGGTCACGACGCGTTCGTCGGCGAACCTCGAAAGACCGCAATCGCGCAAGACCCTCTGGGTATCGCTCAGACCAAAGAACGCCGCCACCAGGGGAATCCCCTGGGGGTCCCTGTGAAGACAGTCCATCACCCCTTTCGTATTGCTGGTAACCGGCGTGTTCTGAGCCTCGTCCACACAGACTACAATGTGGTATTTCCCCAGAAGCTGCGCGGCCTTCCGGAAAGCCCCGCCGGCGGAAACTCCTTCGTCCCTGCGCCCACCTACAGACACGCCGAACACCCCGCCACCGCGCTCCGACAACTCCCGGTACAGTTTCTTCCCGCGGTCACGAAGATCATCCAGCATCGTGGCAACAGATGTCCCGGAAACCATTTCCCGGAGACGTTCGCTTTCTGTGTTGGCAGCTCCAACCAGGGCCTCGATGACATCAAGGGGCGATTCCAGGGAACTGGGATCCATGGCGACCGCCACCCAGGGTACCTCGGGGGTCGAATGACGCCGCACCGCCTCCATGCACTCTTCCATCAAGGCCGACTTCCCGGCACCGGGGGCACCCTGGAAGACCATCGTGCCGCCCCCTACGATCCCTTCACTGAGACTTGTGATGGCGGAACGGTACACCCCGTATTCCGCTTCACGTCCCCGGAAGAACGGCTCACGGCCCGCCTCAGACCGGTCCGTGCGCTTCAGCCACGTTTCCAGTGGGAGCGGATCTGCCGGCGGCGGCTTCGGAAAGGGTTTTTCGTTCCTTTCGTTCATACCGACAATCTTAACCCAAGACGATCAATTCCTGCAGGTCGATCAAACATCGATCCAACGTCATGATCCAAGTCGATGACTTTCCGGCTTGCCCAACAGGCACCCTGAAAGCGAAATCCGGATACAATCCGCCGCGGAATCCGCCCGGCCGAACCGGGCGGCGCGGGCAAACCGGGAACGGGCAGCAGTCCGGCCCTCCGACAGGAAAGACTGACGGAAGCATATGACCGAAACGACCCCCGGAAAAAACGAGGCGCCCGGATTCCGGATGTATCTGGACTGCGAACTGTGCGGCCGGGCATTCAACCCGCGGAAGGTGAGATCGGACAGGCCGGTCCGGTGCCCTGCCTGCACCAGGGAGAAACGCAACATCGCCCTCGATCATTGCAGCCCGGCCCTGATCAGGGAGAAAACCCTGCTGAGGAAGACGCAGGAGTCCCGGGACGCCGTGGCCCGGCGCCTGAAGGGAACATGACTGGAATCCGGTGCGCTCCTTCGGGGGAGACGGAATGAAAGGCACGAGCGCATCCAGGAGAACCGGCAGGCACACATGGACATGCCTCGACTTTCAGGTCCGCCGGTACAAGGGGATCCGGTATACCAACCGGGCCCAGGCCTACAGGACCGATGTCTCCCTGGGCGACGAAGTCATCAAGTTGTCGGCCCCAAGCCTGTCCGAGCTGAAATGGGAAATCGATCGACTGATCGGCGAAGGCGGCGTGCCTTCGGAATCGCCATCTCCCAATCCGTAATTGCCGTATGCGGCGTTTCAGGGCGAAGTCATGCCGATACCCACCTGTGGCCGGAAAAACGCCACACGGCTCACCTGGTGGCCCCGAAAGCCGCCGTCAGGTCATCCCGCACGAGGGTTCCGGTGACCCCCTCGTGGCTGTACCCGACGAAGGCCCCGGTCAGACGGCCATCGTCCGCGCTGCCCGCCCCGTCCCGGAACCGGTTTCCGGTGATATCGAGCCGGTAGGAAAGATCTCCGTCGCCCCACATGGTTCCGCTGCTGGCGCCGCCCGGCGCCGTACCGGCATCCCACTGTTCCAGGCCGGTGAAGTCGGCCTGTCCGGACAGGTTCGAGATGCTGACGCGGAGTTCGGCATCGCCGACCACGGGGTTCTCACCTGGCGTGAAACCGACCAGGGTGCCGTTCCAGGTGACGGTGCCGGACAGGTCGGGGTTGCGCGAAAGCGAGGAATAACCGCCTCCGTAATGGTCCGGACTCCATCCGCTGCCCCAGGGTTCGAAGAAACGGTTGCCCGGAGTACCGCGCATGGCCACGCCGAACGTAGCATGGCCGTTGCTGCCATGGATGTAGGTCGCGGTATCGTCCCAGGGACCGAAGTCGGCAGGGTCGCCGACATGATCGGGGCGCGTGAAAAGGAGATGCAGGAATTCACGGTCGATGACAGACATTTCTGGATCACCAACATAAGTCATGATAGACGAGACCCCTTCAATTTCGTTGTGATATGCACCGGTCAGCGCATGGATGATCTCGTGGACAATGACGTCTATAAAAACCCTGTCACCGCCTGAAGCCCGCCGCATCCACACGTCGCCGGTTCCCGCGCCAATGTGTGTCGTTGAATATCCGGCCTGATGATCGATATTTTCGTTTTCGGCAATCCACTCAGCGCCACGAATCCACTCGCTGTCCGGAATGAACGAGAGCGTGATTTCCCCGGACACGCTGGACCATTCGAAGGGATCCCTGCTCCGCCCGGGGGAGAATTCCAGGTCCAGGGTTCGACCAGGGGGCAATGCGGCATTCAGGGACTGCAGCGCCCGGACCACCCCGCTGAGTTCGACCTCCGTCGCGGGCCCGACCACACGGATCAGCGAGGGCGAAGGCAGCCCGGAGGCCAGTCTGGCCGTTTCGATGCGGTCTCCGTAAAGTCCCTCGATGAACCGGACCAGGCGCTCGCGGGTGTTGCCGTCATCCCGCGTACCGTAACGCAGGTCCGTGTCTCCGCGGGATCCCGCCCGGGGCAGCCGGACGCCGGCATCCGAATGGATGCCGACAATATGGGCGGACCCGTCCCGCCAGACCGGCATGTGCCTGACGTCCCGCTCATCGAGCCCCTCCGGGGTTACATCCACCCCACCCTGGTAGGTGATCAGGCGGTACGATACGGGGAACTCCGATTCCCGATTCCCCGACTCGGCTGGAGAGTCGGAAGGAAGTGACGTACTTCCACCGCCTCCACCTCCTCCTCCCCCGCAACCGGCGGCCAGGAGAACGGCGACGAGGGAAGACAGCGACAGGATGCGTTTCATGGGCAGGTACCTTTGATGCAGTGGAAGCGGGGAGGGGCCGGTGGCCGAAACCGTGGACGGATTATACGGCGAAGTATCTACCGGGGCTTCCAGTTATTGTTGATCCCGGGCTGGATGTACCGGCACCGGTAGGAGGTGAAGTCGATTCCGCCGAAGGTCGTGGAGCCGGGGTCGGGACATTCCAGGGAACCGGCGGTGGAGGCCAGGTGCCCGCGGCCGCGGACCAGGTTGAAGGACAGGGGCGTGGCCAGGCAGTACTCGACGCCGCAGGCCCCCTCGCTCGTCCTGTAGATCCGCGACTGCCATGGACCGCAGGCCCGGAGCCAGTCCCCGGTGCGGGCGTCCGGATCGCAGCGCGTCTTCCACCTGCGGTTGCCGCCGATTCCGAGGTTCACGACCGGGCAATCGGATGCGCCGGAGATGTCGGTGAGCTGGTACCAGGACCGGCCGGTGGTCTGGTCGTTGATGACCGTCAGGACGTTCCGAACCCGAACAGGACCACACTTGGGCTCTCCAGTATCGCAATCCCAGTCAGCATCAGGATGAAGGTCTGCCGGACGTGGATTGGCGCAACCCGGAACTGCCGAATCGTCGTCCCGGACGGTGACGGACCCGGACGACCGAGACCCCACGGTATATTCCGCGGCGCTGGCGATCCGCGCCCCAACCTGCCCGTCGGGCTCGTCGTCCGTGTCATCCACCGTGGGCACGGAGTACCTGACGCTCGTGTGCCTGGCCGGGAGCGTGACGGTCTTCCTGCCCTCATTTCCCGGCGCCAGGAAATCCGACGTCGCGTCATCCGACACGGTCAGGCCGATGCCGATGGCCGCGGCGGATCCCCGGCTGGCCCTGAGGGTGAAGACCGCGTTGCCGCCTTCGGTGACCGGGGACCCGCCACTGATGGTAACCTCGGGCGCACCAAGCGGCGGCATGTCGTCATCACGGATCCCGACGGAGGCTGATGAAGGTGAACCCACGCTGTACCCCGATGCTCCGGCGAGCTGGACGGTGACCCGGCCATCGGGCTCGTCGGTGGCGTCATCAACAGTGGGCACGGAATACCGCACCGTCGTGGCCCCGGCGGGCAGGGTAATGCTCCCGGCCCCCTCGCTGGACGCTGCCAGGAAGTCGGAAGTGGCGTCATCCGACACGTCCAGGCTGACGCGGATGGCGGCCCGGGACGCCCGGTCGGCCGAAATGGTGAAAACCGCGGGACCGCCCTCGGCGATCGACCCGGCGCGTCCGGCGATGGTAATCACGGGAAGCCCCGGGGGCGCGGCGTCGTCGTCCAGAACCGGGACGGATGCGGAAGAGGGAGAACCTGCGGTGTAGACGGAGGTGCCTGAAATGCGGACCGTCACCCGCCCGTCCACCTCGTCCACGGCGTCATCCCGGGTCGGCACCGAGTATGTGGCCATCGTCGACCCTGCCGGCAGGCTGACGGAATGGTACCCTTCCGCGGACGGGGCGAGGAAGTCACTCGAGGCGTCATCCGACACGTTGATGCTGATGGCCATGGACGAGGTGGACACCCTGTCGGCCGTAATGGTGAACACGGCGGTGCCGCCCTCGGTGACCGCGCTCCCGCCGGCGATGGTGATCACGGGAAGCCCAGGGGGCCCGGCGTCGTCGTCCCTGACCTGTACGGATGCGGACGAGGGCGATCCTGTGGTGTAGGTGAAGGTGGGGCCGCCCATAATACGGACAGTTACCCGGCCGTCCGGCTCGTCGTTGGTGTCATCCACCGTGGGCACGGAATACCGCACTGTCGTGTCCCCGGCAGGCAGGTTAATGGTCCTGTTCCCTTCCCTGGACGCCGCCAGGAAATCACTCGAGGCGTCGTCCGACACGAACAGGGCGATGGGGTAGTTGAAGACGGACGCCCTGTCGGCACGGAGCGTGAACACGGCATTGCCGCCTTCGGTGATCGCGCCGCCCCCGCTGATGGTGATCACCGGTTTGCGGGGCGTGCCGCCGCCATCGTCGTCGGAGACGTCGACGGATGCGGAAACGGGGGCGTAGGGCACATAGCCGGTTCCGCTCCGGACGGTCACGGTGACCTGCCCATCCGGCTCGTCGTCGGCGTCATCCACGGTGGGCACGCTCCAGGTGATGGACGGGACCCCCGCGGGGAACGTGACGGTCTTCCCGCCCTCGTCGCCCGCCGCCAGGAAATCCGCAGCCGCGTCGTCCGAAACGGAAAGCCCGACGGTCACCGCGGAGGCAAACGGAACCGTGGCCCTGAGGGTGAACACGGCATTGCCGCCCTCGGTGACGGGACTGCCGGCGGTGATGGATACCCCGGGCACGGCCGGGGGCAACGGCGGGGGCGGGAGCGTGTCCGTGGGGCTCCAGGCAATGCAGGACGGCACGCCGCCGCTGATGGCGAGCAGCTGGTCCGGGCCGCAGTTCAGCCCGGCGAGCCGGACGAGGAAGCGGGCGCTGTCCACGTCGAGGACCTCCCCGCCGATGACGAGCCGGTCGTTGATGAGAAAGCGGTCGACGTCGTTGATGTCGTTGCCGCCCATGTCGAGATCGCCGGTCATGTCCCGCGTGCCGTCCCGGACGAGCAGTTCCCGGACCCGGGCGCCGGGTTCGTGGCCGGGAATCGGGATCTCGATCTCGACGACGGAACCCGTACCCGCCCTCGCCTGCCCGGGAAACTCGGATCGTACCTCGGCGGCCAGTCCGGGGTCCAGCATGTCGGTCCGGATGACGATGGGCTCGGTGGGGTGGTTGGGCGGCGACGGCGGCGCCAGCGTGAGCGGCTGCCCCACGCCGTTGCGGGCATTGGCCGCCAGGACCGGGGCCAGGGAGGAGAGGTCGGAGATGGTCGAAGGCCAGGTGTTGGCATTCTCGAGACGGTACTTGTAGAGCACTTCCGCGGTTGCGATTATGATGTCCCGGGTGGTATCGACCTTCGCCTTCTCCAGTTCGCCGAGTTCCCTGTGGTACCAGCCGGCGATCGCGAGGGACACGACCAGGGCCGCGCCGGTGGCGGCGAGCAGGGCGAAGCCGCGCTGCCGGCCGAGGGGGCCGGGGGTGGCGGTCTCGATGTTGCGTGATACGGATCGATCGGGAGACGGTTCCATGGGTCTGCTTGGGGTCATGGCGATGTCGGCGGGCAGGCGGGCGGCGGCGGACAGGGAGGGCAAGGACAGAGCGCGCCGCATGTCGCGCAGGACGGGGACCAGCAGGAAGCCGTGTTGCCGCTGATGGTCACGCCGGATCCGCAGGCGAGGCCGTGGGCGCCGTTCAGGAAGCGGACGACGGTCGGGGAGACGGGGTTGCCGCCGATCTCGACCTCGGTGTTGACGTACACCTCTTCCGCGTTGGAGATGTCGTTGGTTGCAAGGCCGAGGTCCCCGGTCATGTCCCGGGTGCCGTCGAGGCGCAGGAGCGAGTCCCTGGCGGGCTCGTGCCCGGGTACGGGAACCTCGATGGACACGACGCTCCCGGTCCTTGAAGCCAGGCCGAGGAACTCCCGCTCGAGGAGTTCGGCGAAGTCCACGTCCCCCATGTCCGTCCTGATGACGATGGGGGCATTCGAGGTCAGGGTACCCGGCGGCGCCAGCGCGAACGGTCTGCCGACGCCGTTCCGGCCTCCCGGGGGTGTGGTATTGGCGAACGCGGGCGCGTAGGCGGCCAGGGCCGCGAAGTCGGCGGGCCATGCGGCCGGCTGCGGCGGCGTCTGCGATGGAAATTCGCTGATGCGGTAGGCGGACACGGCCTCGGCCAGGATCAGCATGCCCGCCCGGGTGTTGTCGATCTGCGCGCTGGCGAGGGACCGGTCGAGTTCCCGGGTGAACAGGCCCACCAGCAACGCGGTCACGAACAGGACGGCGGTCGCCTCGAGGAGGGTGAAGCCGCCCTGACGAAACAGGCGGGAATGGCGGGAATGGCGGAACCGGCACGGGCCGTGCGCGCGCGGCCCCGGGAACGCGCCGGAGATGGAGGGGTTCCGGTTCATCGGATTCATCGGAATTCTCCCGTTACGGTCAGGGATTTGCGGATGTTCTCCAGTTCCTCCCGGATTTGATGCTGGGATTCCAGCAGGGACCTGTCGAACTCGACCCGCCGCTCCACGTGTTCGAGATGGAGTTCCAACAACGTATTGCTCAAATCCATAAGCAGTCCGCTGATGAGGACAAGAACCGAAAGGAGGAGCCAGCCGATCACCGGATGGCCGAGGAACTTGAAGAAACTGAAGAAACGCAGGAACCGGGCAAGGGGCTCATGGGTTTTCTTTGCAATCGTGTTTGCGTTCATGGTTGGGTATCGGATGGAATTGAATAAAACTGAATGGATCACGCGACATCGATGGGCTGTTATCCAATGCTCACCCCAGCCCGGGAAGATGGGAAACGGCGTCCGGGAAAAGCAGCCAGGCGATCGCCGCGCCGGCGAGCCAGGGACCGAGGGGTACGGGCCGCGCCAGGCTGCTCCTGCCGGCGAGGATCAGGAAACCGTGCGTGACGAGTGCGGCGCCGGTGGCCAGGATCGCGACCTGGAGGAGGCCCGCGATGCCGGCCCATGCGCCGATCGCGGCGGCCAGCTTGCAGTCGCCGAGGCCGAGGCCCTCACGCCCCGCGATCCGGAAGAGAGCTGCCCTGAATATCCGGAAGAAGCAGTATCCGGTGATTGCGCCGGCCACGGCAGTGTCGAGGGGCACGAACCCGCCATGGACGTTCGCGGCGAGTCCGTACCACAGGAGCGGCAGGACCAGCGTGTCCGGCAGGACGAGGCGCTCGATGTCGATCACGGCGAGGGAGAACAGCACCGCCGTGAAGACCAGCGCCGCGGGGAGGACGGGATCGTAGCCGAGGCGCCAGTGGACCAGGGTGAACAGGACGGCCGTCAGGATCTCGACGACGGGATACCGCACCGGAATCGGCCGGCCGCAGCAGGCGGTCCGGCCGCGGAGCCACAGCCATCCGATCACGGGCGTCGCAAGCCATCCCGGGATGGGGGTGCGGCAGTGGATGCACAGCGACCGTCCCGTCGCGAAATCCGGCGGAAGATCCTCCAGCTCCCGGTCGGCGGCCCGGATACGGTCCAGCTCCGCCCAGGCCCGCGCCCGGGCAAGGACGGCTTCCCTGGGCGGCGTGCGGGTGATGACGACGTTCAGAAGGCCGCCGATGACGAGGCCGAACAGGAAGAAGGTTGCCAGCTGCTGCAGCGCGGGCGGCTGCCCGGCAACGGTGGTCCAGACGGTCATCCAGGCGATCGTGTTCCTGCCCCCGGAATCCGGCATCAGCCACTGCAGCGCCCGGAGGGTGTGCAGGCCGTGGGGATCGTTGGCCAGGAACAGGGCAAAGCCGAGGATGATAGCCCCCATGGTCAGCGAAACCGGGCGATCCATATTTGCGGGCATGATTGCCATGGAATTTTTGCGGCTGCGGCCTTGGGGATTCCGCGTGCTCATCGGCATCCGGCGGGCCTCAGCAGCCCTCGTCGGACATCAGCCAGCGGAACCCGCTCCGGTTGCCGGCGGGGTTCCTGAAGACCGGGATCTCGATGTGGCCGGATGCGCGCGCCGCCCCGGGCAGGACGGCGAACACCGAGTTGGCCAGCTCGTCCCGGGCCGCCCGGTACCGGAGACGGACGCCGTTGCCGGCGCCCCCGGGACGGGGCTGGAGGCGGATGCTCCAGCGGTCCGGATCGATCACGCCGGGCGCCGGCCGGCCGAGCCTTAGGGCGGCCTGGGACATGCTCTCCGGAGACGCCGGGGGCGTGGAGCCGCAAAGATGCCTGGCATAGTCCAGCGCCAGGACTCGGGCGGCCTCGAGGTCCGCGCGGAGTCCAGCCTCCTCGCCCCGCTCCAGCCAGAACCGGAATCCCACGGCGGCAGCCATGGCGGCCAGGCCGATCAGCACTGCCGTTCGAAAGAGGGACATGGCGGCGGCGCCCGCATCAGTTGATCTGGAACGTCAGGGTATAGGGGCCGGATCCCGCGCAGGCGGGCGCGGGGGTTGTCTTGACGGCCTTGATGTTGGTGATGCGGGCCTCGATCTGCTCGCAGCCCTCCTCCGAATCGAATTCGTAGGTGATCTCGGCATCCGCGTCGGAGTTCTTCTCGGCGATGGTGATGTCGAGGCCGTAGGCGTTCTCCTCGCTGCCGTCGGTGTATTTCTGCAGGCCGTAGCCCTCGTCCTTGAGCTTGGTGACCGTGATGCCGTCGTAGTCGCCGTTGATGGTCCGGAACTTCTGGCCGGCGATGATCAGGTCCACGGCCTCGGAATAGGCCTGTTCCACGTTGGTGTTGAAGAACATCTCCTGGATCTTCGGGATCGCGAAGGCGATCACGATCGCCCCGACCGCGAGCACGGCCAGGGCCTCGACCAGGCTGAACCCGGCATTGCGGCGGGCCGGATGGAGCACGGCCCCGGGCGCGGCGGATACGGTCGTCGCGGACGGATCGATGGTTGCGGATGTGTTCATGTCGTTTACCTGTTGGATGAATCGGGTGAATAGGGTTTGAAAGTCCGAAGAAACGGGATCGGGAACCTGGAGGAAATCACTGGTAGGTGGTCACGCTGTCGTACATGGAATAGATCCCGTCGAAAAGCTGCGCGAAGCCGAGTACGATGCCGGCCAGCAGCACGATGCGGAAGAGCCGGTTCAGGACGCCGAGCCGGCGGTCGAGCATCTGGCGCTGGACGTCCATAAGGGTCTGGTAGCCGACCTCGTACCTGGCGAGCTGCCGGCCCGGGACCAGACCCTTCAGCAGGGCGGCGTACCGGGGCTTCAGCACGCCGCCGGCCAGGGCGTCCTCGAGCCGCGTGCCCCGGGTGACGATGAGGTCGTGGGCGCTCACGGCGTGGCGGCGCAGGTACGGGCTGCCCCGGTAGACGTCGGCGACGTGCTCCAGGATGACCTGCCCGACGGCCCCGTTCCGGGCCATCATGGCGGCGATCCGGCAGAAGCGGATGCCGATCCTGAGACGCTCGATATCGTCGAAGGGCTCAAGGACCTGCCGCACCGGCCCGGTCCAGCGTTTCACGATCCAGATCACGGCGGCCGTCAGCGCACCGCCGGCCCCGAGAAAAATGGGCATCCATTGCTGCAGCATGAGGGAAGCGTCATAGAGGGGGTTGCCCTCACCGGACAGCCGCATCCGCCCGAAGAACCCGGAGGCGTTGATGATCAGGAATACGAGAATCCCGAGGATCATCAGGAAGTAGAAATTGGGCGCCAGCACCCGCCGGAACACCCCCGGAATCTCCCCGCCCCGGTCCGCCAGCCTGCGCAGGGCCTCCGGCAGGGAGCCGTATTTGGCGGCAACGGTGAGGATGGCCACGTCCTCGTCGGGCAGCAGCCCGGTGGCGGCCATGCCCTCGACGGCGGGGCGCCCCTCGTATTCCGCCTGCCCGCCGGCACCGGCCAGCTCGCGGATCCCGCCCGGCAGGCCGTCCAGCTCGGCCAGTTCCCGGCAGGCGCGGGACGCCACGAATCCCGCGTCGACCTGGGCCGACAGCAGCCGGTAGAACATCAGCCGGTCGTTCTTCGGCAGCCTCCAAACCCGGCGGATGGTCATGACGCGCCTCCGGACACCGGCACGGCCTGGCTTTCCCTGACCCCGGCGCTCCACTCCCCGATGATCGCCTCGGTCAGCTCGGGATCGATCAGGCCCGACAGGACCTTGTCCCTGGCGTGCTCCTGCTTGGTCTGGACGCTGAATTTCCTCTGCATGTAGTTCTGCAGCTCCCACAGGCGGTTCCCCGCGATCAGCTGGTGGGCCTCCTCGCGGTCGAGCCCGAGCGGCAGCACCTCCGCCACGAGGGTCTGACCGACCACTCCGCCCACGCAGCCTGGATTGCCGGGGCCGCAGCCGTCCGGATTGACGTAGCGGGCGGCATCGCCGAACAGGGCCCGGTAGCGTTCCGACAGCGCCGGATCGGCGGGCTCCCCCCGGCAGCAGTCCGGGCACACCAGCGGCACCAGGTTCTGGTTGACGATGCCGGCGATGAACTCCCGCAGGGTCAGCAGGTGCGGATCGATGCCGAGGTTGGTCAGGCGCGGTATCGCGGCCACGCAGCTCTGGGTGTGCAACGTGGAAAACACCCGCTTGCCCTGGATCGCCATGTTCTGCGCCGCCCGGGCCGTGCGCTCGTCGCGGATCTCCCCCAGGACCAGGGCGTCCGGGTTCTGCCGGACCGTGGACGCGAGGACCCGGGCGAAGAACGCCTCGGGATCCTCCCGCCGGTGGTCGATCTCGCAGTGGGTCACGTTGGGGAATTCGACCTCGACCGGGTCGGCGATCTCGATCATGCGCTGACCGCGGGGGGTGTCCTTCATCAGCGAGGCCAGGGTGGTCGACTTGCCCGAGTTGGTTTCCCCGGTGATCAGGATGAGCCCGCCCGGGGAACGGCACATCCTGGTGATGTACCCCTGCTGGCGGGGGTTGTAGCCCGCCTCGCCCAGGGGCAGCACGAACTGGGGGTCCCGGATCCGGCAGCTGAGCGCGGCGCCGCGGACCTCCGGCAGGGAATTCGCCCTGACGCGGTAGAGCTTCCCCGCGTGCCAATGCGAGAAGGAAGTGTCCGAGGGGGTGATGTCCTCCCAGGAGTCGTTCTCCGAGCGGGAGAAAAGGCCGGTGGCGATCTCCTTGCCGGCCTGGGCGGTCATGCGCTCGATCTCCCGCACCAGGCCATAGGTGCGGATCGACAGGATGGCTACGTCGTCGAGGTTCCGGATGTCCAGGTAGAAATCGCTCGCCCTGGCGTCGATCGCAAGGCCGAGCACGTGGTCCACGGCGAGGTTGGCCTGCCTGGCCGCCCGCACCGTCTCCGAGCCGCTCTTCTTCCGGGGCTGGGCCCGGGACTGCACCTTCTGGCGGAACACGTGGGGGGCGAGGAACGCGACATTCGCCTCGCCGGCGGTCGTGGCCAGCATCTCCCGGAGCGGCTGCAGGAACATGGCGTCCGTCCCCTCGATCGCGTGGAGCGCACCCCGGTCGTCGACCAGGACCCGGTCCTGCAGGTTCGTGTCGTCGACGAACTTCCGCGCCTCCCGGATTTTTCGTGCGTCGGTTGCGGGCGCATGGGCGGGCCCGGGAGGTCCACCCGAAGAACCATCCGGCCTTCCCCCGGACAGTCCGCCGGGATTTCGCTTCTTTCTTCTTCCGAAAATTCCGAACATGAAACTACCAGGTGATGGGATGGGGGGAGCCGTCGACGTCCAGGGTGATCAGGACGCGGCCGTCCGCCAGGGGTCTCAATGATGCGAGCCGGACCTCCCGGCCGTGGAAGCGCACCGCCCTGCCCTGCTCCAGGTGCGCGCTCATCCCGTCCGCCTCGAGCCATACCGCGGGTTTGCCGGCCGCTCCATGGCCGTCTGCCCCCGGCGCGGGGAACTGCACGAACCGGATGCCGCTCCGGTCCGGCTCCCAGTCGGGAACGGAAGTCTCCATGGTCCCGTCCTCCATGGGATCCGGGGACATGTCCGGCATGGGAATCTCCGGCGCCGGCAGCGGCGCGGTCTGCAGGAACAGCGCCATTTCCGTGCGCAGGGACTCCACCTCGGCCCGCAACTGCAGGATCTCGCCGTCCCGGCCGTAGCCGTCGGCCGACTCCGCCGGCGGCGGCATGGACGCCATCGCGGCCCGCCAGCGGTCGTCCGGTGAAAGGGTACCGTCCAGGAGCGACAGCACCGGCTGGCGCAGGGGCCGGATCCGCTCCAGGAGCTCGCCGATCTCCGCCAGGGTGGCCAGCAGGTCACGCTGGCGGCGCGCCAGGACGAGATCCCGATCGAGTGCCGCCACGTCGTCGCTGGCCGTGGGTCCGCCGGGAGCGCCCGTTGCGGCCGCCTGGCGGCTGTCCGCATGGACCGTGCCCGAAGCCATGGCGAGGATTGCCCCGAGGGCGAATGCGCGGCAGGATTTCCCGGTTTGTTCGATGGGGCCGATCCGGCTTTTGGCGTCCGGGTTGGTATTCAGGATATTCATGATGGCCTCGTTTCGATGCTTGAAAATGATGCTTAGAATGACAGGATGTCGAGGTGGATTTCGCAGGACTGCGGGCGCCATTCGCCGAGGGCGCAGTCCGCGCTGACCAGCGTGCCGGGCAGGCCTCGGACGCCTTCGGCGAGCATGCTGAGCTCGCCGACCGCGGCGTCTCCGAGATCCGCCCGCCAGCCGGTTCGGGTCAGTTCCCTGGTGAAGGTGTTCGCCTCCTGGTCGATCCTGCGGGGCAATTCCGTGGGTCCGGACGCGAAGACGATTTCATGGGGCAATTCGGCCATGTGCCGGATCACCGCCACGGAGTCGGTTTCCGGGACCCTCGGCGCCCCGGCCGGCATATCGGCCGGCAGGGAAACGGTCCAGCCGTCCGGCGTGATCCGGAACTCCCCGCCGCCGGCGGCGGCAAGGGCCTCGGCTGCGGACGGATACCGTCTGGGCGGGGTTCTCCCTTCCAGGTGAAGTTCCCCGCCGGCGTATCCGAACCGGGCGATACCGTCTCCGTAGAGCCCTTCCGCCCGGGACAGCCAGGCGGACAGCCGGACGAGCTCGTCCGCCGCGCCGTGCGGCACTTCCGGGACGATCTCCCGCATCTCCGGCACCTCGACCTCCACCACGGGCCTGTCGGCCAGGCCGAGGAACGCCAGCACGCGCGCGACGACCGACTCCACCGGATCGTCGGCCAGGCCGATCTCCCCGGCCATGTCCATCGCCGGCCGGAGCATGACGAGGCCGACGACTGAGACCGCCGCCAGGCCCATCAGGAGGAAATGACTGGCATGGAAGAGGCCGCTGCGGGCGAATGCCAGCGGGAGCGGCTGCAGGCGGATATCCCCGAAGGCGAAGGGCGCCCGCTCGATCGGCACGGCGGCGTCCACCTCCCCGGCCGTGCCCGCGGGCCGGTCCCCGGCCTGCCAGGCGAACACGGGCAGCCCGGACGAGGCCTCCCCGGACACATGGGCCAGGGCCTGGTCCACCGGCAGCACCCGCTCGTCGTCGATCATGCGCCCGTGCACCGTGCACACGTACACCCGCTCGTCGAGCGGCACCAGCACATGGAAGTCGGCCGGCCTTGCATCGTCCCCCGGGAGCGGCGCCCCGTCCCCGGGCTGTTCCTCCCCTGGAGCGTCTCCGTGCAGCCACCGCATGATGCCGGCGGCGATGCAGGCGCCGGACTGCCCCGCGGCCCACCAGTGTTCGGCATGGCCGGCCCGGAGAAAAAGCGCCGCGCGGGCCCGGTGCTGGCGCATGTGGCGGCCAGCCTGGCGCGACCGGGCGAGACGGCGTGATGAACCGCCCACAGGCAAGCTGATCAGGTTCGCGTCGTAGACCAGCCGGACTCGCTTCCCGCCGATCCCGTCATTCACCGCGTAGGACATTTTTTCCTTCTCCTGTTGCTTTCGGGAGTTTTTCAGGTATCCGGACGGACCCGTCAGTCCCTGGACGCACCGAAGGCGCCGACGATGGTTCCGTGCTCGAACACGCCGCCGGCCCCCTGGTGCCGGTCGCCGTGGAACCGGCCCTCGAGCCGGCTGTCCGAGGAGTCGGACGAGAACGAGCCCCCGCAGGAAGCGAGCAGCGCGCCCAGCGCCGTCACGCAGGAAATACGGGCAGCTGCCGCCTGTAGCATGTTCATGTGGTTGCCTCTCTTGTCTACTGTGTCGTGTTGCCGGCTGCATTCCACCGTATCCGGACAGGAATCATCCGTCCCTCCCCACCACGGTGGCCGTGACCATCATCACCACCTCCCGTTCCCGGGAACTGCGGTTTCTGGAGGTTCCGAGACCGAAACGGCCGAAGAAGGGAATGCTGGATTTCTCCTCCCGGGTCTCGGACTCCGACAGCGAGGCCAGCAGCCGGGTCTCGCCGTCCCTGAGCGAGATCGACAGCAGGCGGTTGAAGTCGTCCGTGATGTGCGTTTCCCCGCGAACGTCCCCGAAGTTGTAGCTGGTCGTGCCCACCAGGGAAGACCTGGAGAAACCGAGCGTGAGGGTGATCCGTCCGTCGATCCTCGCCGTGGGCTGCAGGTGCACCACCAGGCCTGTCTTGAGGTCGTCGAACTCGACTTCCGTGGAGCGCTGCCCGTCCACCACTTCCTGGCTGATCTTGGAGATGTACTTGCGGGTCCGGGTCAGGTCCACGCTCGCGATGCGGTTGTTGACGATCTCCACGGTGTCGTCGTAGGCGATCGTGGCGTCCCCCAGCGTGTCCAGCCACTGGGCCACGGCGGTGCTGCCGGTCCAGCGCTTTCCGTCTTCGGCCAGGGCGCCGCCGATGGCCGCGCCGCCCTCGCCCAGGATCGTGCCGCCGAAGATACTGGCGGCAGAGCCGTCTCCGGGCACGGGCAGGACCGCCGCGGTGGATGTACCGAGGAGGATGTTCAGGGGAAGTTCGGAACTGCGGCGGATCAGGTTCAGCGCCAGGTCCCGCTTCTTTCCGTCACGGAAGTCGACTTCGAACAGGCTCAGCGTGATCCGCACCACCTGGCTCGCGTCCCCGTTGAAACGGTCCAGCAGCGCCGCCACCCGGCGCATGGCGTTCGGCCTGGCCGTCACCACCAGCAGGTTCGCGCTCGGCGCCACCGTCACGGACGTTCTCGGATCCGCCGCGCCCGAATGGATTCCCGCGGTTTCACGAACCGCGATTTCCGGATCCCCGGACGCTGGCGCGGCAGCGGCGTCCGAACCCGCGGCGCCAAGGCCGAGCGTGTTGCGGACCTGGGCGACGATCTCGTCCGTGTAGGGATCCAGTTCCAGGGTCATGCCGTTGTCCGCCACGCTGCCCCCGCTCTCGTTCAGATTGCGCAATCCGAGGCCCGCGCTGTACTCGCCGGGCTGGCTGGACAACGTGAACCAGCGGGTCTCGATGTCGCTGACCAGCACCACGCCGGCGTCCACGCTCCAGCTCCAGTCCGCCTGGCGCGCGACGGTGTCCAGGTGCTCCCGGATCGTGCCGGCGGACGGGGCGGGGCGCACCATGGGAATCTCCGCCAGCCCGCCGGGCGCAAGCTCCAGGCGCACCGGCCGGTTCTGCGCCAGTGCCCGTACGGCATGGTCGGCGCGGAGCGACCGGTAGCGCCCCCGGAAGGGCCGGTCCAGCCAGGCCTCCGCCGCAGGCACCCGGATCTCCTCGAGTTCGTCGAGGCGGTCCCTTGGCCTGCCGCCGGACAACGCCTCAGCGCGGATCCGCCCGATCTCCTCCTGTGCGGCTTCCAGGGCGCCGGGTGCGGGCTCCGGGGATTCAGCCGTTTTCATTACGCCGGTGCAGCCGGCGGCCGTCAAGACGGCCAGCCAAATGACCGCAATCGATATCGTGGGATTCTTCATCATCGGTTTAATGGGCATTCATTCGTTCCCTGGGGTTCTGTTCCGGAATATTTCGCCGATACGGGCCTGGACCCTGGCATGCCACCTGATTGCGTCCCGGAATGCCTGAAAGGACACGCGGAAAACCATGACGGTCAAGGTCAGCATGATGAGGAATGAGATGAACTTTCCCGGGAATCCGATGGCATCAAGTCCCCCCAGGTAATCGACCGTCTTCCGATGCACGAAACTGGCAAGCCACAAGTTCGTCATACCGAACAGGTAACGAAGGACCCAGTTGCGGCGAATGAACCGGTTCGCATGCCAGGCTGCGTTCACGATCCCCTGCAACAGGTGGAGAAACGGGGAACGGGATTTCACAGGGGCATTCATGAGACCAGAGCCCTCCCCGGGCCGGTGGCCATGTATGCGGCCACGAGATAGGCGGTGATCAGGAGAATCACGATGCCGGAGATCACGAAAGTGATCCGCCGGCTCCCCCGTCCGCCGGTGGCGCCATAGCAGATCGCGATGAATCCGATGCTGCCAATGACCGCCATGATGGACAAGTCGGGAAGCACGCGGGCGAGGACGTCGTTCATTCCGCATTCCCCCTGCCCTCGCGCCACGGCCAACTCCCTTCCACCACCTGGACACAAAAAAGCAGGAATGCGGCATGCAACATACAGACCCCGATCGATCCGGCAAGGGCCAGGAGGCCTGTCATCCAATGCCCCATGAGTGCGAGCGTCCCCACCAGGAGCAGCAGGATGACCGGCACCCCCCTCGCGGTGATGACGACGGGCCCTCCGAAAAAGTAGGCGAGGACAAGCAGCGGAATCAGGCAGTGCAGGATCCAGACGGTCATGGCATCACTCATCATCCATCTTGCGATCCGAGCGCAGCAGAACGATCCCTGGGAGGGACGGTTTCCCGAACCACCATTTGCCCGTGAGAAGCCTCCAACTGACCATGCCCCAGAACAGGGCGGATACGAGGAGGGTCAGCACGGGGGTCACCCAATGCCCCATGAACGCGAGCGCCACCACCAGGACCAGGGCAATGATCCGGGACGCCCACACGACCATGGGAAATGGCGAACAGGAGTAATGGAAGTACACCAGTATCGGAAACAATCCGTGCAGGATCCAGGCGGTCATGGCGCAGCTCCAAAGGGTCGGTTGGTTTTGGGGGAGACCCCTCTCATGGCAACAGGTCCTGTGGGCGAGATGCGCGGAGTGTGGTCAGGCGGTGGGCAACGCGCCGCCGTTGTCCACGGGCTGTCCACACGCCCCTGAGGGCCCGCGCAGGCCCGCAGGGCTCGTCCACAAATCCACAGGGTTTTCTCTTGTGCTTCAGTTTCATTGCGTATTCGGGTCCGGGTTGTCGGCATCCGCCCGGCCGGGAGGGTAAGGATCCATCCGCAGGCGGTAGAAATCGATCGTTCCGGGACGGGCAGAGTCGGGAACGCCCGCGAGCCGGTAATGCGCCTCCAGCAGGTCGAGGAGCCCCTTGAGGCCGTTCCGGTTGTTCCTGTGGAGCAGATCGTCCGCCGGCACCTTCCAGTCGACGAGCCATTCGGCCGATTCGGCGGTGTTCCAGCGGCCCATCCGGGCGCCGCACTCGCGGACCAGGCGTTGCACGTTCAGACGCAGGGATCCCGGACGGAGAAGCAGCACACGGCAGTCGGCGCCCCCGGCCGCAGGATCAGGCGATGGATCCGAGGCCGCGGGCAGGACCACCGGTGCAGGAGGCCGCACAGTCGTGCCCGAAGCTTCGGCACGCACCGTCCCGGTCTCCCGGGACGCGTCGTTAACGGATTCTGCCGATGAGGCAGTGGCCGGCCGCACGGGGTTCGCCGCGGCCTGTTCCGGAACCGTGGGTTTCGTGGGTTTCGCCTGCGCCGGCATGGCCAGCGGATACGATGCCCGGACTGTCCGTTCGCCCTGTCTGGCGACCAGCAGCAGCGTGCCGGGCTTCGCGGGCCTGCCCCTGTCGTCGAGGATCACCACGGCGATGTCCCCGTGGCGCGCGATCCCCAATTCGAGATCGCGTCCGGGGGTCTCGAATTCGAAACCGCCCTCGCCCAGGTCCGATATTCGCACCTCCCCGGCCGCATGACCCGGGGCGCGCTGTTCGTACCAGCTGATGGTGACCGCGGAGGCCTCCAGCGCCGCCAGCAGCAGCGTCGCGGCCGCACCTCCGGTTCCGATGTTCCTGCCGAAGCCTGAAACATTCATCCGGGCACCTCCGCGGCTTCCCCGTCACCGCCCGCCGGCTGCGGCCGGGCAACCCGGTTTTCCCGAATTTCCGCTTCCAGACGCCGGATCTTCGACGCCAGCCGGTTGGACCTCTGGATCGCGTTCTGCCTGCGTTTCATCTCACCGTCGATGCGGCGTTCGGCCGCCGCCGCCCGTTTCTCCAGTTCCGCGATCTTTCCGCGAAGCCTGTCCAGCTCGTCCCCGGCCAGGGACTCGGCCGCCTCCGCCGACAGCAGTCCCGCGACGGTTCTTTCATGTTCCGGAGGGGCGGCGGAGAAGTCCGCATGTTCGGAGATCACGTCGTACAGGTCCTCGATGTCCGACAGGAGGCCCCGGGCATCCCCGAAATCCCGGACGATCGCGTCCAGGTGATCCTGGCGGACGTTCTTCCAGCATGGATCGTCCGGATTGGCGTACTCGTGGCGGATCGCGACGAATTCCCCGACCACGGCCAGGAGGGCCTCGGCCCGGGGCGTGGCCACGCGGGCCTCGAACCGCCGGAGGCGCGAGGGCTCCCGCAGGGGATCGACCGGCCGGAGAAGGCGGCCCTCGCCGTAGCGGTACCGCTCGTACCGGGATACCGGCCCGGCCGGAGCGGGTATTTGCTCCCCGGCCGCAAGGGACCAGCGGCGGCAAAGGACCGGCTTGATGTCCGGTTCCGGAAGGATCTCCGGTATGGCGGAGCGCTCGAACCACGCCCGCCAGCCTTCGCCGACGGCGCTTCCCTCCGACACCAGGATGACTTCCATCCCCGTGGCGCTGGCATTCTCCGCCAGCGTGTCCAGGGTTTTCTCGAGCGCCGTCCGGGGCTCTTTCCGGTAGCTCTCGGCATCGGCGTCCCAGCAAAGGAATTCCCGGCCGGCGACGTCGTCGAACCGGAGGTTGTCGATCACCACGAGATCGGGAAAGAGCTCGCCCCTGACGCATGAAAAAGACCGCCAGATGTCGCCGGCGTGGTCCACGCCGTCCGGAAACGTCGCCGGATGGTCCCTGCCGGAGACAAGGACGCAGCCGCCGTCCCGGATGCGCTCCCGGATCCGCTCCAGCACCTCCGGCGGCCGGAAGCAGTCCACGGGGGTCAGCGCCAGGGTCACGTTCAATCGGTTCATCGGGATCGGACTGGATGGGAAATGGTCATGGGCTTCGGTTCCGGGGTCAGTGCAGCTTGCGTCCGTGCATGGGGTGAACGGGGGCCAGCGCCGGCCGTGCCGGGGAAGCGGCTTCTCCGGAGTCTTCCGTGCGTCCGGGCTTCCCGGTCTTCTCGAGCGCCTGCAGGTATCCGTCGACGACGGACACCAGAAAGCCGAGGTCCTCACTCAGCCGGCGGCAGTGGCGGATGCGCTCGGCGGCGGGCTTGCCGGCCATCATCCGGATCAGGAGCCGGCCGGGGTTCTCGGTGCCGGCGTTATAGCCCGCTTCGGAGCCGACGGTCATGGACCGGGCGTCCTTGCAGAAAATGTCGGAGTACTCCGCGGCCATGGCCAGCAGCAGGTGGGACCGGGGAGAGTGGACTTCGGCCTTGACGTCCAGCGCGCCCTCCTGGGACGCCGGAAACAGGTCGGGGGGCATCATCCGGTCGAACCCCTCGACGAACCAGGTGCGCCAGCGGGTGGCGTTCTCCTGGTCCCAGCGGACGAGGACGTCCCACCGGGCGAGCCTTTCCTTCCAGGCCTCGCTGATCGCATCGTTGCGCGACACCAGCATGACCTCCCCGGTCCCGGCCTTCTCATCAAGCAGGTTGAGCATCCTGCGGAACCGGTGGCCGGCGACCTGCACCGGAGGGTTGCCGGGCATCTCCTGCAGGCTGAGCAGTTCCTCCGCGTCGGGGTCGGTGAAGTCGAGGGCGTCGATCACGGCCGCGTCCGGACGGATGGAATGGAGGGCGTCGAAGGCCTTGCCGACGCGTCTCACCAGGACCGCCCCGCCCAGGGCCGCGAAGGCCGGGTCGCCGGAGCAGATCGCGACCCGCTTCCCCTGGCCGAGCAGGAATCTCGCCCGGCCGATGACCTCCGCTGGGCGGAAACAGCCGTCTGCGGTGGGATAGAGTGAGATTTTCATGGGCGTATCACCTGGTTGATTGACTCAGCGGGTTGCGGGGGACACAGGCCACCATGGATAAGTACAGGGCCGGCTTTGCCGGTATACTCCGGCCGCCGGCGATGCCGGCAGTACACGCGGACCGACCGCATACGAGAAAAACGACAGAATCCGGACAGCCCCATGGAATACCTGCTCATCCTCGCCCTCCTCGTCCCGGTGGCCTTCGGTCTGGCGATCCGGAACGCCCTGTCCCTGGACCGTCACTATACGGCCGCATACGACCGGCAGAAGGAGGCCGAGGCGGCGGAGAATGCGGAAAAAACCCGACAGACGGAAATCTCCGCCCGGCTGACGCCCGGAAAGTCCATCCCGCACAGGGGACCGGGGGAGGACCAGGATCTGCCGGAGGTGCCGCAGTGGATCCAGGACTGGACGGATGTCATGGAGGGACGCGAGCCCGCGGGTGGTTCCGGCTCCGGATCCGGAAACCGGCCGGCCGACGTTCATGAATTTCCCGCCGGCGGCCGGGCCGAAGGTCTCCGGAATGCCGGAGGCTCCGGATAGCGGACGATCCATCCCGTGACATTCTTCCCGGCCTTCCGGGCGGAGCGCATGTTTTTCGAATCCCGTATTGCCAGTGATGGAGTTCCGCACGGGAAGCCCCTGGACCGGGAAAAGGGAATTCAGGGGAAATTCAGCCCGTCCCTGTATAATTCGTCCAATGGTGGAGCTCCGGACCCGGGCCGGGATGCCGCCGGTTCCGGTATTCCGGGAAACTGCTATAATGACAACCAATTGAACCATGACTGATCCATCAACCGGAGAAATTGCGCGGCAGATGGCCGCCCTGGAGGAACGCATGAACACCAAGCAAGCGGAGTACAAGACCGACATAGCCAAGCTGGAAAACCGGATTGTCTTTGTCGTCCTGGGGGCCGTTGGCCTAGCCACGGCCGTCCTTGGCCTCCTGATCGCATTCGACTGAGCCGCTACTCGCCGAATTGACCAATGAGTGAAAAGATCGACAACCTGATCCTGGAACACCTGAAGACGATTCAATCGGAACTGTCTGATCTCCGTGAACAGAACAGGGATATCCTGAAGCGTCTGGGCAACCTTGAGACCATGGTGGCGCGGATGGGCCGGGATCTGGCGGAAATGGCAGCTGAGCGTGTCGAAGACCGGCACACCATCGACAGGCTTCGTGAACGGGTCGCACGGATCGAGCGCCGGCTGGAATTGGTCGATTGAGCAGCCTGTAAATTGCGTTAACCGGGAACTGACAAGAGGTACAGAACAACCATGGAAACCCTCGCATCCATCTGGAAAGCCATCGACGATTCGAACGTCCTCTGGATGTTCGAAGCCGCCTGGCCGTTTATCCAGTTTCTCGGGGTTCTCCTGGCAGTCTGTGCGGTTGGCCTTGTGTGGCTTTGGCTGGCGCATACCTTTGGAGACGATGAGGACTTCGAGGACGAGGAGAAAGAAAATCCCCTCGATCCCCCTGATCACATCTTTATCAGAGACGTCCTCAGATACCATAACGAGGAGGAACTGTACCTGGATGGGGGAGGTATGGCCCCCGGTGCCTATCCATCGCATCAGTCCAGGGGACCATTCTGAATTTCCAAATTCAGATACTTTCATCTTCTACCTCTACCCACCAACCGGTATCTACTGGCAGATTCCGCTGCATAATCCCCGGCCTTACCTATTCCCTTGCTCGCCGCACCCTTAGCGGTCCCTGCAGCCACTCCTCCGACCCCGCCAGCCGCCTGTTGAGCGGAATTGATTCCCCCCACGACGGTCTGAGCCATGAGGTTCGCTTCGAACATAGATTTAGATGCCTGTGCGGCCCTGATGCCAACAGCACCCATCACCGACAGCCAGACGATGGGAGCGAGCAGATACATCGACGCGAGTACCAGGTTGATGATCATCTTCTTGTTCGACTCCTCGAACATATCGGCACCCAGCCCCACGAATGAAAACCAGCCTTCGGAGGCGGTCATGGATTGAATGAGGTGGTTGTCGAACCAACCCACCATGGCCAGGATCGCCTGCACGAAAATCAGGCTGAAGACGAGGAACGACAGGTTGAGCGCAGCGCCGACGCTGAAGGAGCCGAACAGCAGCGCGAAAGGAATGAAGATCACGACCAGCATGAGCATCATGGCGGCGAGAATGGGCATCACCTGTTTCATCGTGTTGAGGAACAGCTCCGCGAATACCCAGGCGACGGACAGGCCCGCACTCGCGAGGGCATCCCCGGCCAGGCTGAACGCACCGGTGAAAAAATTCCCGTCCTCGGAAGTCCCCGCGACCGTCTGGGTTGCATGGAAGTTCTCCAGCATTCCCCTGACGAGCATGTCCTCCTGCTCCTGCCGGTTTTCGATACCGAATCCCCATTTGAAGTGCCCGAAAATCTTGTCCATGGTTCCCTGGTCCTGCCTGGCGTACTCGAGCAGTTCCGTCCGGATGCTCTGCCACCAGTGGCCGCAGGTACTGCCGCCGACGCGGCTGGCCAGTTCGGGCGATTGCTGGATATAGAGGGGCCTGGGCGCCGCCTCGCACCAGGGATCTCCACCGCATGCCGCGTATCCTCCGCGCATTCTGATCAGGTAGGGGCTCCCGGGCCAGTCGAGCTGGGCATCTTCCCTGGCCGCCGGCACCAGGTCCTGCTGCCGGAGGACCTCGTAATTCCGTTTGGCGGGCATGTAGCACCCGAGATAGAAGTCCCTGTATTCCGCGCCCAGTGCCGGATCCTCGATGTTCCGGGTGGCCATCAGCATCCTGGCTTCCCTGAGATCGCTGTATGCCGGCAGGCTTTCGGTCACGGCATGGGTGATTCCGGACGAGAGGTTGTGCAGCAGCAGCCACCAGGCGGGAATCCTGACGGCGGCGGTGGCGGTCCCGAAGTGATCGGCGTAGGTGGTGGGATCGGTTGTGCCGTTGACCTCGTCCGGGACGGTGCCGTCGACCTGCTTTGGCGGCTGGAACTTTACGTCGCTGGGTTCGACGTTATAGAGGGGCACCATGCAGGTCATCAGCACCACGATCGCGGCCACGGTGCTCTTGACGTGCAGGACGGCCGTCTCGTGGCTCCCCTCCTTCTCCTCGCCCAGGGATTTCGCGCTGTTCCGGAGCAGCATCCAGAGGAACGGCAGCATGAGGAGGCCTGTCTCCCACAGGATCCCGAAGATGACGTTGTAGAGCATCCACCCGAGGAGGGTGGTGTGCAGTTCGAGGAAGGTGCTTACGTACATGGCGGCGTCACAGGATCAGGCGGAGCGAGCCGAGCACCTCGATCAATGCGGCGCATCCCGCGAGCGCGAGCCTGGAGCGGTCGAGATCCTCTTCGCGGACGCCGCGGAGGATCGGCCCGTACCAGATCACGACGAGGTATACCGATATCCGGATCAACAGCAGCAGGACCCATGAATCCTCCATCCATTCCAGCACGGCCATGAGGTCCAGATCCGGAAACCCGGCAACCAGGATCCCGGCCGTGGCCAGCATGAACAGGGCCATCCAGGCCCCGGCGCGCAGCAACTGCCGAAACCAGGACCTGACAGGCCCTCCCGCGGCGGGTCGCGGCGGATTCCGGCCGGACGGCATCCGGCGAGAGAACAGGATGTGGAGCGGACGGATCATCGGAACACCGCACCTTCCGTGGCGGGCGCCGAGGGAGTTCCGCCGCCTCCCCGGACCGGGGCGCCCCCGCCGGCACG
>JAJDTE010000016.1:0-2654 GCA_022827325.1 Gammaproteobacteria bacterium | reverse complement strand
GGGGGTGAGCGGACCGCTGGTGGAAGGGGGCCGGATGATCGCGGGTGGCACCACGAGCCTTCGCCTGAAGGGCGAGGCGGCGTTCACGCGGACCGAGGTGGAAGGCTCGGCGACGCTGTCGAAGCTGGAACTGGACGTCAGCCGGGAGCGGCTGGTGATGGAGGGGAGCCACGAGCGCAAGCTGGAGTCGGGCGGGACACTGAAGCCGTCGGTGGAGCTCGGCACGCGGCATGACGGCGGAGACGGGGAGACCGGCAGCGGGATCGAGGCGGGCGGTGGCGTCCGCTATCACGACCCGGCGAGCGGCTGGACCGTGGAGGGCCGTGCCCGGGTGCTGCTGCACCACAACGGGGACTACAAGGAGTGGGGTGTCGGCGGTCTGGTGAAACTGGATCCCGGCGCGGCGGGCCGGGGTCTGTCGCTCAGCGTGCGCCCGGTGTGGGGCCAGGCGGTGAGCGGGGTGGAGCGTTTGTGGGAGAGCGGCGTGGCCCTGGGGGCGGCGGCGGATCCGGATGCGGCGCGGGTGCATGCCAGGATCGCCTATGGCATCGGCACCGCCACGTGGGCCGGCCATGGGGTGCTGACGCCCTATACCGACGTGTCGTTGTCCCGGAACGGGTCGGGACGTCTTGGTCTCGGCAGCCGCCTCGACATCGGGTCGTCGATCCGGATGAGTCTCGAGGGCGTGCACAGCCGCCCGGCGAGCGGCGAGGCCGACCACAGCGTCATGCTGCGCGGGGCGCTGTACTGGTAGTCTTCCCACATTTCGAACCGGGTCCGACGATCGGGAATGCGGTGCCGCGAGGCGGCGCCCGCCGGGGGCGCCCAGGCCGGGGAGCCGGCAGCAGGACGACAGTTGGGGTTCAGAAACCTGAGTTACAACCGACTCCGGTTCGAAGTTCATCCGGAGAATCCACGCCTTCTTTCAGTCTGACAGTTTCATCGATGTGCACCCTGTTCCGAATCATTCGGGGCTTCACCGCCAAAACATTGAGATTTTCCGTGCACCGTGGAAAGACGGCAATTCCTGGGAAAGGTAAATCCCCGCCCAGCAACTATGGTTTCCGAATGGTAGCAGCTTGAGCGATTGACGGAAGCAATGATGAAGTTTGAAGTATTCTGGTAGGAGGGTCGCGTAGAGCGGTTCAGCGAACATCCAGACCCCCCGCAATGTGTGTTGCGGGAGCCGAACCTCCGCGGCGGGAACCGGGACTCAGGGCAGTCGGGAAAGCCCTGCATGGCCGACAATTCTGGTTTGGGAACAGCTGATTTGCCTATACTTGCGCAGTTCGTGATCCCGAGCGTCGCACGCAGGCGTTCGCATCCTTGCGCCGCCCGGCTTTGAATTACCCGAATTCAAGTAAGCAAAGCGCAATCAGGCTATATCTAACCCCAGGCAGCCAGGGCGCATGCTAGACTTGGTCAACCAAGGTACTTCATTGAATTTGGAGCCCCCCACCGGTGAACCCGCGGGGGGATTTTTTTGCGTGTTTCCCTAGCACCAACGATCTGCCGTTCCGGATTTTCTCCGGCTTCAGCAGGCACTGCCCGAACCTCCGATAGAATCCTCACGCGCCCAGCCTGCCGTCCGCCCTTACCTCGGATCCCTCGTATGACGGCATCGCCGGGCGCATTGCGGAGTGTCCGAGCCGCCCCACCGGAAATCCTGACCCCTTTGTCTTTCCATCCTCTCCATTACCGCCGTGGTAGACTCCGACCGCCCCCAAGGGGGCCATTTGTATTTTGCGATTTGGACATACCCGCCGGGCCAACCACGGCGGTTTTTTTGACTTCAGACGCAACCCCTTTCCCGGCACCCTGCCGCATGGAGGGGCATCGCCGCCCGGTCTCTTCCTTGCCCACCCCCTAGCCATGATGACGGCCACAGCCATGATCCGCCGGCACGGGCGATTGTTCCAGGGCCGTTTCTGGCGGCACAGCCGCCCATAGCCGTCCCGGACACGGCATCCATTTCAGCTTCTCCATCAGGCTGCCCGTCAACGGCAGGAGGAATGTCATGGCCGCGAGGGGCCGGATGGCCCAGAGGCCGGGGGAGGTTCTTCCTCTTCCGGCTCCGGGCCTCCGTCGTCCTTTCATCACCCGTTCCCCGGAGGCCCCATGACCCCCTCGATCCAGAACCTGAAGAACGAAACCACCTTCCTGATGCACGTGACCGGCGACGGCCTGCCCGACGACCGGTTCGCCGTGCAGTTCTTTCAATCCAAGGCCGATGGCGACATCGTCCCCGTCCACCCCGAGGGCCCCACCGGCAAGGGCAAGCCCCGGCCCTCGATCATGACGCTGGAGAAGGTCAGGGCCCTTCGGCCCGGGCGGGACGGCATCATCATCGCCACGGGCATCGACGACCGCAAGTGCCGCCTCCAGGCCTGGGGCATCCGCGCCAGCGGCATCGGCTACGACCGCCGGGTCAAAGGCTGACCGGGACCGTGGCATATCGTGACATCGAGCAGGGACGCAAAAAGAACAGGGAACGGTTCCGGCAACGCATGGATGAGAGGAGGAATTATGCTTCATACTACACCTCCAGTGTTCTGATCATGGCAAGGTTGGGGCATAGGCTGTCGCTGCGGGAGCCGTTGTCCCGGTCGCTTCTCCGGTGGCGGATCGGGGATTTCAAACAGGAAATGGCCGGC
>JAJDTE010000185.1:0-5844 GCA_022827325.1 Gammaproteobacteria bacterium | reverse complement strand
TCACGGAACAAAGGAGAATGGGCCAAATCAGAAAGCCGCCAGCCTTGAGCAATTCAAACATGTCTGATGCGGACACTGTCTTCCGAACGTGCCGGCTAGTGTAGTCATTTCACCGCCAAGGGTCTATTCGATGCGGCCAGGGGCGTCCGCCTGCGGGCCCTCGGGGGATTCCCCGAGCCCGTTATGCCGACTCCGCATGCGGAACCCAGCTTGGTACCCGGGAAATCGTTTCATATTCCCTGAAACGATTCTATGATTCTCTTATATGATCTATTAAAATCAATATCTTAATCTTTTCATCAATTTTAGTTTTCGTTTCATTTTGGGAATTGATCTGATTATCGTTTCAAAATATATGAAATGAAAAATTCGAACTTGAAAAAAAAGTATATATTATAATTACATAATCGTTTCATATGCTGGATATATCGTTTCATGAAGCTGTCAGATCAGGAAATTCTCGACTACATCGCCGCCCATCCCGGCTCCCGGCGAGAAGAAATCAGGCGGTATACCGCTCCGGACACCAGCGGCTCGACGATCTGGCGTGCCCTCAGGCGGTTGGTGGAAGAGAACAAACTGGAGGTCTCCGGTAAGGGCCGCGCCACCGGCTACTACCTAGCCGGCACTGCGGTGATCCGTGGCCATCTTGTCGAGCCCTATAACCGACGCAAGCCGGCGAACCACAATAAGGACTTCATCGATCAATATGTGCCAGGCAGGAGTTACTACCTTGGAACCGACGAACGGCAGAGACTGCGGGATGCCGGCACGCCCGCCTTGCCGTCCTTGCCAGCAGGCACATACGCCCAGCGCATACTTGAACGCCTTCTTGTGGATTTGTCCTGGGCGTCATCGCGGATGGAAGGCAACACCTTTTCGATCCTTGATACCGAGCGGCTCATCCGGTTCGGCGAAATAGCCTCCGGCAAGGATCGCAAGGAAGCGCTCATGATTCTCAATCACAAGGAGGCGATCCAGTACGTCGTGGACAATCTTGAGGCGATCACGATCAGCCGACCCGACATAACCAACATTCATGCCCTGCTTGCAGACGGTCTTCTCGCCGATCCTGCCATGGTAGGCCGGCTGCGCCGCATGCCCGTCGGCATCACTCACTCAAGCTACAGGCCGCTCGGCGACCAATACGAAATCGAGGAGGAGTTCTCTATCCTCATCGAAAAGGCAACTGCCATAACCGATCCGTTTGAGCAATCCTTCTTCCTGCTCGTCCATATCCCGTATTTACAGCCCTTCGATGACATCAACAAGAGGACCTCGCGAGTCGCCTCCAACATTCCGCTCCTCAAAGAAAACCTGGCTCCGATGTCGTTTCTGACCATGGATGACGGTGACTACATCAACGGATTGATCGGAGTATATGAACTGAATAACATTGCCTTGCTGCGGGACGCCTACATGGATGCCTATCTGACCTCGGCAGAAAACTACCGTGTCCTGCGTGCCGAGCTTGAGGTGCCCGACAGAACCGCCCTCGTTTACCGCGATTTCGTGCGCGAGGCTGTGCGCCACAGCGTACTCAACCGGAAAGGGTTCGATCCCGAGATGATCACGTCAATGGCCGCTGAGGCCGGTATTTCCGAAGAGGACCGCCTACAGGTGGTCGATTACATTCAGCGTGAATTTTTTGGATTGCACGAAGGCAATGTCATTCGCTACCGGCTTCGACCCTCTGACCTGGATGGGATCAGCCGTACGTAGGCAAGAACCAGCTATCGATGCTGACGAAATACCGGTTTTCGAGAATCGGAATCTGCGGTGGGGGAATGTCCAGCGCCCAGGCATGAACCGGATGCTCTCGACGTTGGGAGAGCCTCTTCGCAGTCCGGCATCCCGTTGTCTGACGGATTGAATCAGGTTGCTGGCGGGAAACACTTCAGCGCAAGAATTATGGTGAACAGTAAAGCCCGGACGCTCCAACATTGCTAGCCGCCGGGCGCGACAGTCTCGAAATGGACAGCGGCAGCAACTGGGTATATTGGAGCAACTACGAGACCCGAAGGACCGGAAGAGATGAAAGCCACAACAGTCGTGATCATGACGGCCTGCCGCTATAATTCATGCCGAGAGCAATCCCAGACGCCACATCGTGCCGGATGACCAAAACGGTGAAAGCCTTTACCAGCGGATCTACCGCGTGGTCCGGCGCATTCCTCCCGGGCAGGTGGCCAGTTATGGCGGAATTGCCAGAATGGTCAGAACCGGTCCGAGGCAGGTGGGCTACGCCATGGCGGCGCTGAGCGCCCACGACAACGTACCATGGCACCGGGTCATCAACAGCCGCGGAGAGATCAGCCTCCGGAAGGGCGGCCAGGCGGACACGGAACAGCGCAGGCTGCTGCAGGCCGAGGGGGTGGTGTTCGACCGCAGAGGCCGGGTGGATTTTGACCGGTTCGGCTGGATCGAGGCCGATCTGTTCTGGTTGGAGGGGAGCAGTGACTGACTGGATACATCCGTCGCGGGCAAGACGGCTTGCTCCGGCAACAGAATGGATTCTGTACGGGGATGATCGCGCGTGACCCGCTCCGCTCCGCCCCGGATCGTTGTCACCGTCGGTGAGCCTGCGGGCATCGGCCCGGATATTGTCCTGACGGCGCTCACGGAACCCCTCGCTGGAGCGATCACCGTGCTCGGGGACAGCAAGGTTCTCCGCCAGCGTGCCGCCATGCTCGGGCTCGATGTGGAAATCCAGGCAGTCGACCCCGCATGTGCCCCGGCGCCGCACCGCGCGGGGCTGATCCCGGTTGTCGACATACCCGTTTCCCGGGACGTCAGGACGGGACGCCCCGACCCTGAAAATGCCCGCGCGGTTGTCCGCGGCATCGACACTGCCGTCGACCTGTGCCTGGATGGCCGGGCCGACGCGATGGTCACCGCCCCGGTGCACAAGGCGGTCATCAACGACGCCGGCATCTCCTTCCGGGGGCACACGGAATGGATCGCGGAGCGCGCCGGCTGCGACATGCCGGTGATGATGCTGGCCGGTCCCGGGCTGCGCGTTTGCCTGGCGACGACCCACCTGCCCCTCGCGGAAGTGCCCATGGCCATCACCCGTGACCACCTGACCCGCGTCCTTGAGATCGTGGACCGGGACATCGGCCGGCTCTATGGACTGGACAGGCCGGTGATCGGCGTACTCGGTCTCAACCCCCATGCCGGCGAGGGCGGCCACATGGGAACGGAGGAAATCGACACCATCGTCCCGGCGATGCGTTCCCTCGGGTCCGGAGGCATGAGGCTGGTTGGCCCTCTTCCGGCAGACACCGCGTTCACGCCGTCCGTGCTCGGGCGCCTGGACGCCGTCCTGGCAATGTACCATGACCAGGGACTGCCGGTGGTCAAGTACCGAGACTTCGGTGAAGTTGTCAATGTCACGCTGGGACTGCCGCTGATCCGCACTTCCGTGGATCACGGAACTGCGCTCGATCTCGCCGGCAGCGGCCACGGCAGCGCCTCCAGCCTGATCGCCGCGATTCGCCTCGCCATGGAATTCTCCGGGGGAAATCCGTCCCGGGGTACCTGACCCATGAGCGGCAACGACGGGTCCATGGCCTGGCATCTTCCGCGCAAGCGGTTCGGACAGCATTTCCTGCACGATCGGCAGGTCCTGGACCGCATCGCCCGGGCGGGGTGCGCCGGCAATCCCTGCAATCTGCTGGAAATCGGGCCGGGACTCGGGGCACTCACGGAAATGCTGCTGGAACGGCTGCCGGAAATCACGGCGGTGGAACTGGACCGGGACCTGGTTGCCCGGCTGGCCGGGCGCTTCGGGTCCGACCGGCTGAAGCTCGTTCAGAAGGACATCCTGCGCTGCGACCTGGCCGATCTGCCGCGCCGCTGCCCGGACATGCCCTATCGCGTGGTGGGCAATCTGCCCTATAACATCTCCACCCCGCTCTTGTTCCACCTGATGGACCAGCTGCCGCAAATTGATATCATGGTGTTCATGGTGCAAAAGGAGGTCGCCGCAAGGCTCGCGGCCACCCCGGGCGCAAAGGCTTACGGGCGCCTGTCCGTCATGGTGGCGCTGGAACTGGAATGCGAGCGGCTGTTCGATGTTCCCCCGGAAGCCTTTACTCCACCCCCCAAGGTGGATTCCAGCATCGTCCGGCTCGTCCCCCGCCCTGACCCAATGACCATGGACCGCAAGCTGGTGGGCCGGCTGGTGTCCGCGGCCTTCGCCCAACGGCGCAAGACGTTGCGAAACACGCTGCGTGAACTCGTCACGCCGGCGCAGTTTCGTGAAGCCGGGATCGATCCCTCATTGCGTGCCGAAGCCCTGGGACCCGGCGATTTCGTCCGCCTGTCAGCCGCGATCACCCCGGAGCCGTGAGATGGTCCCTGAGCGGCGCGCATCCCGGGAGTTGCCGGGACGGGTCCCGTTTCCCCGGAGCCGCAGAACGGCCAGGAAACCCCTGAGTCAGCCCCGGGCGCCGGGCAGTTCGGCCATCCGGGCCCTGATCCAGCTTTCCACCTCTCCATTGATCGCACGCGCTTTTCTCCCCTCGGGCCAGACCGGCGCGCCAATCACCACGTCGATGGTGCCCGGGTACTTGAGAAAGCTCCTGCGCGGCCAGAACACGCCGGCGTTGTGCGCCACCGGAAGGATCGGCGCCCCCGACCTGCTGGATATCATGGCGCCCCCCGCCTGGAATGTGCCCGGGGAACCCGGCTTCATCCGGGTTCCCTCGGGATAGATCACCAGCCATCTGCCATCGGACAGTCTCTCGATTCCCTGATGGATCATCTGGTCCAGCGCCCGGATTTTCTGTGACCGGTCAATGGCGACGGGCCGGTAGGCTGCGAGCCCCCAGCCGAAAATCGGAATCCAGAGGAGCTGGCGCTTGAGGACAAAGGATACCGGCGGGAAGAACAGCTGGAAACAGAGCGTTTCCCAGGCTGACTGGTGATTGGAAATGACGATGGCCGGCTCGTCGGGAAGATTTTCCAGGCCCCGGACACGGTAGTCGAGTCCGCACACCACTTTCAACGTCCAGATATTGAACCGCGCCCAGGTGCCGATTACCCGGTCGGTGATGCGGCGGGGAAACGGCACGGTCAGCAATATGGCGATTTCGATGATGACCGCGCTGACTATCTGACCCACCAGGTATATCAGCGATCTGACACCGGTCATGAGGCCAGCAGCCCCCGTTCGCGCAGCGATTCCACGTACCCCGCAAGGTCGTCGTGGATTGCCACTCCGCCGAATTCACCGGCGTCCGCTCCGGAGGCCAGGGCGGCCTCGGTCCCGAGGCCCTTTCCGGTACGCACCAGCACGGGATTGGCCTGGGCAGCCCGGGCAGCCTGCAGGTCCTCTAGGGAGTCTCCCACGGCGTCCACACCGTTGAGATTGCATTTAAGGCGTTGCTGCAGGTCGAGAAACAGGCCAGGCAGGGGCTTGCGGCACTGGCATCCATCGCCGGGACCATGGGGGCAGAAGAAGATCGCATCGATTTCCCCGCCAAGGGCATGCAGCTGTCCGAGCATTTTCTGATGAATGCGGTTCAGGGCATTCAGGGTAAGGCGTCCCCCGGCGATTCCGGGCTGGTTGGTCATCACCACGACACGGTAGTCGGCATGGCACAACCGGGCGATTGCCTCGAGGCTGCCGGGCAACGGTTCCCACTCTGCCGGCGACCTGATGCAGTCTTCGGAATCACGGTTGATGACGCCGTCACGGCCCACAACGACTATCCTGGTGGAATCCATCAGTCCGTCACGGCCGGATTCCGGTACCGGAAAGCACGGAATATGATGCCCGCAAGCCGGCAGTCATCGGGAGAAATTGGGTCGTCTGCGCCAAAAAGGAAAGCCTCTTGT
>JAJDTE010000146.1:0-27849 GCA_022827325.1 Gammaproteobacteria bacterium | reverse complement strand
CGCTCCATGGTTTTGAAGCGGGCGTTTCCCGCCTCGTCCGTGCACATGGCATGATAGACAAACAGGCGCGGCAGGTAGAACATTCCGGCGAACCAGGTCACCATGAAGATGATGTGGAATGCCTTGATCCAGAGCATCGGTCTTTGTTGGTTGGTCGACCACGGGAGTTTATCCCGAAGCTCCGGAAGATGTTTAGCCTCGAATCAGGACAAGCCGGCGGAGCAGGGAAACAGGGCCGCCTCGAGTCACTTCGAAAGCTAACCCCTGCATGCCAGGTCTGCAGCGGCCCGTGCCCCGGGATCCGGTCGCGTATGAAGGTAGGGAGTTTCGCTCTTGATCCAGGGTCCGGCTGTCCAGGACTGGCTACACGGCGGACCTGCCCAGATTCGCCGCGCCACGGCTTTTGTGACAGAATCCCCCGTGCCATGAACGTATCCGGGGACACTGCCGCCTTCCTACTGGAACACCGCCGTTCCCTCGAGCCGGTGGACAATCTTCCGGACGAGGTGGTCCGAGGCCTGTCGCTGCGCGCTGGGGAGCGGGTATCCACCGGCACCGCGTGCGACATCCATATCGACCGTCCCGGGAATGCCGTCTGCACGGACTTCGGGGACCCCGGCCGGGTAGAGATGCGGTTCCACGCCTCCCGTTCGGCGGCCGCGTCCTAAGGCCGTCCGTCGACCGCGTACCGGCTCGTGCAGGCACGACTCGATGGCGCCCGGGGGAAGCGGCGGCGGCAACGTTCCGGGGCCGGACCCTCCTGACCCCCGCAGCCCGGCATGCGCTCTATCGACCGTCCCGCGGAGTTGCCGTCCGTCGATCGGCTGGTCAACGGTCCCGACGCCGCCTGCCTGGTGCATGAGTACGGGGCGCCCCTGGTAACCCGATGCGCACGGAACGTCCTGGCGGCGGCCCGGGACCGGGTCCTGGCGGATGGGTCCATCGAAGCTGGGGATCTCCTGGCCGCCCTGTCGGAAGAGGTGGCCCGTACCGTCGCGCCTTCGCTGCGGCGCGTGATCAACCTGACGGGAACCGTGCTGCACACCAATCTGGGACGGGCCGCCCTGCCCGCCTCCGCGATCGAGGCGATGGTCGGGGTGGCGCGGGGCGCGAGCAGTCTCGAATTCGACCTGGCCACGGGGAAACGCGGTGACCGCCACCGGCATGCGGAGCCGTTGCTGTGCCAGCTGACGGGAGCAGAGCGCGCGCTGGTCGTCAACAACAACGCGGCCGCCGTGCTGCTCACGCTCAATACCCTGGCGCGCCGCAAGGAGGTTCCGGTTTCGCGGGGGGAGCTGGTCGAGATCGGCGGCGCGTTCCGGATGCCCGACATCATGGCCAGGGCCGGCTGCAAGCTGGTGGAGGTCGGCACCACCAACCGCACCCACGAAAGGGATTTCGAGAACGCGATCGTCACCCGGACCGCCTTGCTGATGAAGGTCCACACCAGCAACTACGAGGTCCGGGGTTTCACCAAGAGCGTCGGTGAAACGGCACTCGCCCGGATCGCGCGGCGGCACGGGGTGCCGCTCGTGACGGACCTCGGCAGCGGCTCCCTGGTGGATCTGGGGGACTTCGGCCTGCCGCATGAGCCCACCGTCCGGGAAAGCCTCGCGGCCGGCGCCGACCTGGTGACCTTCAGCGGCGACAAACTGCTCGGCGGACCGCAAGCCGGGATCATCGCCGGCCGCCGGGACCTCGTCGAGCGAATCAAGCGCAACCCCATCACCCGGGCCGTCCGGCCCGACAAGGTCACGCTGGCCGCACTCCACGCCGTGCTGCGACTGTACACGGACCCGGGGCGTCTGGCGGAAGACTTGCCGTCGCTCCGCTGGCTGACCCGTGACGTGACGGAGATCGAACGGCTGGCGACCCGCCTCGCCCCGGCCGTCCAGCGCCGCTGCGAAGGATTCCGGGTCACCGTCCGCCGGATACACAGCCAGGTGGGCAGCGGCGCCCTGCCGGTCGATCGACTGGAGAGCGCGGCCCTGCACATCACCCGTCCCGGTACCCGCCGGCCCGGGAAGGCGCTGATGCGGCTGTCCGGGGCATTTCGCGCGCTGCCGGTGCCGGTCATCGGCCGGATCGCCGACGACGGCCTGTGGTTTGACCTGCGCTGCCTGGAGGACGAATCGGAGTTCGTCGCCAACCTGCAGAACCTGTCGGTTCCATGATTGTCGCGACCGCGGGACATGTGGATCACGGCAAGACCGCGCTCGTCAAGGCGCTGACGGGCACGGACACCGATCGCCTGCCCGAGGAAAAGACCCGGGGCCTGTCCATCGACCTGGGGTTTGCCTATCAGACCTTCCCGGACAACACGGCCCTGGGATTCGTGGATGTGCCGGGGCACGAGAAATTCATCCGCAACATGCTTGCCGGTGTCGGCGGCATCGACCTCGGCCTGCTGGTGGTGGCGGCGGACGACGGCGTGATGCCGCAGACGCGGGAACACGCCGCGATCCTGGACCTGCTTGGCATCGACCGGCGGATCGTCGCGATCACCAAGATCGACCGGGTCGACCGGGCCCGAGTCCTGGACGTCCGGGACCAGGTGGAGGCGCTGCTCGGCGAGGCCGGTGACGGGGGTCCCGCCGTCTATCCGGTCTGCGCCCCCGAAAACGAAGGCATCGACGCGCTGAGAGACAACCTGCACGCCCAGGCGCGGGAGACGGGCGTCCGTCCGGTGGATCGCCTCTTTCGCATGGCGATCGACCGGGCATTTACCCTCAAGGGAGTCGGGCTGGTCGTAACCGGCATGGTGCTCGCCGGAGAGGCCGCTGTCGGCGACAGCATGCTAGTCTCTTCCGACGGGGCGAAGGTGCGGATACGCGGGCTTCGCGTGCACGACGCGGCGGGTGACCGGGCCAGGGCCGGCGAGCGTTGCGCGATCAACATCGTCGGGCGCGGCGTCGGCGAGGGCTCGGTGCGGCGCGGGCACTGGCTGACGCATCCGGACCTCTACGCGCCGACCGGCAGAATCGACGTCGATCTGCAGGTGCTGGCCTCGGAGCCCCGCCCGCTGAAGCACTGGACGCCGACGCATCTGCACATCGGCACCGACCGCATCCCTGCCCGCGTCGCGGTCCTTTCCGGAGGCAGCATCGCGGCAGGCGGCACGGGCCTGGCGCAACTGGTGCTGGCGCGGGATGCCCTCGCCGTCCACGGCGACCGGTTCGTGCTGCGGGACCCGGCCGCGCAACGGACGATTGCCGGCGGCCGGGTGATCGACCCGTTTTCACCCAAACGCGGCCGGGCGCGGCCGGCCCGCATCGCCGCATTGCGGGCACGGTTGCATCGGGATCCGGTCGACGTGCTCGGCGCGTTGGCCGAAATCGCGGACGCCGGCGTGCCGCTGGCGCCCTTCGCCATCTCGCACTGCCTTTCCGGGCCCCGGGTGGACGCGCTGGTCGACTCCCTTGCGCTGCGGCGTGCGGGGCGCCGTCCGAATGAGCGGGTCTTCAGTGCGGCGCACTGGCAGGACCTGCTGACACGCATAGAGACCGCAGCCGAGGCATTCCACCAGTCGAGGCCGGCGCTGGCCGGCCCCGGCCTCGGTGACATCCAATCCGCACTGCGGCCCCGCACCGACACGCCCGTGCTCGAAGAGGCACTGGACGAACTGGTGAACGGTCGGCGGCTGGTCCGGCAGGGCGCGCGGTTCCATTCGCCATCGCACGTCGTCCGGATTCCGGAGCACGAGCGCCGGCTCTGGGCGCGTGCCGGGGCGTGCCTGGCGCCGCCCTCGGGCGCGCCGCCGAGCCTGCTTGCCGCGGCGGAAGAGCTCGGTATGGACCCGGAACTGCTGGAGGCGTCCCTGAAAAACGCGGTCAGGGCCGGCGAGATGGTGCTGGTGGCCAGGAACCGATACGTCCCGTCATCCTACTTGGCGCGGCTGGGGGCCGTTGCCGAGGCGCTGGCCGACGATTCGGACGATGGCGTCTTTTCCGTGGCCGAATTCCGGAGCCGGGCGCGGATGGGGAGGAACTTCATCATCGACCTGCTGGAATATTTCGATCGCATCGGATTCACCGTGCGGGCCGGCAACCATCGCCGCATCCAGCGTCCCGCTTCGGCCGTCTTCCCGGGCCAAGGGGCACGTTCCGAGGGAAGAGCATCGCACCCCGGTGGGGCGCCTGGATTTCAAATCCAGTGAGGGGCGTACAACGTCCCTGGTGGGTTCGACTCCCACGCTCTTCCGCCATTCCCCTCCACGAGAACCCGTCGTGCGTCCGGAGTGACTGTTTCACGAGCCCCGGGGACGGAACAAGACCGTCTGCGGACCGGTTGCGCGCCCGGCGAATCCCGTCCGGCGGAGCCGGCCGCGCCCCCGTTCCGGGATGGAGGGAAGCGAAGGCTGCGGGGCCGGGCCGGCCTGCGCGCCCCTTACCAGCCGGCCGCGGACGTACCGGGCAACGGCCCCTCGGACCAGAAGCGGGGCGACATCAGCGACATCTCGACGATCTGGCGCATCACCCGGTCCTCGGATTCGAGCGAGACCGCCTCCAGGGACAGCAGGAGACGGCCCGCCATGGATTCCTCCCAGAACCACTTGCCCAGCAATTCGAAATCGTCGATGCCGTCGCGATGCGTGCGTGTCTCGGTGTAGTAGGCTTCCAGGTCCTCGACCACCAGCTTGAGTAACGGAATCGCCGGCAATCCCTTCCTGGGACTCCTCGGTTTTTCATTGCGCACAAAGGCCGCGATGAAGGGCACGTACTCCCCGATCGGGAGTTCGCTCGCCCCCACGGTCGTCCGTCCGCGGGCGGCCACCGCCGCCTCGTAGGCCGGGCGCAATGCCTCGATCTCGCGCTGGACCGAGTCCGTCAGCGCATCCAGATCGCCGATCTCGTCCGTGGTCAGCACGAGGTCCGGCGGCAGCGCGTACCCCATGCGGCCGTCCTTCACCGGGATGACTTCGGGAAAGTCTTCCAGCACCGGACCGGCGTCGGCGTCGAGCAGTCCGAACGCGGCGCGGATCACTTTCATCTGGCAGGCCGGGTCGTTCGGCATGCCCATGGGGCGCCCCATCGGGAAGTCCAGCCACAGCGCACGCGGCGGACGGATCGCCTCGATATGCTCGCGCACGAAGCCGACCAGGACCGTGGAGAGGCCTTCGGATTCGAAATAATGGGCAAGCCCGCACACGGCGCGCGTGCAGAAGGGTCATATGGGTATGAGGAATACCGTGTTGACACCGTCCCGTTTCATCCGTGCCGCCGCCTCCCTGGCCGGCCCTTCCATGGTGACCGGATCGGCGGCCCCCATGAAGGCATAGTGCTCCTCGGCGACCGACCCGATTTCTCCGTCCCCGGCCATCTCCTCAAGCCGGTCGAAAGGGATAATCGTATTCAGGTCCTGCTGCCAGGCGGAACGGTCGTATTCGACCGCGACATGGGTCATCACGAGGTCCCGGTCGTCCTTTCCGAACGCCCGGTAGTCCTTCGCGAGCCAGGAAAACGGCTTGTCGCCGCGCCGCGACACGGCCGCCGTCGAGACGACCGAGATCCGGCGCTCCCCGGCAGGCACGGTCCCGGTCCAAGCGGGATCCTCGAATACCGGCAGTTTCAAGTTCCCGATGAACCCACGCCCCACCGCCGGCATTTCGTTCAGCATGACCATGTTCGCCACTCACTCCCGGGGAGCCCCCTGAAACCAGATGCGCCGGGATGCTACTTTGCGGATTGCGCACATGTCAACGTTTAGGTTTAGGCTCGCCGCGATCCCGCCCCCCGGCATCCCGTCGCCTTCCATCCGTCCCATGACGCCTCCAGTCGATGTCACTGAACCAGGACGGATTATGTGCTACTGGACCGGGCAGTTCATTTGCTCGCTACACTGTTCAAGTCCGGTTAGTTGACAGATTGTTTCGAAGCATCATCCACGTTGCGTGATCGCGTTGGTGGAGATCGGCCGCAAGTGACCTTTCCGCAGGATCAAGCTCCGCGAGGAAGACAAATCTCTGCAGGCAGGCAGCAGTAATCCGGTCAGGTTGGATTGCTTGGGATCAGCGGACCAATGGCTGAAGCAGGTAGGTGAGCACGATCTCGTTTTCAGCGATCATGATGTCACGCAGCCCGGATTCAACTGAGTAACGCTGGACTTGTGGTCGGGTCAGAATCTCTCAGCGCTCCGATGCGAACATCGCCGCGCGATTCCGGCACTGTCGCTCAAGTCCTGACTGGCGACGTTGACAGTAAGTTGCCAATTGTCCTGATAGCCGATTGCGCCGCGCATGGGGGTTCTCGGGCCGAAAAACGCTTTGCCGGGTCCCTGCGCAAGTTCTTGGAGATGGGTGCGTACATCCCCCGGGATCGTGGTGCCGGCACGTTCCGCCAGCCATCCGAAACGCCGCGTGAGAGTCTTGGAGGACATCCGCTCCAGATAACTGGCCGCCTTGTGCCAATCGATGAGGCGGCAGGCCGTCGCCAGGACGGTAGCAGCCTCTCCTTCGCCGCCGGCGATGTCCGGACGGTCGATGCAGTCGATGACGGTCTTTTCACGGTCGGACATCATGACGGTATGGCCGAGCACGTCCACCGGGCCGAATCCGAAGAATTTACTTGGGACCGGATTGACGATGCGGACTTCCGTGTCGAGCACACGTCGGTGTCGTGTACGCACCGGCGTCACCAGTCGAATGACCTGGCGATGCTGTGTCGTGAAGCCGTAGTATGTTGCGGCCGTGGAATAGCCGAAGTAGTACGGTTCGGCGATGCGGCTGGCGAGAGCCAGGACGTTGCTTTCTCCGAGAGCATCGGGACCCATTTCGGGGGGTATCAGCAGGTAGCGGCCCCAGCTTGCGCGCTCCAGCCATCCCTTGCGGCGCAACGAGCGGATCACGTGGTCTGCAGCCTGCGGGCTGACGCGGAGCATGTCGATGATTTCCCGGCGATCGATTTCCTTGCTGCCGTCCTCTGCCATGCTGAGGACGACGCGACTCTCCTGTGGCGAGAGCGAACGAGTGACGAAGGTCATGACAATACCCAGCACAAAACTTCATGATTACCTTTGTTTTGGCAAAATATATATCGGAAGAGAGTGCCGCAGTCAAGCTAATACTGTAACGAAACAAAGAAGATCGCGGGGTTCACCCCATGTGTCCGAATCGGGGGTTCGTGCCCCCAAATGGTAGTGTGGAATTTCAGCTCAGCCTGTGATCGGTGTCACCACATCCGGAATCTTCACCGGTCGAGACTGGCTTGCCATGCCATAACCGTTTCATGGCTGACCGTCTCTCCGGTTTCTTCAAATCTTTGCCAACGCTCCTTTATCAATTTGCGCTCTGCGTCAGCCATTTCATCCTTCCTCTTTTCACTGCTCATATTCATTTCATCGTTCAACGCGCTTCGTGTGTCCAGGCTGCCGAGAATCCGCACGATAACGACTTCTTCAGGATCAACGCGATAGCAGATCAAGTGTGAGCCACAGACACTCCGCCTGTAGCCGTCATGAATGTGGTCCACTGCCTGGTATCGCAGAGGATCAGCGGCAATTTCCCTAAATCGCGCGTTGAACCGATCCCGGTATTGATCCGCATGATGCTCACCAAATTTCTCTAAGCCATGAAGGGCTATTTCCAGCAAATCCTTGTCGGCTGTTCCGGTAAGGCGATAACCAGGCATGCTTTGACTTATTTGCCGGGCCTTCGCCTCTTCCCAAATCTCATCAACGCTGCGGTCGCTGAAACTGCTTTTCTCGCCTTCTACCAGCGCCTCGCGGATGACGGCGACTTCTTCCGGGGTTTCCTGTTCGCGGAGTTGCCGTTCTCGGATAAACTCGCGTACCTCTTCGCTCTTATTACCGAAGTGCCCGGTTTCGATCTGTGCCTTCATCCGGGTATCTTGGTGGTCGGTCACTGAAATGCCTTTTATCGCAACCAGTAGTTATGGGCTGCAGCCATTCACCCGGATATCACTCCGATCAGGAACGCGAGAATCAAGAATGCCAGGCAGGCGGTAGCCACCCAGGATGCCAGTTGGAGAATTTGCTCGAAGGAGGTCATTGGCTTCAGTCGCTCGGAATCATGGCTTGACCACTGAGCCGGCCTACTGCTCAGTGAGTGTTGAACCGCTTACCGTCCAGTTTATCCTGAATGGTCAATTTCTGCACTCTTGGGTAGGGCATTCCTGACCAGGCCATGGCGCTATGGGTTCGATTCGGGTTGGTCTACACTCCGAAGCACGGCAGTTGGCTGAACGTGACCGATGTCGGAGTCAACGTCATGAACCGCCAATGCCTGAATCGGCGCATCGACAGCGTGGATGACCTTGCCCGTGAGGACGGCGGCCGACCTGGCGGTTTCCGTACAATTTTGCTGTTGCGATACGATGACCTCTCATTCCTTGTGTGCAGAATTGCGAATAGCTCCCGGGAAAATCTGCGCCGGGATGAGTTCAAGGCGTTTCGGGCGATGGCGGCCGAAATGTTCAGGCTGGATGGAGCAGGCATCAAAGCGCTCCTGCGCAGTGGAAAAATCAGCGAGGTGATTTGCGATGGTTAGGGTATACAAGAGCGAGGCACTTGCGGCAGTTCATGAAACCGTGCAAGACATGGTGGATGCCGGCGTGGTGTCAAAGCAGACCATGCGGGAGTTTGACGAGATGTGCCTGACGAAGGTCGACGAAATGTCGCCGGAGGAGATACGTAACCTCCGACTCCGTGAAAATGCGAGCCAGGCCGTCTTCGCGCGATACCTGAATGTGACAACGGGACTGGTAAGCCAATGGGAGCGCGGTGAGAAACGACCGCGTGGCGCTTCCCTGAAACTGCTTACCCTGGTCGCGAAAAACGGCCTCAGGGCGGTGGCCTGACGGCGGCTTGAGTTTCGGAACAGGTGCCTGTGGAATCCCTGATTCACGGCCCCGTCAATGGAGCCGTGTACATTTGGTGCGCCGGGAATGGCGTGTGGCCCCTTGACTGATGCGCAAAAAAAAGCCCTCGGGGAGAGGGCTGTAATAAACACCAATGGAGGAGTAAAACAAGTTCTACGCCGCGGCTTTTTTGAGCGGAGCCACCGCTGATTCGGTTTTCCTTGGACGAAGTTGGGAAAAATCACCACCGTTCAGTACCACATCCCTGATCTCGTACCGCTCGATTCCCAGGTCCCGGAGCAGTGAATCCGGCATGGCCTGCAGTTCGCGGATTGCCAGACGGCGGCGGTTCCAGGCCTGCAGCCTGTGGATCAAGCGAACCAGGAAGTTCCTCTGGAATTGTCCGAGGACAACGTTCTCGGGATTTGCAATCTGTTCATTTGTACGCACGGTCATACCCCCCCCTGAAACTGGGTCAGTAAAATCGTAAGGACGGTCAGTGCGCCGACATATGCGACGCCCACCTTGATAAACATTTCGTTCATGTGTCGCACCTGTATCATTACGTTGAAAACTTGGTTTGCGTGTCGTCTACAAACCGGCTGTGACAGGAATATAAGGCCCGCTGCATCTGTATACAAACGATGAATTCTCATACAATGCATGAACAATCATTCATGAATAAATCCCCCCCTTGGACAAACCAGGATGCCCGTCCATTTTCCCCCCATCGCGGCCTTGAGAGCCCTTGAGTCTGCGGCGCGCCACCTGAGCTACACCCGGGCCGCCAAGGAGCTCCATGTGACCCAAAGCGCCATCAGCCACCAGATCCACCATGCCGAACAGCTGTGGGGGGTCAAACTGTTCAGGCGCCGGGGGCGCGGGCTGGCACTGACGGAGGCGGGAGAGGCGCTCGCGCCCGTGGTGCGGGACTTTATTTTCAGGATCACCAGTACCCTGGAAGACCTCAAAGAGGAGGATGAAAGCCCTTCCGACCTGCGGGTGACCCTGCTGCAGTCATTCGCGTTCAAGTGGCTTGTGCCCCGCCTCGGCCATTTCAACCATGACTATCCGGACATCGATGTCTGGATTTCCACGTCCGACGTGCTGGTGGAGTTTGACCAGGAAACCGCCGATGTGGGTATTCGGCTCGGCTACGGGAACTGGGGCAGCCTGCACGAGGAACTCCTTCTGACCGAATACGTATTCCCGGTCTGCAGCCCCTATTTTCTAAGGGAACACGGCGCGCCCGGGGAGCCGAAGGACCTCCTCGACCTGCCCCTGCTCAGGCGAAGCGCCATAGACATCCTGCCCCGCTGGCGCGACTGGTTCCATGAAGCCGGCGTGGTGGTCAGGCGCATGCCCAGCGGCACCAAGTTTCCCCAGACCAGCCTGGCGCTCCAGGCCGCCATCGACCACCAGGGAATCGCCCTTGCCCGCAGCGCCCATGTGCTGGATGACCTCAATGCCGGACGGCTGATCCGCCTGTTTCCGGAAGTGGTCTGCCGGTCCAACGCATCCTATTATTTCGTCTGCGCCCCGGGCAGGGTGAACGAGCCGGACATCGCGGCGTTCCGGCAGTGGCTTGCCGATGAAGCCGGGAAGTCACAAGAGGAATTCGATGCCATGATGCAATCCGGCGGGAACCCGCCGGACGGCTGAATTCACCGGCAGCGGATCCCGGCGCCCGCGAGACCTGCACCGGCCCTGTCAGGGTGACGCGGGACCGCGAAGCCGGCCTGGCGGCAAGCGCCAAACCCTCCCCTATCCCGAACCGTAGGGACTGTCGCCCCCGTCCGGACGGGACTGGAACCAGCGGAACGTCCAGAGATACTGCTCCGGGGCCCTGCGGATCAGGCTTTCCATGGCCGCGCAGATGGCGGCGGCATCCGCCTCGGGGTCGTCCCCGCGGACACCGTCCAGCGGCGGGCCGAAGGTGCATACATACCGGCCCGTCCCCGGATCCAGCCGGGTCGCGCACACGGTGACCGTGGCACCGGATGCACGGGCAATGCGCCCCGGCGTGGTGACCATGGCCCGGGACACTCCGAAAAACGGCACGTAGGCAACTTCCGCTCCCCGTCCGCCGAAGTCCTCGTCCGGCACCAGTATGCACTGCCGGCCGTCCTGCAGCCCCTTGAGCAGCGGCCGCATGCCGGCATCGCGTACGATCAGGTCGAGGTCCGACAGGCGGCATCGGCCCCTTGCCACCGCCCAGGTCAGCAGGTCATTGTCCAGCGGTTTCATCATCGACACCGAGGGACCCGCCAGGGTCATCAGCAGGCCGGTGATCTCCAGGGTCGTCAGGTGCCAGGTCACCGCGAGCACCTTCCCCGAGGCCACGCGCTCCCGGTGTTCCTCGAACCCCTCAAGGTCCACCAGTTCCAGGAGGCGGCGCCTGCTGCACCACAGCGTCACCCCCATGTCGACAATGCCGCGGCCATGGGCGCGGAAATGGGCCTTGAGCAGCCTTTGCCGCTCCGCCGCCGAAAGCTCGGGGAAACACAGCGCCAGGTTCACCGCGGCAATCAGCCGGCGTTTCTTGTTGGCGAGACGGAAGAGATCGCCGACCAGGGCGCCCAGGCCCATCACCCAGCGCCGCGGCAGGTGGCCAAGGATTCTCAGGACACCCAGCAGCAGCCAGGTTCCCCAGTACCGGGGTCCCAGGAAAGACCGGTGGAATTCCGCCGGGTCCCTGGTCCGGTCCGGCTCAGCCATGGCTGCCGACCGTGGGGGCCGGGAGGAATTGCCGGTAGGACGCGTCCCTGGCCGCCAGCCACTCGAGGTCCCTGACGCGATCGATATCCCGCAATTCCGGGAGCCGGTGAAACCGGCGCCCCTGCATCCGCGCCTTTTCAAGGAGCCGGGACAGTACATCACCCTGCCCCCACCGGATGCCGCCGAACAGGGGCGTGCCGTCAGTCTGCAGGCCGAGCAGGTAGAAGCCGCCGTCGGCCGCCGGCCCGACCACTTCCTCCCCCGCCTGCAGCAGCCGCTCCGCCTGCCGGACGATCCTCCCGGGGATATGCGGCACGTCGGCGCCCACGACCGCGGCGGCGGAAGCCCGCGCGATGCCGCTGGAAAGGGCGTGGATCATGCGTTCTCCGAGGTCGCCGCCCTGTTGGGGCTCCAGTTCGAATCCGAGTTCCCGGCCAAGCCGCCGGAACAGGGGATGGCCGATATCCGGGTCCGCCGCGATCACCCGCGGACCGGACCAGTGCCGGGACAGCGTGACGCAGGTCTGCGAGAACATCTGCCCGGCCAGCCTGGCACAGGATTGCGGGGAAAGTCCGGGTTGCATGCGCGTCTTGACCCGCCCGGCGACCGGCGCCTTGCAAAACAGGTAAATGACCGGTTGCCTCCCGGGCTGCATCATCTGCCGGTACGGTACATCGCGGCCAACCGGTCGGGGTCCGCTCCCAGGCGGTACAGCAGTCTCAGTTTCCACATCAGGAGTATGGTACGCACCGTTCCATGACTGATCCAGCGCCTGGCGGAGGTCGTTACCGGCGACGTGACCAGCCCCGGCCGCGACCGCCTGCCCGCGCGCCGCGAGAATTCGATATCCTCCATCAGCGCGATCCCGGCGAATCCGCCCTGGGCCACGAAGAAATCCTTCCGGGTGAAAATCGCCTGGTCGCCCGTGGCGATCCGGGTGAGGCGCGATCTCAGGTTGATCATGCATCCGATCAGCCGGAACCGCCAGCCGGGATCGTCCAGGCGCAGGTCGAAGCGTCCCCAGCGGCGATGCCCGAGGACGTGTTCCACCCTGGAGACGGCGTCGGCGGGCAGCCGGGTGTCGCAATGCAGGAACAGCAGGATTTCAAAGGCGGCCATTTCCGCCCCCTGATTCATCTGCGCCGCGCGCCCCCTGGCCCTGGCCGGGACGACCCGCGCCCGGCCGCCTTCCCGGATGTCCCGCAGGATCCGGCCCGACAGGCCGTCATCGCTGGAATCCACGATGATGATTTCACCGAGCCCCGGCAGGCCGGCCAGGGATTCGACCAGCGCCAGGGGCTGGCGGCCTTCGTTGTACGTGGGGATGATGATGGAGATCACGGATGGAGTGGTTGCGCCGGACAGCGGCAGGGAAGCATGCCGGTGGCCAGGTCCCGCCGCCGGCTGCACCCTGCGGTTCGTCATACTATCACCGTCAATTGCATTTTGTCCCCGGGGTTCAGTAAAATCACTTCCGACAAGCGCCGCAAGACGGTGCTTTTTTGATTTGGGGGCCGTCCGCCCGCGGTGCTGTGGAAGGGCGCAATACATCCGGTTCCCCTGGGGGTGCAGTGTCATGTCTCCGAGACATTTTCTCAGCCTGATGGATCTTTCGCCCGCCGAAATCCGGCAGGTGCTTGACCGGGCGACAAGGATGAAGCGGGAGCTGTCCGAGGGCAGGCCCAGCGACCTGCTGCGCCATCGCACCGTGGTCATGGTGTTCGAAAAATCCTCCACCCGCACCCGGGTTTCCTTTGAAACCGGCATCACCCACCTGGGCGGAAGCACCATCTTCCTGGCGCCGTCGGATTCCCAGCTCGGCCGCGGCGAACCCGTGGCCGACACCGCCAGGGTCCTGTCCCGCATGGCCAGCCTGATCATCATGCGCACCGGCGAGCATGAACGTGTCGCGGAAATGGCCCGGCACGCCGCCGTTCCCGTGATCAACGGCCTTTCGGACTTCAACCACCCCTGCCAGCTTCTGGCGGACCTGCAGACCTGGCAGGAACACCGGGGCGACTTCTCCGGATGCAGGGCCGCCTGGATCGGGGACGGAAACAACGTCTGCCATTCCTGGATGAACGCGGCGAGGCAGCTGGATTTCCGGCTGGTGGTGGCGACGCCGGCAGGCTACGAGCCGGATCCGGACCTGGTGGCGGCCTGCGGCAGCCACGTGACGCTGACCCACGACCCCGCCGAGGCCGCCAGCGGCGCGGACGTCGTGGTGACGGACACCTGGGCCAGCATGGGACAGGAAGAGGAAAAAAACGCCCGCCTGCGGGATTTCGAGGGTTTCTGCGTCACCCCCGGGATCATGGCGGCGGCGGACCGGGAGGCGCTGTTCATGCACTGTCTTCCGGCCTACCGGGGCATGGAGGTGACGGCGGATGTGATCGATGGCCCCCAAAGCGTGGTCTGGGACGAGGCCGAGAACCGGCTGCATGCCCAGAAGGCGCTGATGGAATTCCTGCTCACGCGATGACATCTGTCCTGGTACTGTATTACAGCCGGCACGGATCCGTGGCGGAACTGGCGTCGCAGGTGGCCTATGGCGTGGAGAGCGTCGACGGCTGCGAAGCGGTACTGAGGACCGTGCCGCCCGTGTCCTCCGTGGCGGAAGCCACCGCGCCCGCAATCCCGGAGGAGGGCGATGTCTACGCCGAGCCGGCGGACCTGATGTCCTGCGATGCCCTGGTCCTCGGCAGCCCCACCCGCTTCGGCACCGTGGCTTCGCCGATCAAGTATTTCTTCGACCAGACCGCCCCCCAGTGGCTGTCAGGCACGCTGAAGGACAAGCCTGCCGGTGTCTTCACGTCGACCACGAGCATGCATGGCGGCCAGGAGAGCACGCTGCTCGGCATGATGCTGCCCCTGATCCACCACGGCATGGTCATGGTGGGACTGCCCTTCAGCGGGACCGCGCTGGCCCACACCCGCACCGGCGGCACGCCTTACGGCGCCAGCCACGTCGCCGGCGCCGACAACAATGCCCCGTTCAGCGAGGACGAGGTCCGGCTGGCCCGGTTGCTGGGAAGCCGCGTGGCCAACGCGGCGGTGCTGCTGAAAGGCTCCGTCCTCTAGTGGCGGGCGGCTGCCGCGTTGCGGGGGGGCGGGACGCGCATCTCAACCCTGCCCCGACAACAGTTCCCGCAGGAACGGGATGGTGATGCGGCGGTGCTGGGACAGCGACGCGCTGTCGATCCGGTCCAGCAGGCTGAACAGGGATCCCGTGTCGCGGGCATGGTGACGCATGATGTATTCAATGACGGGCTCCGGCATGTCGAATCCACGCTCCCGGGAGCGTTTCAGCAGCACGCGCCGCTTGCCGGCATCATCCAGCGTCGCCAGGTGAAAGACGCCGCCCGCGGAAAGCCGGGAGACCAGGTCCGGCGTTCGAAGACCGATTTCCCCGGGCGGCCCGGAGGCCGCAACCACCAGGTTGCCCCCCGCCAGGCGGACTTCCTCGTACAGCGACAGCCATTCCAGTTCCAGCGCCCCGTCGTGCTCCGGCGGCCGCAGATCGTCCAGGCAGACCAGACAGCCGGGCTCCCTGGCGGCCGGCAGGACGTCCGCGTCCCGGGCATTCGGGAAGCCGTCACAGTTCAGGTACCGGAACGGCCGGCCAAGAGCACCCGCGGCAGCGCAGCAGGCATGCAGAAGATGCGTCTTGCCCACTCCGTTTTTTCCCCACAGGTACAATACCGTGCCCGGCCGCCGGCCCTCCGCGATGGCCTCCACGGCCTCCACCAGGGCACGGTTGCCGCCGGGTTCGAAGCTGGCGAAGCTGAATTCGTCAGGCGGGGCGGAGGGAATGACGGTCTGGCGGCTCAATAATTTCTCTCGTGGACCAGTTCACGCTTGAACCCCCAGATCCAGACGTACAGGGTTCCGCTGACGACCGTGGTCACGATGACACCAAGAATCAGCAGGTTCATCACGTAGCCCAGACTCAGCCAGCCGCTGTGTTCCAGCAGGACGAACACCACCAGGGAAATCTGCAGGAACGTGTTCAGCTTGCTCCAGTAAATGGGCTGTATCGGCACCTTGCCCTCCATGACGATGAGCATCACCGTATATCCGCCGAGGATGACCACGTCACGGAAAATCACGATCACCAGCAGGTAGAACGGGATGTCGCCCATGATCGCCAGCATCACGTAGGCACAGGTGATCAGGAGCTTGTCCGCCATGGGATCGAGAATCGCTCCGACGTAGGTCACGCAGTTGAAGCGCTTGGCGACCAGGCCGTCCAGGCCGTCTGTGAGGCCCGCGGCGAAGAAGACCAGCAGCGCCGCTTCATAGTTGCGCGCATCCAGCAGCAGCACCAGAACCGGGCAGGAGGCGATCCGCAGGAGGGTCAACAGGTTGGGGATGAGAGAAACCATTGGGAGGCGGCCCTGCGGATACCGTCGTCACAATCCAGCCGGGTATTGTACGTCGGATTATCCGGATGGTCATCCACGGCAGGGACACCCGGCCACGCCCCGCCACCGCCGGCACAGGCACGTTCTCCCGACGGCGAAACACCGCCGAATCAGGCATAATTCCCGCATTTCCAGCGCCCCCCACCCTTGTCCGCCCGCGAATCCGACAACCAGCCCCTGGACTACCGCAGCAGCGGTGTGGATATCGATGCCGGTGAAGAACTTGTCCGCCGGATACGGCCGGTGGTGCGCCAGACCCACAGGCAGGGCGTACTGGGTGGAATCGGCGGCTTCGGCGCCCTGTTCGAACTGCCCCTTGGCGAATACCGCAATCCCGTGCTGGTGTCCGGCACCGACGGGGTCGGCACGAAGCTGAAGCTGGCGTCCGCCCTGGACCGCCACGATACCGTCGGCATCGACCTGGTGGCGATGTGCGTCAACGACATCCTCGTGACCGGCGCCGAGCCGCTCTACTTCCTGGACTACTTCGCCACCGGGCGCCTCGATGTCGACCTTGCGGAAACCGTCGTCCGCGGCATCGCCGAGGGCTGCAGGCTGGCGGGGTGTGCCCTGGCGGGCGGCGAGACCGCGGAAATGCCCGGGATGTATCACGGGAACGACTACGACCTGGCGGGATTTGCCGTGGGCATCGTGGAGAAGGACCGCATGCTCAACCCGGCGGACGTGCAGCCGGGCCAGGTCCTGCTGGGCCTCGCCTCCTCCGGCCCGCATGCCAACGGGTTCTCCCTGATCCGCAGGATTCTAGAGCAGAGCGGCGCCTCCCCGGATGCCCCGCTCGGCGCCGCCACCCTGGGAGAAGCGCTGCTGGCTCCCACCCGCATCTACGCCGGTTCCATACTCGGCCTCCTCAAGTCGGTGCCGGTCGCCGCGGCGGCCCATGTCACCGGCGGCGGTATCAGCGAAAACCTGCCGCGGATGCTTCCCGACGGCATCGGCGCGGTGATCGACCTGTCCGCCTGGGACCTGCCGGAAGTATTCCGCTGGCTGCAGGCGGAGGGAGGCATTGCTTCCGGCGAGATGCTCCGAACGTTCAATTGCGGCATCGGCATGGTCCTGGCCGTGGATGCCGGGCAGGCGGACAGGGCCAGGTCAGTACTCGAGGACCATGGCGAAACCGTGATTTCCATCGGCCGGACCGAATGCGGGGAAAGCGGGGCGGGCATCCGCTTCGAGAATCCGTGGTAGACCGGGAAGGGACTGGCGGATGTTGACCCTGGTGGTTCTCATTTCGGGCAGGGGCAGTAACCTGCAGGCGATCATGGACGCAATCGGCAGGGGAGACCTTTGTGCCCGCATCGCGGCCGTGATCAGCAACCGGGCGGACGCCCCCGGTCTCGACCGGGCCCGTCGCGGCGGCATCCCGACCTGCGTGATCCCCCACGGCGATTTCCCGGACCGTGACGGTTTCGACCATGCGCTGGCCGAGAGCATCCAGGGATATGACCCCGACCTGATTGTCCTGGCCGGTTTCATGCGAATCCTGGGCGCCGGGTTCGTGCGGCGCTTCGACGGCCGCATTCTCAACATTCACCCCGCCCTGCTGCCCAAGTTCCGGGGCACCGACACCCACCGGCGGGCGCTGGAGGCCGGTGAAACCGAGCACGGCGCCACGGTTCACGTGGTGACCGAGGCACTGGATGACGGCCCCATCGTCATGCAGGCAAGGGTGCCGGTACTGCGGGAGGATGACGTGGAGTCCCTGGCCTCCAGGGTGCTGTCCGCGGAACACGGGCTGTACCCGGCGGCCATCGGGATGTACGGCGCGGAACTCTCGCCGCCGGAGACGGCCCCGTCCGCCGGCGGAGCCGGGAGCCGGTGATGCCAATGGGGCGCAGGCAGGCGTTTGTCCGGCTCGCGATGGCCCTGCTGGTTGCCGTCGCCGGCTCACCGGATGCACCGGCCATGGCCGACGATCCGGCCGACCGGACGCTGCGCTACAGCGTGGAATACCAGGGACGCAATCTGGGCAAGATCGAAATCAGCATCAGCCGGGAAGGCGAGGACGGCGAGGACTGCCTGGTCCGATCCGTCAGCCACCCGAACCCGCTTGCCGCCATGTTTCTCGACAGTCACACCATCGAGTCGCGGTACCGCATGCGCAGCGGCGAGGCCGTCCTGCTTTCCGGCCGTGAACTGCTGACCGGGACCGGCGAAGTCAGGCGCAGCTTCGAAGTGGATCATGCGGCTCGCAGGATCCATTTCAGCGCGGGCGAACCCGCCGGTTTCGACACCGCCACCAGGCTGGTCGCGGACCCGTTTCCGCTGGGACTCCTGGCCGCCGGATCCGCCGAAGGGGGGCGGTTTCTTTCCGTGAACCCCAAGAGGGCGCGCCTGTTCGAGACCACGGGCGTGGCGGAGGAGGTCGTCACGGTCCCGGCCGGAACGTTTGCAACCCTGCGCCACGACAACGCCGCGCCGGGGAACCCCGGTCGGATCCTCCGGCTGTGGCTGCGCCAGGGCGAGGATCCGGTCCCGGTCCGCATTGTCTCGGGCCGCAAGGGCAAGCGCACCGTGATGGAGTTGCTTCCGTGAACGGATTTTGCGTCAGGATCGTACCCTGGGACGAGCATGCCGGGACGCTGCGGGCGATCCGGGACAGGGTGTTCATCGAGGAGCAGCGGGTGCCCGAGAATCTGGAGCGGGACCCCCGCGATCCGTCCTACGTGCATGCCCTGGCGCAGACCGTTGCCGGCGAACCCATCGGCACCGGCAGGCTTCTTCCAGGGGGCAAGATCGGCCGCATGGCGGTCCTCCCCGAGTGGCGGTCCAGGCGGGTGGGGTCGGCATTGCTGGAGGCGCTGGTATCCGTGGCACGGGAACGCGGCGACCGGGAGATCGTCCTGGATGCGCAGGTCTCCGCGGAGGAATTCTATCGCCGCCAGGGCTTCTCCAGTGAGGGAGACGTATTCATGGACGCGGGGATTCCCCACGTCCGCATGCGACTGGCACTCTGAGCCGCCCGCGATGACCGCCGCCCTGTCCATCGAAAACCTGGAGAAACGGTACGCCAACGGCGTTGAGGCCCTGAAGGGGATCAACCTCGAGGTGCGGGACGGGGATTTTTTCGGCCTGCTCGGGAAAAACGGCGCCGGAAAATCCACGGCGATCGGCATTGTCTGCTCGCTGATCAACAAGACCCGGGGCAAGGTCCGCATCTTCGGCATCGACATCGACCGGGATTTCCCCGGGGCCAAGGCCTGCCTCGGCGTGGTGCCCCAGGAAATGAACTTCAGCGTATTCGAGACGCCGCTGCAGATCGTGCTCAACCAGGCCGGGTATTACGGCATTCCCCGGCGCATCGCCGCGGAGCGGGCGGAACGCTTCCTGAAGCATCTCGACCTGTGGGACAAACGCAACGGCATCTCCCGGGAGCTGTCCGGCGGCATGAAGAGGCGCCTCATGATCGCCCGCGCCCTGATGCACGAGCCCAGCCTGCTGATCCTGGATGAACCCACCGCCGGCGTGGACATCGAGATCCGCCGGTCCATGTGGGAGTTCATCCGGAGCATCAACAACGTGGGCACCACCATCATCCTGACCACCCACTATCTCGAGGAGGCGGAAAGCCTGTGCCGCAACATCGCCATCATCGATGAAGGGGAGATCATCGAGAACACGAGCACCCGCCAATTGCTGTCAAAGCTTCAGCGGGAGGTCTATGTCCTGGACCTCCAGAAGCCCCTGCGCGAGTTGCCGGAGTTCGGCCGCGGGCGCTGGCGGCTGACCGATCCCACCACGCTGGAGGTGGACATCTCCAAGGAGCAGGGACTGAACGGCGTGTTCCGCCAGCTCAACGCCAGGGAGATCCGGGTGCAGAGCATGCGCAACAAGTCGAACCGCCTGGAGCAGCTTTTCCTGGACACGGTGAACAGGGAGGAAAGGCGTGAGTCTTGATACGACACGAATCGCCTATGCCACCATCGTGCGCAAGGAGGTCGCCAGGTTCATGCGGATCTGGCAGCAGACACTGATGCCGCCCGTGATCACGACATCGCTGTACTTCGTCATTTTCGGGAACCTGATCGGCCCCAGAATCGGCAGCATGGAGGGATTCCGCTACATGGATTTCATTGTCCCGGGGCTGATCCTGATGTCGGTGATCACCAACGCCTATTCCAACGTATCGTCATCATTCTTCGGCGCAAAGTTCCAGCGTTCGATCGAGGAGCTGCAGGTCTCGCCGACGCCGAACTGGGTGATCCTCGCCGGATACGTGACCGGGGGCATGGTCAGGGGGCTGCTCGTGGGACTCGTCGTCACCATTGTGGCGCTCATGTTTTCCCGCATCCGGCTGCACAGCATCCCGGTCGCCCTGGGCGTCATCCTGCTGACGGCGATGCTGTTTTCCCTGGCGGGATTCCTCAATGGCCTGTTCGCGCGGAATTTCGACGACGTGTCCATCATCCCGACCTTCGTGCTCACGCCGCTCATCTACCTGGGCGGCGTGTTCTACACGATCAACCTGCTGCCGCCATTCTGGCAGACAGTGTCCCACGTGAATCCCATCCTCTACATGATCAACGGATTCCGCTACGGCTTTATCGGGATATCCGATATCGGCCTTGGATTGTCCTTCGCGATCGCCGCCACGTTCATCGTGGTGCTGTTCGGGGCCAGTCTTTACCTGTTGGAGCGCGGATACGGCATCCGGGACTGACGCCGGCGGACCGTCAGATCAACACCAATGCCCACACCGTCACCAGGATCACCAGGGACATGAATACGGCGGCGGACCCCATGTCCTTGGCCCTTCCGCTCAGGGTGTGCCTGGTGCCGCCGAACCGGTCCACCACGGCCTCTATGGCGGAATTCATCAGTTCCACCAGCGGCACCAGCAGCGCGGTCATCACCAGCAGCGCCCGTTCCACGCCGTTATCGCCGAGCCAGACCGCCAGCGGCACCAGCAGCAGGCAGCCGATGGTCTCCTGGCGAAACGCCTCTTCGTTGCGCCATGCGGCGAGGAAGCCCTTCCAGGAATGCACGAGCGCCATGGCCAGCCGGCGGATGCCGGTGTTGCCGGGCTTTACCATCGAAGGCTCCCTTACCGGTTGAGGTCCTGGACCAGGGAACGGATCTCATCCGGCTCCGTGGCGGCGAGAATGCGGGGAAGCGCCGATTCCAGATGGCCGACATCGCTCATCCGGACCCGCTGCTTGACCTCCAGCAGGGACGAAGGGTCCATGCTGAACGATCTCAGGCCCAGCGCCAGCAGAATCCGGGTATAGGTCGGGTTTCCGGCCATCTCGCCGCACATCAGCACGGGCACACCCGCGGCGCGGCCGGCTTCGATGACGCCTTTCACCAGGCGGAGTATGGACGGATGCACCGGGTCATACAGGTAGTTCACCTCGTCGTCGACGCGGTCGATGGCAAGCGTATACTGGATCAGGTCATTGGTGCCGATGGACAGGAAGTCAAGCTTCCGTGCGAAGATGTCCGCGGAAATGGCCGCCGCCGGCACCTCGATCATGCCGCCGACCGGCAGGTCGGGGTTGAATGCCTCTCCCTGGCCGGACAGTTCCTCCTTGACCTCGCGGATCAGCAAGTAGAGCTGGTCGAGCTCGTCCATGGTGGACAGCATGGGGACCAGCAACCGCGCGTCGCCGTGGACGGAAGCCCGGTAGATCGCCCTCAACTGGGGCTTGAACAGGGCCAGGTCGTGCAGGCAAAGCCTGATGGCCCGCATTCCCAGGGCCGGATTGATGGCCCGCCCGTCCTCCGACCGGGCACCCTCCACCTGCTTGTCGGCGCCGATGTCCAGGGTGCGGATGTTGACGGGCCGGCGACTGCGTTCGAGGATATCCCGATACACCGTGTACTGTTCCTCTTCGTCGGGCATTTCACTGCGGTTCATGAAAAGAAACTCGGTGCGGTACAGCCCCACCCCGTCGGCATTCTGGGCCACGCTCTGGTCCACCTCCTCCGGGAATTCCACGTTGGACATCAGCGAGACCGCCTGGCCGTCCAGGGTCACGGATTCGGCATCCCTAAGGGTGTCCAGGGCCTGGCGGCGACGGATGATCTTTTTCCGCCGCCGCTGGTACGCGGCGAGTGAGGACTCGTCCGGGTTGGCCAGGATGATGCCCCGCTTGCCGTCCAGAATCAGCAGGTCGCCGGTGCGCAGGTACCGGACCGCGGCGTGGAGGCCCACGATGGCGGGTATCTTCATGCTGCGCGCCAGGATCGCGGTATGCGAGATGGGGCCGCCCAGGCTGGTGACGAACCCGGTAAGCCGGTGTTTCTTCAACCGGATGGTGTCGGCGGGCGTCAGGTCGGCGGCGACGATTACCTCGCCTTCATCGGTTTCCCCCAGCCCATCGACGAGTTCGTCGCCGTCGTCCATCAGGGCGCCGATGACACGTTCCACAACCTGGGCGACATCGATGGACTTGCTGCTCAGGTAAGGATCCTGCATCCTGGAAAACATCATCTCGAGCTTGCGCCCGAACCGGGACAGCGCCGACTCCGCATTCATGTGCTGCTCCCGGACAAGTCTCGACGGTTCGTCCAGCAGCATGGGATCTTCCAGCATGGTGACATGGGCTTCCAGCAGTCCCGCCACCTCCGCGGGCAGGGGCCCGTCATAGCCGGACTTGAGGTCCACCAGCGAATCCCGGGCCTGGCGAATGCCGGCCGCCAGGCGCTCCAGTTCCGCCTCCACCGCGTCCGCCCCGACGGTGTACCGGCTGATTTCCGGCGCCGGCCGGCTGATGATCCTCGCCCTGCCGATGGCAATGCCGTGCCCGACGCCGGTGCCGTGCAGGGCCAGCATCAGGTTCGCCCCCGGAATTCCCGCTTCATTCCCCCTCTCCGAAACAGTCCGAGAACAGCGTCCGTATCGCGTCCACCGCGGCCTCCTCGTCTTCGCCGTCCACCTGCAGCAGCAGGTCCGTCCCCTGGGTCGCGGCCAGCATCAGGATGCCCATGATGCTCTTGCCGTCCACCTGCTGCCCGCCGGCGGAAATCTTGATATCGCTCGCGAACCCGGCACACAGCTTGACCAGCTTGGACGCGGCCCTGGCATGCAGGCCCAGCTTGTTGACGACCGGGATGACGGTTTCAATCATGTCCTGGAGGCCGGGGGGACTTCACGGTGGCCGGACTCCTGTTCATTCAGTTGCCTGTGCCGGACCTGGGCGTTGAATTCACGGTCATGGAACCGCCTTGCCAGCTGTTCACAAATATACACCGAACGGTGCTGGCCGCCGGTGCAACCCACCGCCACGGTGATGTAGCTCCGGTTCTCGCTGTCGAAGCCCGGAAGCCACTTGAGCAGGAAACCGTAGATCTCCTCCGTCATCTCCACCACCATGGGCTGGTTCTCCAGGAACCGCCTGACATCGGGGTCCCGGCCGGTCCGGTTGCGCAGGGATTCCTCCCAGTGGGGGTTGGGAAGGCAGCGGACATCGAAGATGAAATCCGCCTCCCTGGGGGAGCCGTACTTGAAGCCGAAGGACTCGAACAGGAGCAATGGCCCCCCGGCGCTGGAGCCGCCGGCAAAATCCCGCACCATGGCACGCAGTTCGTGGGGGGTGGTGTCGGTGGTGTCGATCACCTTGTCCGCACGTTCCTGCAGGGGCCGCAGCATGACCCGTTCCCGCTGTATGCCTTCCATCAGCGGGGTGGAATCGTCGGTGAGCGGGTGCTTGCGGCGGGTTTCACTGTAACGCTGTACCAGTTTCTGCTCCTCGGCATCGAGAAACAGGATGCGGCAGGCCCCGGCCTCAAGCCCCGACCTGTCCAGGGTGTCGCCCAGCCCGCCCAGGAACCGGTGATTGCGCGAGTCGATGCTCACCGCCGCGCTGGCGATTCCATGCTCATCTCCGGGCGCATGCACCAGAAAGCAGCGTTCGAATTCGGGCAGCATCACCGACGGCAGGTTGTCGACGCAGTAGTAGCCGATGTCTTCCAGGGACTGCAGGGCCACGCTCTTGCCGGAACCGGACAGCCCGCTGACGATGATCAGGTCCATGGTGCGCCGGCTCATTCCTCCCCCCCGATGCCCATGCGGCGGTTATGCCTGCCGACGAATTCCAGGCTGCTGTTCGCCCCGGTTTTCCGCAGCAGGTGATCCCGGATGGCGGCCTCGACGAGCACCGACAGGTTGCGCCCCGGGGCCACCAGGATATGCAGGCAGGGAATCTCGACGCCGAGTATGTCCACCGGCTCAAGGCTCGGCTTCAACCGGTCCAGGTTCTCGATTTCGCGTTCCTTGGCATCACTGAGGTTGATGATCAGTTCCAGTTCGTAGTAGTCCATGACCGCGGCGGGCCCGAACATCATTTCCGCGTTGATGATGCCGAGGCCCCGTATCTCGATGTGCCCTTTCAGCGACGGCGGACACTCGCCCATCAGCACCGGTCCGTCGCGGCGGTAGATTTCCACCACATCGTCGGCGATGAGCTGATGCCCCCTCTGCACCAGGTCGAGGGCGACCTCGCTCTTGCCGATGCCGCTCTTTCCCGTGATCATCACGCCGGTATTCATCACCGCCAGGAATACACCATGCCGGTTACAGCGCGGTGAAAGCAGCTTCGCCAGGTTGGCCTGGAGGAAATCCAGAACCCCCGCGGGGGCCAGTGTGGAGCGCAGCAGGGCAATGTCCATTTGACGGCATACCTCCTCCAGGGCGGGATTGGGGTTGACGCCGTCGCAGAGGATCGTGGCCAGGGTCGTTCCGGCATCAAAGCAGGGCGCCTGCTGCAACTCCCGCTCGCCCTGGCGATACAGCCATTCCAGGGTGACCCCGTCCACCAGCTGGATCGGAATCGGCCGCAGCGGGTTGAGATAGCCGTAGAAATTGGCATGCTGAAAACAGGTCACCGCCGGCTTGGTGGTGTTCAGGTACCAGTGGGCTCCAGGCATGCGGTCGAGAATCTGCCGGAGGGAATGCAACCCGCCGGACTCCAGCGCCGGACTGTCGGGGTTCTGATTCACCAACCGTACCTAGCCGTCAGGTTTCAGGACACCGAACAGGGCCGCCGCCTGTTCGCGGGTACTGCACCGTTTCATGGATTCGACGAATTGCCGGTCCCGGAACCGCGTCACCAGCAGTGAGAACAGTTTCAGATGGGTGTCGTTGGCCTCCACGGGAACCAGGAGGCCCACCGCAAGCCAGACAGGTTGGCCGTCCGGCGCGTCGTAGTCAATGGGCTTGCTCAGCCTGACGACGCTGATCACCGGGCTGTCCAGCTTCTCGATGCGGCCGTGGGGGACCGCAATTCCCTGCCCGAGTCCCGTACTGCCCAGCCGTTCGCGCTCGGTGAGCGTCTTGAGAATGCAGTCTTCGGAGACTCCGGCGAGCCCGTTGCACGACAGCTCGGCGATGAATTCGAACAGCCTCTTGCGGCTGGTGGTCTTCAGGTCGAGGATGATCCGGCCGGTATCGAGATATTCCGCCAGTACGGGAGAATCCCCGTTCCCGTCGCCGTCACCACCGCTGCCGTCACTGCCCATCGTTACCGTGGCAGATCGAAGCCCCGGTTCAACGCGGCGTCGGTACGGTGATGGTCGGTCAGCTTTTCCTTGTGCTTGAGAACCTGGCGGTCCAGCTTGTTCACCATGCTGTCAATAGCGGCATACATGTCATTGCAGGTACTGGAAGCATGAATCATCGCTCCTTTGGTGTTGATCGTCGCTTCCGCCATGTGGCGTTTCTTTTCAACCTGCAGTATGACATTGGTATTGGTCACATGGTCGAAGTGCCTGACGATTTTCTCCACCTTACCGGAAACGTAATGATGCATGGAGTCAGTGATGTCAACATGATGTCCGCTGATTGATATTTGCATAGTGATCGCCTCCCAAGGACTAAAGATGTGCCGGCAGACCCGGCGCCAACAACAGATATTCGATTTCGCCGTTCAAGATCCCGGCGCCCCCAAAAGCGATTTTCGCCTGCCGGATGGGGGAATGTTCATTTGCTCCCGGTATTTCGCCACCGTACGCCGGGCGATCTCGAACCCCCTGGACCGGAGCGCCTCGCATATCTTCATGTCGCTGATGGGCTTTGCGGAGGACTCGGCCTCGACCAGCTCCCTGATCAGCGCCTGGATTGCCACCGACGAGGTCTGGTGGCCGTTCCCGGCGCCGACCTCGGTGGAGAAGAAATACCGCAACTCGAACGTGCCGAGGGGGGTCAGCATGTACTTGCCGTTGACCGCCCGCGACACCGTGGACTCATGGATGTCCAGCGTCTCCGCGATTTCGCGCATGGTCATCGGCTTCATCGCCGCGGGCCCGTGTTCAAAGAAGGCCTGCTGGTTCGCGACGATCCGCGCGGCGACGGAAAGAATGGTGTCGTGACGCTTTTCGATATTGGACAGCAGCCAGCGGGCGTCCTTGAGCTGGGAATTCAACCGGGAAAAGGACTCTTTCCCCGCGTTTTCCGTGACCAGCTGCTGGTAGTCCTGGTTGATCATGACCCTGGGCAGGGCGGCCGTATTCAGTCTCGCAGCCCAGCCTCCGCGGCGTCTTTCCACCAGTACGTCCGGCGTCACGTAATCCACGGAGACGTCGCCCACGCTGTAACCGGGATGCGGGCTCAGGTGCCGGACCAGTTCGATGGCCTCGCGCAGCTCCCCGTGGTCCACGGCCAGCTTTCGGCGCAAGGCCTGCAGATCCCGTCGGGCAAGCAGCGGCAGGTGCGACTGCACCAGGTTGCGGGCGGTTTCCAGCCCGGGCACCCCGGCGTCCAGGGCGGACAACTGCAGCAGCAGGCATTCTCCGGGGGTTCTCGCACCGACCCCGACGGGGTCCAGGGACTGCACCCTGGAAAGGGCGGCCTCCATGTCCGACATGGAGATGCGGGTCCCCGGCTCAAGATCATGCCGCACCTCGTCAAGGATGGTTTCGAGACCCGCTTCCAGGTACCCGGCATCGTTGAGGTTGCGGATGATGTGATCCGCCAGGAACTTCTGCATCGGCTCCAGGGCCAGCAGACTGAGCTGCTCCTCCAGGGATTCGTGCAGCGACGCATCCGCGGCACGGGCCGGTATCCTGTCGACCCCGTCGGAAAGCGCGGAGGCCGGCGACGCCGTGCCGGCGCGCCTGCTCACCCAGTCTTCATTGAATGAACCCCGCAATTCATCCATGAATTCCAGCCCGGCATGCCCCTCTTCCGGGATGGCTTCGCTGCGGCCCTCCGGATCCTCCATTTCCAGCAGGGGATTTGTCTCGTGAGCGTCGATGAGCGCTGCGGAGAACTCAGCGGTATTCATCTGCAACAGGCGTATGGCTTGCTGCAATTGCGGCGTCATGGTCAGCCGCTGCGTCTGTCTCAGATCAAGAGCCGCTTTCATCCAATACAGTAGTCATCATTGGAGAATCATTGTAACCAAATTCCCCGGCCCGGTTAAAGTGCAACCGCGACCGCCAGCGGCCTGGCGGACGCGTGCCGCGCCCCGGTGGCACGGGTCCGCGCCGTCGCCGGGGATGGTGCCTCGCGGGGTTTTGCCTGAAAAACAGCAGGCTATCCGTGACAATTCGAATTCGGGATGATGAATCATGTCCAATTCGGCCATGCCCGTCGCCTTGCCGGCGCCGGACCCTCCAGGGGCCGCACATGGCCCTGTCGCGGATACCGGCGCATCGCCCGCGGCGGCATGGCCGCCGGATCCCGGCCAGAAGGGGATGGCATTCCCTGCCCGACCGTTCCCCGGCGTCCGGCCGTCACATGCTGAAATCGCTGCCGAGGTAGGCTTCCCGCGCGCGTTCATCCTGCATGATTTCCTCCGGCGTCCCGTCGACCAGCACCCTCCCCCGGTGCAGGATGTACGCCCGGTCACAGATACCCAGGGTTTCCCGGACATTGTGGTCGGTGATGAGAATGCCGACGCCCCTGCCCTTCAGCAGCTGTATGATCTGCTGGATTT
>JAJDTE010000121.1:0-16182 GCA_022827325.1 Gammaproteobacteria bacterium | reverse complement strand
GGCTCGGCTCGGCTCGGCTCGGCTCGGCTCGGCTCGGCTCGGCTCGGCTCGGCTCGGCTCGGCTCGGCTCGGCAAGCACGGTGCCGATCTCATTTCCCCCTGTCAAGCCCCTGATGCCAGAAATTGACGCCTGTCCATCCGAGGAAAAAACACCGGCCGGATTTTCCGTCGGCCCTCCCCGAATCTCTCCTGTGTGAATCGTGGATGGAGAACCAGGGAACGGTTTAAGTGTCACGAGGAGCCTCCTGACGTATGTAATGAGGTGATGTTGTTCTGAAAATTTTGCGGGCCCTCAATCCTGCGAACGCAGGGGGCACTACACTTCGCTGGCGCAATGTGTTTTCTAACTACGAGGGAGGATTGTACGTATTGAAGTATTAAATGTGCGTGTATCTCCCCACTTATTTCATGTCATTTCCATTAATTTTAACAATTCCCCTATCCCTGGATAACAATTGCTTATTGCATGGCATGGCCAGCGCCATTGACTCATTCATGGGACAAATGGAGATTTCTGGACATTCACCCTCTGGGTGAATATGGACGAGCAAAGGAAACAGGGCCGGAGTGCGAGGTGGAGGAAAGAAGAAGCGGGATTGCAGAAGGATAAATGCCGATTCGCCTCTATACCCGTGCCGACAGATCCCGGTTGTTGTCAGGAAAAATAGAAGATTTCGGTGTCTTTCCGCCGGTCATTGCCGGACGCGGAAGGCAGACCAACCATGAGAACCGGCTTTCGGATACGTTTATCTCTTTACCGGGGACGACCGGATCGATCATCGGCAAAAATCCATCGAATTCCGGGTGTCCGGAACCCCGTGACCGGACGGGCCCCGGGAAATTATTCTTCGTGCCGATGAATACCGTAATTGCGAGCAACAAATCCCACCTGAGCAGGATAATTCACTGTTTTTCCATATTTATTATTGTTGGCTCCTCGGGAGGACTGTAACCGGTTATGCGGGACCCATCCGCTGCCAACAGGGGCATCCTTCCCCCAGAACGGCCATCCTCATCATCCCTGACTGAAAAAACAAAAAACCCTGTCTACTCCGGCCTCACGGAACCGGGCAGGCCATCATGTCTAGTACTTTCCATCCAGTTTGTCCTCCACCGCACGGAACATCCCCCGCAGCATTTTCACTTCCTGGGTATACATCTGCACCCGGTTGAACAAACGGGCCATCTTGCGATCGAGCCTTGATGAACGTCCATCGTTGAACTCGATGCGTCGGACGAATTCCTGAAGGTGGTCGTAGAAATGCCGCATCTCCTGTGCACTGGCCAGGCGATCGGATGCCGCCCCGGTCTCCAGGGTCCGGGATTCCAAATGCTTGCGGAGTTCATACAGTATGACCAGTACCGCAGAGGCCAGGTTGAGGGAAGAGAACGATTCCTCCGTCGGAATCCGGACCAGGAAACGGCAACGCTCCAGTTCCTCGTTGGTCAATCCGCTGCTTTCACGTCCGAACAGTATCGCCACCGGCGCCCTGCCCTCCGGCTGTGCGAACTCCCCTGCAACGGTCTCGGCGGCGTTCTCGGGGGTCTGCTCGGGCCATTGTATCGACCTGGCACGGGCGGTTGTTCCGATCACCAGGGAGCAGTCCGCGATGGCCTCATCCAGATCACGCACCACCCTGGTGCCTGCGAGTATCCGGTCAGCGCCCGCAGCCCTGGCCGTGGCTACCGGGCTTGGAAAATCCACTGGATCCACCAGCACCAGTTGCGAGATGCCCATGTTGCCCATGGCCCTGGCTGCCGCCCCGATATTGCCGGGGTGTGTAGGTTGGATCAGAACGACTCGGATATAATCCAGCGCTTTCATCTGCGCGATTCTGCATCAAGGCACAGCCAATTGAAATGTCCACGGATATGGGACTGGCATGCCGGAACCCGCAAATCCGTTCACATTTCGTCCGCCAATCCAGGGCATCACCACCGTATCCATGGACCCCATCGTCAACATTGGAATCAAGGCTGCGCGGCGGGCCGGAAGCCTGATGATCCGCTACCTGGACCGTCTGGAACAGGTCTCCGTGAAAAAAAAGGGGCGCCGGGATTTTGTCAGCGAAATCGATCGGATGGCGGAAGAGGAAATCATCGCCATCATCCGCCAGCGCTATCCCGGCCATCGCATCCTGGCGGAAGAAAGCGGTTCGAATGAGGGGGAGTCCCAGCCGGGAAATGATGTGCCGGAATGGATCATCGATCCCCTGGACGGCACCACCAACTTCCTCCACACCGATCCGCATTTCGCCGTGTCCATCGGCGTTCGCACAGGGGGAATCCTGGAACACGCGGTCATCTATGATCCGCTCAGGGATGAATTGTTCACCGCCAGCCGCAACCAGGGTGCCCAACTCAATGCCCGCCGGATTCGGGTCAGCGGGAAAGGCAGTCTGAACGAATCCCTTCTGGGCACCGGGTTTTCCGTCCGGAACCTGCAAAAGACCGACAATGTCCTGCGGGTGATGCGCGCCCTTCTTCCCAAGGTCAGCAACCTCAAAGTCAGCGGCTCCGCTGCCCTGGACCTGGCCTATGTGGCCAGCGGACGGCTGGACGGCTACTGGGAACAGGGCATCAATGCCTGGGACATGGCCGCCGGCTGCCTGTTGGTCAGGGAGGCCGGAGGCCTCGTGGCGGATTTTTCCGGGGGCCAGGATTTCCTGGAGCGCGGGGATGTCGTTGCCGCCAATCCACGCCTTTTCAATGAGCTTCTGACCATCGTCAAGTCCCGGTTCGAACCAGCGCCGTGAACAAGCCCGAAGCGCATACACCGATGATGCGCCAATACCTGGCCATCAAGGCGGACTTCCCCGGCATGTTGCTGTTCTACCGCATGGGGGATTTCTACGAATTGTTCTACGAGGATGCGCAGAAGGCCGCAGGCGTCCTGGATATCACCCTCACGGCCCGGGGAAAATCCGCCGGAGAGCCGATTCCCATGGCCGGTGTCCCTTACCACAGCGTGGACCAGTATCTGCGGAAGCTGGTGGACGCCAACATGCCCGTGGCGATCTGCGAACAGATTGGCGACCCCGCCACCAGCAAGGGCCCGGTGGAGCGCAAGGTCGTCCGGGTAGTCACCCCGGGCACCCTGACCGAGGAGAACCTCCTGCCGGGGCGGCAGCAGAACCTGGTGGCGGCGCTGCTGGTCCAGGAAGACCGGGTGGGAATAGCCGCGCTGGAGGTGTCCAGCGGCAACTTCGAGGGCCTTGAACTGGATTCCGTGTCCGGAATCGACGACGAACTGATGCGCATCGATGCCGCTGAGGTGCTGCTCGGGCAGCACCAGGAAAGTACTCTCGGGATCGGCGGAGCCAGCACCGTACCGGACTGGTATTTCGACCCGGTCCGTGCAGAGACGATACTTGCGGACCAGTTCGGGACCCATGACCTGAACGCGTTTGAATGCCGCCGCTACCCGCTCGCCACTCGCGCCGCCGGTGCCCTGGTCCAGTACATCCGCGACCTGCACGGAGACCGCGCACCGCACATTTCCGGCATCCGGTTCCAGCAGCAGGAAAATACCCTGAGGGTGGACTCGGTGACCCGGGCCAACCTGGAAATCGAGGTGGGACAGGACGGCACACCACGGCACGCGCTGATCACACTGATGGATCGGTGCGCAACCCCCATGGGGGCTCGCCTGCTGCGCCGGTGGATCCGCAATCCGACCCGGGACCGGGCGACGCTTGACCGTCGTCATGACGCCATCGGCTGGCTGCTCGATGACCGGCGTTACACGGAGCTTGTCCCGCTGCTGCGGGAGGCCGGTGACATGGAGCGGATCCTCGCCAGGGTAGCAATGAAGACCGCCCGGCCGAGGGATCTCGTACGCCTTCGCGCGGGCCTGTCCGTGCTGCCTGAAATCAGTCAGCGGTTGTCGTATATGCCGGCCGAGCTGCTGGATGACACGCGGACAGCATTGCAGCCCATGCCGGATGTCCTGGACCTGCTTGAACGCGCGATCAAGGACGACCCGCCCAGCATCATTCGCGACGGGGGCGTCTTGCGTGACGAATTCGATGAGGAACTCAGGGAATATCGCCATCTGCAGCACGATGCCAGTGACTTTCTCCTGCAACTGGAGGAAAAGGAGAAACGCGACACCGGCGTCGCCAACCTGCGGGTGCGATACAACAGGGTGCATGGCTACTACATCGAATTGCCGCGCTCCCAGTCCGATGAAGTGCCGGACCACTATATCCGCAGGCAGACGGTCAAAAACGCCGAACGTTTCGTGACGGAGGAACTGAAGGAGTTCGAAGACCGGATCCTGAGCGCCCGCGGCAAGGCGCTGGCGCGGGAAAAGTGGCTGTACGAGACGCTGCAGGAAGACCTGGTGGAGGCCATCGGCGGACTGATGGCCTGTGCGGCCGCATTCGCCGAGCTCGACTGCCTGCAGAATCTGGCGGAACGGGCGAACAGCCTGGATTGGCAAAGGCCCCGGTACAGTGACGAACCCGTACTGGAGATCACATCCGGCCGTCATCCGATCGTGGAGGCCATGCCGGGCACCAGCTTCATTCCCAACGATACGATGCTGGATGACGAAATCCGTATGCAGTTGATTACGGGCCCGAACATGGGGGGCAAGAGCACTTACATGCGCCAGGTGGCCATCATCGCGCTGCTCGCCCACAGCGGCAGCTTCGTACCCGCGCAGGCAGCCACGTTCGGCCCCCTCGATCGCATCTTCAGCCGCATCGGCGCATCGGACGACCTCGCCGGCGGCCGCTCGACATTCATGGTGGAAATGACCGAAATGGCCCAGATCCTGCGCAACGCAACCGGGCAGAGTCTGGTCCTCGTGGACGAGATCGGCAGGGGAACCAGTACCTTTGACGGACTTTCGCTGGCTTGGGCCTGCGCCGGAGACCTGGCCCGGCGAATCCGTGCCTTTACCCTGTTCTCCACCCACTATTTCGAACTCACCTCCCTGGCGGAACAACTGAGTGGGGTCGCCAATGTCCATCTGGATGCGGTCGAACACGGCCACCGGATCGTGTTCCTCTACAGCGTCAAGGATGGACCCGCCAGCCAGAGCTACGGCCTGGAGGTTGCCAGGCTTGCGGGCATGCCGGAGGACCTGATCACGGAAGCACGTATCAAGCTGGCGGAACTCGAGGACCATTACCAGGAGGACAGCGCCAGGGACAGCGACAGCCACAACATCCAGTCCAGCCTGTTTGCGCCGAACCGGCACGAGGAGGAGGCCGTCGTGGCTCGCTTGAGAGCCCTGGATCCGAATGATCTCTCCCCCCGCGAGGCGCTTGACATCCTGTACGAATGCGTCCGGATTCTGGCACAGCGGGACGGCCGCAATTGAAACAAATTTCACGGGAAAGATAGTACAATCGCCGTCTTTCTTTTCACGCCGATTTTCCCAGTGGTTCAATGACCTACGTTGTTGTCGAGTCCTGCATCAAGTGCAAGTACACCGATTGTGTGGAAGTCTGCCCGGTTGACTGTTTCCACGAGGGTCCCAATTTTCTGGTCATCGACCCTGAAGAGTGTATTGACTGCAGTCTTTGCGAGCCTGAATGCCCCGTCAATGCGATCTACGCGGAGGATGAACTGCCCGAGGAACAGAAGCATTTTCTTGACCTGAACATCGAACTCAGCCAGGAATGGCCGGTGATCACGGAGATGAAACCGGCGCCCGAGGATGCGGATGACTGGAAGGATATCAAGGAAAAACTCCAGTACCTGGAGCGCTGAACAGGCTCCCGGCGGATACGACCAGTCAATTCCGCACGCTTCGGCACCCGCCGGACATTTCCGGCAAAATCCGCTGAATCTAAGCCGGGATTCCGCGATCTGACGAAACGGCGATTGCCCGCGATAGCGGCAATCGAACTCACCCGGTCCCTGCTGGAAACCGGTATCCTTCCTTGGCCCCTGAAAGTCCCGCCCCGCATCAGATGGAAAACCAAGACGCCACCATATACCTCAAGGATTACCGCCCGCATCCCTACCGGATCCGCTTCACCCGCATGGAGCTGGATCTGGATACCCGCCTGACCAGGGTACGCACCGTACACGATGTGGAGCGACGGTCGAAGACCCCCGAGCCGCTGGTTCTTGACTGCGACAGTATCGACGTGGAGTCTGTACGCATCGACGGCCGGGAACCCGAAGAGGGACTGGTGACGAATGAGGGGAAGAAACTGATCATTGACGGACTTCCTGAAGCGTGCCAGGTGGAAATCGTCAACACCCTTGACCCGTCGGCGAATACGCAGTTGAGCGGTCTCTACCAGTCGGGCAGCATGCTTTGCACCCAGTGCGAGGCGGAAGGCTTTCGCAGGATCACCCCGTCCATCGACCGGCCGGACAACCTGGCCACCTACCGGGTGATATTGCGGGGCCCGTCGAACCTGTACCCCGTGCTTCTGTGCAACGGCAACCTCGTCAGGCAGGAAGTGGACAACGGTGTTCACATGACCGAATGGCATGATCCCTTTCCGAAACCCACCTACCTGTTCGCGATCGTCGCCGGCAATCTCTCCTGCCTGAAAGACCGCTTCCGCACCCGCGGCGGTCGTGACGTGGAACTGAATTTCTACGCCGAAGACCGGGATATTCACAAATGCCAATTCGCCATGGGAGCACTCAAGCGCGCCATGCGGTGGGACGAGGAAACCTATGGCAGGGAATACGACCTGGACCTGTTCAACGTGGTGGCCGTGGAAGATTTCAACATGGGGGCAATGGAGAACAAGAGCCTCAACATCTTCAACACCCGGTATGTCCTGGCCAATCCGGACGTGGCCACCGACTCGGCCTATCACGATGTGGAAAAGGTGATTGCCCATGAGTATTTTCACAACTGGTCCGGCAACAGGGTAACCTGCAGGGACTGGTTCCAGCTCAGCCTGAAGGAGGGATTCACCGTATACCGCGAACAGTGTTTCGGCGCCGACATGACTTCCCCCGGGGTCACGCGCATCGACGATGCCGACGGATTGCGCAACCGCCAGTTTCCGGAGGACGCGGGGCCGCTGGCACACCCCGTGCGGCCGGAGTCCTACCAGGAGATCAACAACTTCTACACCGCAACGGTGTACGAAAAGGGCGCGGAAGTTGTGCGCATGCTGCAGGTGCTGACAGGGCCGGAAGCGTTCCGCCGCGGCACGGATCTCTACTTTGACCGCCACGACGGAAAGGCGGTCACCACGGATGATTTTGTCGCCGCCATCGAGGAGGCTGTCGGGGATGAAGCGGAATTTGATTTCACCGCATTCAAGCGTTGGTACAGCCAGGCGGGCACGCCGGAAGTGAGTGCCGAAGGAAAATATGACCGTTCCGCAGGTCGTTACAGCCTGAACCTGCGACAGCATTGCCCGGCAACGCCAGGACAGGCGGACAAGCTTCCCTTCGTCATTCCCGTTGTGGTGTCCCTGCTGGATTCCGCGGGATCCCCCATGCCATTCGCCGACGGCAGCAACGAGCAGGTTCTGGTGCTGTCCGACCCGGAACAGCAGTTCGTGTTCGAGAACATTCCCCGAAAACCCGTCCCCTCCCTGTTCCGGCGGTTTTCCGCCCCGGTGAAGCTGAAGACCGGGCTGGATCCAGCGGACCTCGGCACCATCGCAAGACACGACGACGACCCCTTCAACCGATGGGAAGCTGGCCAGCGCCTGTTCGGGCAGGCGATCCTGGACAATCTGGAAAGGGTCCGGGCAGGAGAGGCAGACCGGTTCGATGACGGAATCATCGACCTTGCCGGTGAATTGGCAAAGTCTCCGGAGAATGACCTGATGCTCACCGCCAGGCTGATTACCCTGCCCGGCGAAGCATGGCTCGGGGAATTGTCCAAACCGATCGATCCGCAAGGACTGTCCGCATCTTGCCTGGCGCTGATGCGGTGCATCGCCGCGGCACACCATGAAGCGATCCTGGACCGTTACCTGTCCCTGCAGGAAGCCAATGACGGAACCATGGGGGCGGCCCAATGCGGCATCCGCGCCCTGCGGGACGCCTGCCTCACCCTGCTGGCATCACTGGATACGAACGAGGTTCAGGAGTTGGCCAGAACGCAGCTGCAGCAGGCAAGGAACCTGACGGACCGCGATTCCGCCCTGTCGGCGATCACCCATTCCAACATGCCCGACAGGCAGGCGCTGCTGGACGGGTATTACCGGACGTGGCAAGACGAGGCGCTGGTCGTGAACATGTGGCTGCGCGTCCAGGCAACGGCCCGTCATGCGGACGTTCTTGCGCAGGTCAGAAAACTCACTGCCCACCCTGCATTCGATCACGGGAATCCCAACAAGGTCTATGCACTGCTGGTGGCATTTGCCCGTCTCAATCCTTCCGGGTTTCATCGCGACGACGGCGCGGGATACGCCTTTACCGCCGACTGGGTGCAGAAGCTGGACCAGACCAATCCCCAGGTGGCCGCCACACTGGCTGGTTCCCTGGCCTCCTGGCGGGACATGCTGCCGGAACTCGGCGCACAGATGAAGTCCGCACTGGAGCGTATCGGTGAGTCCGGGCCCCTGTCGACGGACGTTGCGGAACTGGTGTCCCTTTCTCTGAAGTCCGACTGACAGGACCTTGTGGCATGAAACCAGTATGGCCTGGGAACGGGCCGGACATACCTGCCCGGGAATGTATCCCTTACCGTCAGTATTCCGCCAAACAGGAAACATCCGGCAGGTTGTTGCCGGCGGTCAATGGGGCAGCTCAGTCGACAGTGCCCTGATCCAGTTCATTGGCGACCATGGATTCGACCTGTTCGAGCGCCCCCCTGTTCTGTTCAACCAGCCTCCTGCCCTGGAGTCCGTACTCATCCCGCATCCCGGCATCCTCGAACAACCGGTGCACCACCTCCACCAACTCCTCTTCATTGTCCACCTGGATTCCGGCTCCATGAGCAAGAAACATTGAGGAGATTTCGGCAAAATTGAACATGTGCGGCCCGAACACGACGGGTCGCTCCAGTGCCGCGGCCTCAAGCAGGTTGTGTCCTCCCACCGGTACCAGGCTGCCCCCCATGAAGACGACGTCACAGGCGGCAATGTACTTGGTCAACTCCCCCATCCTGTCCACCAGAAGCACCCTGACCGTCTCGTCGAGTTCCCCGGACTGGCGTGTGGCCAGAACCGTTGCAAGCCCTTCCCTGTGGCACAGCCTGTCCACGGCGGAAAAGCGTTCCGGGTGGCGGGGTACCAGAATGAGCAAAAGGCCCGGGATCCGGGTCGCCAGTTTCCGGAAGGAACTGATCAGGATGTCCTCTTCGCCGTCATGGGTGCTGGCAGCGAGAAACACCGGACGGTTCCAGCCCAGACGGCGGCGAATCGCTTCACCCGCCTCGGAGATGCTGACGGACAACTTGACATCGAACTTCATGCTCCCGGTCACCCGTATCCGGTCGCTCCGGGCCCCGAGATCCTTCAGGCGTGCCGCGTCGGGCTCGGACTGCACGGCGAAACGGGAGATTCCTGAAAGCGTGTCGGCCACCAGCCGGCGATATTTCCGGTAACCCTTCCAGGATCTCTCGGACATTCTTACATTTGCATAGATCAGCGGGATATCGGCCCGTCGACAAGCCGCGATCAGATTGGGCCAGATTTCCGTTTCCATCACCAGACCGATCGCCGGCCGGCAGCGCCTAAGGAAACGGCGCACGGCGCCCGGATAGTCATATGGCAGATAACAATGCCGCACCTGGTCCCCCAGGACCGTTCTTACACGATCGGACCCGGTGACGGTCATCGTGGTGACAATCACCGCCCGTTCCGGCCAACGCACCAGCAGGCGGCGGACCAGCGGAACGGCAGCGTTGACCTCGCCAACAGATACGGCATGAATCCAGACACCGCCCGCGGGCGGCTTCGGTCCCTGAAACCCGAAACGCTCTGCAATGCGCTTGCGGTAACCCGGATTCCTGCTCCCCCTGAAAGCAAGCCGAAACAGAACCCAGGGCAATACCAGGTACAGGACCAGCCGGTACCCGGTCAGCATGAGTTTACTCGTCCAGCCAGTCACGGGGACGAAGGAAATCCCGGTACAGCCGTTCCTCCTCGCTGCCTGGCGCGGGGCGCCAGTCGTACCGCCAGGACACGCGGGCCGGGAGCGACATCAGTATCGATTCGGTTCTCCCGCCGGACTGCAGACCGAATATGGTGCCGCGGTCATATACCAGGTTGAATTCCACGTATCTCCCGCGGCGGTAATGCTGAAACTCGACATGATCGTCAGTGTAGGGATGATTTCGCCTCCTTTCAACGATGGGAAGATACGCCTTCAGATAGCTGTCGCCAACGGACCGTATGAAGGCGAAAGCCCGGTCAAACCCGCCTTCGGTGAAGTCATCGAAGAAAAGTCCCCCAACCCCCCTGGGTTCATTTCTGTGCCGCAGATGGAAATAGTCATCACACCAATTCTTGAACCGGTCATAGTAGTCCGTTCCGAAGGGCGCGCAGGCGTCCCGGGCGGTACGATGCCAATGCACACAATCCTCCTCGAACCCGTAGTAGGGGGTCAGATCGTATCCGCCGCCGAACCACCATACCGGGTTCGGCTCACCGGGACCCGCAACGAAGAGCCGCACGTTCATGTGGGATGTCGGCACAAACGGATTCACTGGATGGATGACCAGGGAAACCCCGGTCGCCTCGAACGGCTTGCCGGAAATTTCCGGGCGCCGTGCCGAAGCCGAGGCGGGCAGGGCATCCCCCCGCACATGGGAAAAGTTCACCCCGCCCTTCTCGATCAATGACCCTCCCTCGATCACCCTGGTGCGCCCGCCGCCGCCATTGGGATGCTGCCAGCCGTCCTCCCGGAACTCCCCGCCGCCGTCTGCCCGGGCAAGCTCATCGCAGATACGGTCCTGGAGGGAACGCAGATAGGTTAAAACTGCTTCCAGATCCGGTGTTTCCGTCTTGGTCACGGAGCCGCTCATGATCGCAGTACTTCCCCCGAGACGGCATCAATGATGGTCGAGGGCCGCGCAGACCGGCCAATGCCGGCATCGACGACCAGGTCCACACTGTCGCCGAACACTCCGGCAACCCTGTCTGCACTTCTCAGCGGCGACTGTCCGGCAATGTTGGCACTGGTGGAAACCAGCGCCATGGAGGCACCCTGACAGAGTTCGGCAGCCGGCGGATGCGAGGTGATGCGTACCGCGATGGAATGATGCGCTCCCCGGACCAGTCGCGGGACGGTTTTCGATGCCGGACATACCCAGCTGACCGGCCCCGGCTGCGGGCAATGCATCCTGTCGAGCAGGGACTGGTCAAGCGTCATCAGGTAAGGCAGCAGCCGTTCGATCCGGTCGGAAATCAGTATCAGCCCCTTGTCCCAGCTTCTTTTCTTCATCGCCAGGATACGCCGGACAGCTGCCGTGTTGCGCGGGTCACAGCCAAGTCCGAAGCATGCTTCGGTGGGATAGGCGACAACCCCGCCGGCACGCAGTATCTTCACCGCCTCCCCGACAGTTCCGCGGACACTACTGCGCATCGCCGCGCCCGGTCATACCCCGCTCCCGCCCGATCGCACGGTAGCCGATGTCCCTGCGGCACCACGAGCCCTCCCAGTGGATTTGCCCGGCGCCGCGGTATGCGAGTGTCTGCGCTGCCGCCACGCTGCTGCCGGACGCCGTCACACACAGTACCCGTCCCCCGTCCGTGACGACCCGGCCATCCGTGCAGGCAGTGCCGGCATGAAAGACCTTGACTCCGTCGGGCATATCGCCGAGGCCATGTATCTCCCTGCCCCTGGCACAGTCTCCCGGGTAGCCCTCCGCGGCCATGACCACTCCAAGGCAGGCACGGGGGTCCCAATCGGCCCTTTCTCCTCCCAGGCTGCCATGCACCGCCGCCAGGCAATGCGCGGCGAAGTCCGAGCGCAGGCGGCTCAGGACCGGTTGCGCCTCCGGGTCGCCGAACCGGCAGTTGAACTCGATCACCCGTAAGGAACGGTCTTCACCGATCATCAGCCCGGCATAGAGAAAACCGGTATAGGTTGTGCCTTCATCCGCCATGCCCCTGACCACGGGCCGGATGACTTCACCGAGTATCCGCTCCGCCAGTTCGTCGTCCACCACCGGCGCCGGGGAGTAGGCCCCCATGCCGCCGGTATTCGGCCCGAGGTCGCCATCATGCGCTGCCTTGTGGTCCTGGCTGGATGCCATGGGCAGGACATCCCTGCCGTCCACCATGCAGATGAAGCTGGCCTCCTCTCCCTGCAGGAACTCTTCGATGACAACCCTGCGCCCGGCCTGTCCGAACTGGACGCCGGACAGCATGCCGCTGACGGCGGCAACGGCGGAATCCCGGTCGTGCGCAACCACCACCCCCTTTCCGGCGGCCAGTCCGTCCGCCTTGATGACGAGCGGCAAGTCCGCTTCGGCGACATGGGCAAGTGCCGGTTCCAGAGTCGTGAATTCTGCATAGCCCGCTGTCGGGATGCCGTTTCGAACCATGAATTCCTTGGCAAATGACTTGGACGCCTCGAGCCTTGCGGCAGCCGCCGTGGGCCCGAGACAGTCGAGGCCGGCGTCCCTGAACCGGTCGACGATGCCCGCTGCCAGGGGCAATTCCGGGCCCACCACGGTCAGGCCGATTCCGTTTTCGGCCGCGAATGCGACCAGGCCGTCAAAGTCCATCACGTCCAGGTTCACGTTGCTGACGCCCTCCTCCCTGAGGGTTCCGGAATTTCCGGGTGCCACAAAGACCTGCCCGACGTTCGGGGAAGCCGCCAGCTTCCACGCCAGCGCGTGTTCCCTGCCACCGCTTCCGACAACCAGAACCTTCATTGGTACCGGCCGTTCAGTAGTTCACCTTGTGGAGAACATCGTCATCGGTTCCGGCGTACCCATCCGGCCCGGGCGACATGAAGACAACGTTGTCCGGTTCACGATCCACGATGATTGGATTTCCCCAGGCATCGAGGATCTCCTTGTTGTCGAGTTTGGCGACCAGTCCGTTGAGTGTTTCCTGGACCAGTTCGTCATTGCCGGCGGCCACCACGACCTTGAGCCCGGTCGCCATGGTGGAAAGTACCCGCGAGGTTCTTGCCAGCGGTGATGTCGGCTCCCCGATAGATTCCACTACCGTCCCATCGCCGCGTACCTGCTCAAGATGGGATGCACCGACAGAACGGGAGCCGAAACGCTCCTCGTACTGTCCGACCAGGTGATTCACCATCATGTTGCTGGAAAATGCGGAGAATCCGAATGAAGCGGCAAGACCGATCCAGAAGGCGTTCTTGCTGACGCCGCCTTTCCGTCCCAGGTACTGCAGGCGTTCCTTCCCCGAGTATTGCAGTCGCGCCATCTGCATGTGGTTTCCGAAATTGCGGAAATACAGGTAATTGGCGGCTACCGGCCAAAGCAGCGAATAGATCACCCAGACGGCAGACACGGAGGTGATGAACACCAGGACGATGGCGCCAGCCAGGTGCAACCCGGCCCACAGCCACATCTTCCGGTACAGGGCCCAGAAGAAAAAGAAGAAAAATGCCGGCCAGTTCCAGCTCGGGCGGAATCTGGGTTGTTGGATCGTACCCATCCGGGAGAACCGGGCCGCGTAATATTCCGCATTGGGTCCAACGTAGCGCGCCAGTTCCGCGGGAGTGAAGCCATCCGGGTCCCGTTCAGCCTCGTCGGATTCCGCTGAATCTCCGGAAGGCTCCCCGGCCCCTTCCGTCTCGTCTTCCCACAGCTGACCGCCGCCGCTTTCGTCCTGTACAAAGCTGTAGCCACAATACAGGCAGATGACCCACTCGCTGTCGCATTGCTGCTGGCACCCCGGACAGATGATGGAATGGCGACGATCGTCCTCCCGGTCCTCGGCGGGATGCGTGTCATCGATACCGCTATCGCCGGACACGGCCGAAGGCTCCGGTTCCCTCACCGGGACTACCCTGCACCCGGCGCCGGCGTCGCGTATTGCACGGCAGATCTTTTCCGCTTCGTCTTCGGGATACTCCTTCTTCAGGGACACCTCTTTTCCCGACAACAGTTTCTCCATGGTGGCCGGGCGGGAATGGAAGAGTTCGCTCAAGGCGCGAATGACCTGCTCACGATCCTCGTTCGGCAGTATCGATCCCTCCAGTACCACCTTGAATTTCTCCGATTCACCCATGATCCATGACCCTGTTCAGTGCCTGAAGTGGCGCGTGCCCGTGAAGACCATGGCAATTCCGTGTTCGTCGGCAGCCTGGATCACTTCCTCATCGCGCAACGAACCACCAGGCTGGATGACCGCGGTGATTCCCGCTGCAGCCGCATTGTCGAGTCCATCCCGAAACGGGAAGAACGCATCGGACGCCATGACCGCCCCGTGCACCTCGAGTCCGGCGTGTTCCGCCTTGATCCCGGCGATTCGCGAAGAATTTACGCGGCTCATCTGGCCCGCGCCAATACCGATGGTCATGCCATCCCTGGCATAGACGATCGCATTCGACTTGACCATTTTCGCCACCCGCCAGGCGAATTGAAGATCCGCCATCTCCCTTTCATCCACGATCCTCCGACTGACCACCCGCACCGATTCGCTGAGTTGCCAGTCCGACTCCTGGACAAGAAGTCCCCCGGCTACCCGCTTGAAATCCATCGACACGGATGCCGGTGTCCACTGGCCGCAGGCGAGAACCCTGACATTCTCCCTGCCGGCCAATGTCCTGGCGGCATTGTCCGACACGCCAGGTGCCACGATCACTTCGACAAACTGGCGTTCGAGTATTTCGGCCGCGGTTTCCTCATCGAGTTCACGATTGAATGCGATGATGCCGCCGAATGCGGATTCCGGGTCGGTCGTGAAGGCTCTCCTGTACGCCTGCAGCAGGCTGCCGTCCACGGCGACGCCGCATGGATTGGCATGCTTGACAATGACGCATGCCGGGGATTCGTCGAACTGCCGGACGCATTCAAGGGCCGCGTCGGCATCGGCTATGTTGTTGTAGGACAGTGTCTTGCCCTGCAGCTTGCGGGCCCTCGACACGCTCCCGTCCGGCGCATCAGGCGTCACATAGAATGCGGCTTTTTGGTGGGGATTCTCCCCATAGCGCATCCGCTGATCGAGGTGCCACTGCATGTTCAGGGTACGCGGAAAACCGTTTTCCGGATTGCCGTCGGCGCAGCGGCTCCCCAGGAAATTCGCGATGGCGCCGTCATAGCGGGCGGTATGCTCAAAGGCCTTTGCCGCCAGATCAAACCGTGTCTCGGAATCCACGGCACCATTGTTCGCCTTCATGGAGTCAAGCACCCGGCCATGGTCGGCAGCATCCACGACCACGGTCACATGGGCATGGTTTTTCGCGGCCGCCCTGAGCATCGCGGGGCCGCCGATATCGATATTCTCAATGGCCTGGGACAGCGGACAGTCCGGATCGGCCACGGTGGATTCGAACGGGTACAGGTTGACCGCGACGAGATCGATCGGGGATATGCCATGCTCCCGCATCACCGAGTCGTCCTGTCCCCTGCGCCCCATAATTCCGCCATGGATGACCGGATGAAGAGTCTTTACCCGACCGTCCATGATTTCACCAAATCCGGTATGCTCACTGACCTCCCGCACCGGAATCCCGGCTTCCCTGAGCAATGTGGCGGTTCCGCCAGTGGAAAGGATCGAAATGTGGCGTTCGTGAAGTGCTCCGGCGAATTCCAGAATCCCGGTCTTGTCAGAAACACTGATCAGCGCAGTCCCAATCGGGTGCGGCAATGTAGTCAAGTCTACGCCTCTTCGCCGATATTGTAGACGCCGAGCTTCTTGCGCAGCGTGTTGCGGTTGATGCCGAGCATACGGGACGCCTTGCTCTGGTTGTTGTTGCTGTGCTTCATGATGACCTCCAGCAGCGGTTTTTCAACCTGCTGCAGCACCATTTCGTACATTCGGTTTGCCTCCTCGCCATTCAGGTCCTTCAGATAGCGCTTGACGGACTTGCGCACGCATACCGCCAGCTTCCCACCTTGTTCGGATTGTTTCTTGCCGGATTGTTCGGTGCTGGTTTGTTTCTCCACGGCACTGTCTCATTCATGATTTCCTGTTGATGCCGGAATTCATCCGACAGCAGAACCGCCTGCCCGACGAGGCAGTCAGTCAGGCTTGTATCGTTCCGGGTTGACCCAGAATCCAGGAGCGGAACAGGTTGCCATTTTATCTGTTTTCTGACGATCCGGACACCCTGACCAGGCCCCGACCAGCCCTGGCCGGCCATGAA
>JAJDTE010000204.1:0-27847 GCA_022827325.1 Gammaproteobacteria bacterium | reverse complement strand
ACCGGGCCGTCCGGGCTGATCCAGACCGGCTGCTCCAGTTTCACGCCCTCGCGCCCGCCCACGGCGCCGACGTAGCTTTCGATGCAGACCACCATGTTCTCGGCGAACACGCCGTCGTAGGCCCCGTACTTCTCGTCCTCGGGATACCAGAGGAAGGGATATTCGACACCGAGGCCGCAGCCGTGGCCGACATCGGCGTACCGGTTCGCAAGATACTCTTCCGGCAGCCGGTAGGCCCTGGACGCATACTCCAGGAAGGACATGCCCGGAACCAGCAATGCGATGTTGGTTTCCAGCTGCGCCCGGGAGACGGCGTACAGGCGCCTTTGCCCGTCCGTGGGCCTGGCGTCCCCGACGATCCAGCTGCGGGAGATGTCGTTGTAGAAGCCCATCGGGCCCACCAGGTCGGTGTCGAAGGAGAGAAAGTCGCCGTCCGCCATGACCCGGTCGCCGGTTTCCTGGAACCAGGGATTGGTGCGCGGCCCCGAGGTCATCAGGCGGGTTTCCGGGTACTCGCCGCCGCGGCGGACACTGCCGGCCAGCAGGACGGACAATGCCTCCTGTTCGGTCATTCCGGGGGTTGCCCGCTCCCTCAGTTCCCGCATCGCGGCGTCGCAGGTGGACAGCGAAAACCGGAGGGCGCGGATTTCCTCGAGGGACTTGATGGCCCGCGCGTGCTCCATCACCTTCTTGCCGTCCGTCAATTCGAGGCCGGCGCCGGCCAGGGCCGCGGCGGTATCCACGTCCAGCCGGTCCACCGCCAGGCGGCGGTTGCCGCCGCCATGTTGCCGCACCAGGTCCCCGATCTCGCTCGCCCAGTTGGCGGCGATTTCCGCCGCGCGGTACCCGGTCACAAAATAGTCCGTGGACCAGGCCGTTCGCACCTCGTCAATGGTTTCCAGGCCATCGAGCAGGTGCATGCCCGTGGGAAGCTCGAACATCACCGAGGGGCCGGCAGTCAGGATCAGCGCATAACGGCAGAAGTTGTGCATGGTCCAGACCTGCATGTTGCGCGAGCCGTTGGCGTAGCGGATGTTGATCGGGTCGAACAGGAGCACCGCCGCCACATCCTCCCGGGCGGCCAGGGAGCGCACCCTGTCCAGGCGGTACCGGCGCACCGCCGTCTCGTCGATGGGCCGGCGGATGTCCAGGGGGTCGGTCATTGCTTCGCCGCCCAGCCGTCGACGATGGCCACCAGTGCGTCCAGGCCGTCGGTGAGGGCCGCCGGTCCCGGCTGCAGGATCAGCGGCGACTTGATTTCATGCAGCTCGTCGTTCCGGAGCGCCGGCACGTTTTCCCAGCCGGGCCTGGCGCGCACCTGCTCCGCGCGGAACTTGCGACCGCACCAGGAGGCGATGAGGATGTCCGGCGCCCGGCGCACCACCTCGAGGGGTTCGGCGAGGATGCGGTCCTTGCCCAGGGGTTCACGGGAGCGGTCCGGAAAACAGTCGATCCCTCCCGCGATCTCCACCAGTTCCGCCACCCACCGAATTCCGGTGATGAGCGGATCGTTCCATTCCTCGAAATACACCCTGGGCCTCAGGGGCATGGACGACGCCCTTTGCCGCAGTGCGTCCAGCCTTGCCGAAACACCGTCGACAAAGGCCATGGCCCTGTCGGCCGCGCCGACCATGGCGCCCAACTGGCAGATCATGGACAGGATCTCCTCGACGGAGCGCTGGTTGAACACATGCACGTTGACGCCCCTTCGGATCAGGTCCGCGGCGATGTCCGCCTGCAGGTCGGAAAACCCCAGCACGAGGTCCGGCTCCAGCGCCAGGATCTTGTCGATCTTGGCCGAGGTGAACGCAGACACCCTGGGCTTCTCCTTGCGTGCCCTCGGCGGGCGGACGGTAAATCCGGAGATGCCGACGATGCGGTGATCCTCGCCAAGCAGGTACAGCATCTCCGTGGTCTCCTCGGTCATGCAGATGATCCGGGACGGAAAGCGGTCCAAGGCCCCTGCCTTCAATTGTGCCTGGGATTCGCCCCGGGAATCCGCCGGTGAAGTGTCTTTCCCGCTCATGGCGCCGTCGCCGGGTTGCGTTGAGGGGACCAGCCGGCCAAAGGCCCGGGGGAACCGGGAAGCGCGTGCTCCCTGGCCGGGATCACAGGAATTTCTCCTCGGGCAACTCGATCAGCGTGGGCACGTCCGATCCACGGGCATCGGCCAGGGCTGATTCCAGTGCGGCGTGGCTTTCCACCCGTACGGCCCCACAGCCATAGGCCCGCGCCAGGCCGAGAAAATCCGGCGAATGGATGTCGCATGCGACGGGGTCCATGCCGGCGCCGCGGAAATTGGCCGCGATCTCGCCGTAGCCGTGGTTGTGCCAGAGCAGCACCGTGACCGGGATTTTCGCCTCCACCGCGGTGGACAGCTCGTTGAGCGTGTACTGGAAGCCGCCGTCGCCGGCAAGGGCGACAACGGGCCGGTCCGGGCAGGCCAGCCTGGCGCCAAGAGCCGCGGGCAGGGCGAAGCCCAGGGTGCCGTAGCCGGTGCTCGCGGCGGCGAAGCTGCGCGGCGCGGTGGCGTCGTACTGGAAGGCGGCATAGTAGGTCGGCTGGGTGGAGTCCCCGACGAGGATATGGTCCGGCAGGGCGCGGTGGATCGAATCGAAGAGGGCGGCGTAGCCCGCATGATCGGTCCCTGCGAGTTCCGCGCGGACGGCGGCGGTCCTGCCGGCGCCGGCGCCGGTCCCCCTGGCATGCACCAGGGGCTCCAGGGCCTCCAGGCTCTGCCGGCTGTCGCCGAGGATCGCCACCGCCGGGCGCTGGTTGCGGCTGAACTGGCGCGGGTCGATGTCAATGCGTACGAGGCACCTGGACATGCGCGCGTATTCCTTGAAGAAGAAATCGTAGTCGGTTTCACCGAGTTCGGTGCCCACGGCGAGCACGACGTCGGCCTGCTCGTAGAGATCCTGGATGGCGTCCTGGGCCGGGCTGCTGCCGACATGGAGCGGATGGCTCCTCGGCAGTATGCCCTTGGCATTATGGGTCGTGGTGACCGGGGCGTCGAGCTTTTCCGCCAGCGCCACGCAAAGCCCCGCCGCGTCAGCCGCTCCGCCGCCGAGCGCGATGACGGGCGTCCGGGCGCCGTTCAGAAGGTCCGCGGCGCGTTCGATGCCGTCCGGATGCGGGGCCGGGGGCAACGGCGTTTCCCAAGATTCGGGATCCACGTGCTCCGCGCTTGCCGTGATCACATCCAGGGGGATGGTGAGATGCACCGGTCCCGGCCGCTCGCTGCGAAAGATCGAGAACGCCCGCGCCAGTACCCGGGGCAATTCGTCCGGGCGGGCCAGGACATGGCTCCAGCGGCTGCATTCGTGCATCACCGCACCGAGGTCCGGCGTCTCGTGCAGCCGGCCCTCACCGAGTCCGCGCTGGTAGGTCTTGTTGTCGGCGGAGATCACCAGCATGGGCACGGAATCCGCCAGGGCCTGGCACATGGGGGTGGCGATATTGAGCGCGCCTGGGCCGGAGATGGTGATGCACAGCGCGGGTTTTCCCGAGACCCTGGCATAGCCGTCCGCAAGAAAGCCCGCGCCCTGCTCGTGGCGCGGCGTGATGTGGCGGATGCCTGTTTCCGGCAGGCCCCGGTACAACTCGATGTTGTGGGTGCCCGGTATTCCGGAGGCGATTTCAATGCCGTAGGCGTCCAGGAGCTGGATCAGGCGTTCACCGGTGGTGGTCATAGGATATCCAGGTGATAGCGTTGCCGGCGGCGAGACATTCCAGGCCTCGTACCCGCCCTTGCCGGGTGCCGCACCGGAATTCCCGGACACCGCACCGAACGATTCGTCCTGTCGCCCAGGGTGCGACTTTACCCGATCCGGGCGGTGATGCAGGAAATTTCGGGCACCTGCCCCCGTATCGCCGGAATCCGGGGCCCGGGCGCCTCCCAGCCCGCCTCGGTTTCCGTTTGCCGGCAAAAAATATACACTTCGCATCCCCATTGCAATCCGCATGAATCGCCACGGGCCCATCCCCATGAAACTCTCCCGCCTCGCGGACAGGATAGAGACTTCGCCCATACTCACCTTCGCCGCGGAGCTCAATGCCCGCAAGGCCACCGGTGAGAACCTGTACAACCTCACCGTCGGGGATTTCGACCCCCGCATCTTTCCCGTTCCAGGCGCCCTGACCGAAGCCACCATCCGGGCCTACCGGGACCACCAGACCAACTATCCCGGCGCCGTCGGGCTGCCCGGGATCCGTGACGGCGTGGCCCACCTGCTGAACCGGGAATGCGGACTTGATTACCGCGGCGACGACGTGATCATCGCCAGCGGATCCAGGCCGATGATCTACGCGGCCTATCGGACCATCGTGGATCCCGGGGACAAGGTGGTCTTTCCGGTGCCGTCCTGGAACAACGAGCATTACGCGCAAATGTGCGGCGCCAGGATCGTGACGGTGGAAACCGGGCCGGAGAATCACTTCATGCCGACGGCGGCGCTGCTGGAGCCGCACCTGGAGGATGCCACCCTGCTCGCCCTGTGCTCTCCGCTCAATCCCTCGGGCACGGTGCTGTCCCCCGGGGACCTGCGGGACATCTGCGAACTGGTGATGTCAATCAACCGGCGCCGCGGCGAAGACCGCAAGCCGCTGTACGTGCTGTTCGACCAGGTGTACTGGATGCTGACGTTCAGCGCAGCCGAGTTCGTGCATCCGCTCGGGGTCTGTCCGGAGATCGGCGATTACGCGGTGTTCGTTGACGGCATATCCAAGGCCTTCGCCGGTACCGGGCTTCGCGTGGGCTGGGCCACGGGTGCGCCGCACATCCTCACAAGGATGGTTTCGGTGGTGGCCCATGTAGGTGCATGGGCGCCCAGGCCGGACCAGGTTGCCGTGGGCGAGTTCCTGTTCATGGACGATGCCGTGGACGAATACCTGCGCGGCTTCAGGCAAGCGCTGGAAGAGCGTCTTGCGGGATTCCACCGGGGATTCAAAGCACTGAAGGATCGGGGATACCCGGTGGACGCCATCGCGCCCGAGGCCGCGATCTATCTCAGCGTCCGGATGGACCTGAACGGCCGGGTTGCCGCCGACGGCCGGGTGCTCGGCAGTGACGGGGACGTGCAGCAGTACCTGGTGGACCGGGGGCACATCGGGGTGCTGCCGTTCTCCTGGTTCGGTGCCCGTTCCCACGGCAACTGGTTCCGGATCTCCGTGGGGACCTGCGAAACCGGGGATATCGGCTCTGCAATGGAAGGGCTGGAGTCCGCGCTTTCCGATCTTCGGCCAGGCTGAAATCCAGGCCCCGGGCGGCGACCTGGGGATCTGCGGTCGGCATTACCTGAAGCCGCGGGCGGGACGGCATCCCGCCGATGGTACAGGCTATCTCGAGGACCGCGCGGGCACCGCAGACAGGATCTGGCTCGACAGTATCGACAGCAGGCAGTAGCTGAGAAAACAGTAGAACCCGGTGCCGAGCTCCGCCTCGAAGCTGAGCAGCCCCCCTTCCCGGCGGATGGCGTTGGCGGCGAGGAACGCGACGAATACGCCGACCACGAAAACGTCCGCCATGGACCACCTGCTGATCAGGTCCGCGGTCCTTCGCAGTCCCGCCGCGAGGGCGGGCGGTGTGGGCAGGTGGCTGAGCAGCAGCATCAACCCCTTGACGACGGGAATCACGATACTGAACAGGGCCACCAGGAAGGCCACCAGCGGGTAGCCGTTTTCATGCAGCTCCCTGATCGCCCCCAGGATGCTCCTGGTTCGATGGTACGCCTCCACGTCGCCGGTAATCTCCATGTTCTCCAGCAGGTATTCGGCGATGTTCGCGACCACCTGCGGGGTCTGCGGACTGTCGACGATGATGTCCTTGCCGATCACGGCGATGTCGGCCCTGTCGACGATACCGGTGAGGGTGAGCACGGGCTGGGTCAGGCCCGGCCAGAGGAGGCCGTAGGCGGCCACCAGCAGCAACAGGCCGACGGCGCTTTTCATGTCAGGGAACCGGTTGCGGGGATGGACGGGTTGGCGGCCGGACGGTTCCCGCCGTGCGGCCCCGGCGCCCTGGCGGGTTCACCGGATCCGCGGCGCCGGGAACCCCGGCGCCCCCTGTCACCATCCCGGGCCATGGTCTCGGGGATCAGGCCAGGGCGCCCATGAAGCGCTGCTTGATCTCCAGTGCCTTCAGCGGGATCTCGCCGCCCTTCTTGTCGTTGCCGGCGCGGATCATGTAGTGGATGAATCCGACCCGGTCACGGATCATGGCGGTGAACGCATCGGACCGGTCGGTCATGCCGGTGGACGAAAGCCCCATGGCCCTGACCATGGCGGTCAGGTTCATGCCCCGGGAACTCAGGGTGGGCTGGTTTCCGGTGGAGCCCCAGCTGCCGTTGTCGAGGCAGATGACGGACAGGTTGTCCGGACGGTAGGTTGCGATATCGATGAGCTGGTTGGGGTTGAAGAAAAACGAGCCGTCGCCGTCGATCACGTAGACCTGCCGGTCCGGCAACTCCAGGGCGAGCCCGATTCCCACCTCCGTGGCGGACCCGAGGGCGCCCAGCATGTAGAAATTCTCCGCCCTGTCCCGGGTGTTGTAGACCTCCTTGGAGGGGAAGCCGATCTGCGATATCACGATATCTCGCTCGCCGATGGCTTCCATGATCTCGGCGATGGCCTCGATCCGGGTCAGCGTGGGGGTGCCGCTGTACTCGGCCACCTCCACCGAGACCCCATTGATGCGGGGCTCCCCGAAAACATGGTAGTCGGGGCTGTTGGTTTCCCAGAGTTCCGGTGACATCAGGTAGACCTTGACCTTGTTCTGGGCGAACACCTGGGCAAGATCCTCCTCAAGGTCGGCCACGTCGTCCCGCTCCCTGCACACGCGGTATTCCACGTCGATGGCGCCCAGGATGTCCTCGATCTTGTCTCCCAGAATGATCTGGGCCTCGATGGGTTCCTGGTAGTAACCGCGCCAGGAGACGAAGACCGGCAGGGCCTCCTGGTACAGCTTCTGCATGGTGTAGAGCTCGGTGATGAGGTTGCCGAGGCCGGTGCTCTGGATGCACATGGCGCTCCGGCGGCCCGCCAGGCTGCGGCCGAAACAAAGACCGAGCCCCACGGACTCCTTGGTGATGTTCCAGACCTCAACGTCTGACGGTGCCACACCCATGAGGGCGTTGAGCTTGTTGCAGGGCAGGTAGCAGATCTTGTCAATGCCGTTGGCGGTCATGGCCTGCCAGACCGTCTGGGCGTTTGTCGTATCGAGCATGGGTAATATGTAGTTGGATTCAGGGAAAATGGTCAGTCGTGCGTATGTCTTGGCGGCAGCGTGATCTACTGTTGCGATTCAGTCGTTGATTGATCTTCCGGGATTCGGTCTTCCGCTTCGGCCGATGCCGGGAATCGTTACGGATATGCCCCGGATTGACATCGGTCGATTGCGGTTTGCTTGCGGAATCGCCATCACCCCCGGCCACATTAATGCGCATAACGGGAGGAGTCCGCACGGCTGGACGGAAAACCGCCAAGCTTACCAAATGCGCCATCGATTCGTCTTGTATTTCTGTAGCCATAGGGCTCTGGACAGGGAGAAGCCCGTGTCGGGTCCCGGCGCCGGACAGTTCGCTCTTCGCCGGGCCGGGGCGCGCGGCGTGCGCCAGCCGGAACAGTGCCGGTGTTCCCGTTCGGTATCCAAGGATCGGCGCACTCCCAAGCCCCTTCCATGATCCGGTCATCGCCCCGGAAACGGTTCGGTCATGACCTTTCCCGTCCCCGAGCTCAACCCGTCAGGCCGGCGCCGGGCTGCGCCGAAGAACGGATGCCAACGGCTCCAGGAGGCACGCCCCGGTGATCAGCATCACGCCGACGAGTTCCCGGACGCCGAAGGGCTCTCCGGCGAACAGCGCGGCGGTGATCGTGCCCACCACGATTTCCGTCATCAACAGCAAGCCTACGATACCTGGATTGAGAAATTTCGGCCCCCAGAACGATGCATAGGTGCCGGGTATCAGAAGAAACAGGACGAAAGCGACCAGCAGGGGCAGGACCGGGCCGGCCTGCGCGAACGACGGCTCCAACCCCGGCGCCAGGGCCAGCGCAACCCCCAGCGACAGGACCAGTCCCCACAGGAAAAATCCCGTGGTGAGCTCCATCGCCGTATGGTTCCCGTGCATTCGAACGCGTACCATCGTAATGGCCCAGAATATTCCCGACGCAAGGCCCATCCAGTCACCCGCGTTCCTTGGGACCGGAAGGCCCTTGCCCAACCCGAACAGCGTCAGTATGCCCAGGGCGGCGAGCATCATCGCGAAGACGTGAATCAACGTGATCCGCTCGTGCAGGAACATGCGCGCGAGAAGCGTGCTCCAGATCGGCATGAGGGAGTACAGCATCAGCGCACGCACCACTTCCGTGTAGATGATGGATGTGGAATAGAATGTCAGTGCGGCACCGCCGGTCAGCGCGGTCAGCTGCAACGACAGTCCGCCCTGCCGGACGGCCCGCCAGCGCAGGCCCAGCATCGGCAGAGCGCACAGGGCGGGAACCAGGAAATAGATCGTGGTGATCCACAGATCGTGCAGACCGGCTCCCTCCAGTTTCCGCAGCGGGATCCAGAACAGCCCCCAAACCGCCCCGGCGTAGAGGCAGGCGAATCTCGCACGGTTTTCAAGCGCGCCCGGCATCGGATTCACCCTGTACCGGTACTGCGGTCATTGCGGTCTTCGTTCTTCCGGGGAAAGGTGCCACCGAAGGAGATCCATGAGAACTGCGCATCTGTCCCGTGTATCTGGCCACTGTATACCTGTGCATGGGCAGTACTCCGGATGAATCGGGGAAACAGAAAACCGCCTGACGATTAAGACAGGCGGTCAAGCGGATCAAAATGTTGCCAGGCAGCCCGGTGAAAGCTGCCGGCACGCAGGTTATTGGTCCATCCCGGACATGTCAACCCGAACAATTCTTTTTGTGTTTCTGCAGTCGATACGGTGGTCCGGGATCGGAATTACCCGGGTTGATTATAACGAAATTACCTAATATTATTCAAAAAAGATAAACATTGGTAATTTAGATTGATATGGATCCCAGGCAAAATCCTTATGCACCTGGTGCAGGTACACCTCCGCCTGAACTCGCAGGGCGTGATGAGTTGATCGAACGTGCCGCCGTGGCGCTGGATCGCATACGGGCGGGGAGACCGGCCCGGAGCTTCATCCTCTATGGATTGCGGGGGGTCGGCAAGACGGTCCTGCTCAACCGGATTCGTCTGGACGCCGAGGCGCGTGGCATCGCCAGTGTCAAAATGGAAGCTCCCGAGGGGCGGTCGCTTCCAGCCCTGATCATTCCGGCGCTACGTTCAACGCTCCTGCGCTTGAGTCGGGGCGAGGCACTCAAGGGCCACTTGCTGAGGGGCATGAAGGCACTGGCGGGTTTTACCAAGGCCCTGAAGGTAAGATATCAGGATATTGAAATGGCCATCGATGTCGATCCAGAAACCGGACTGGCCGACAGCAGCGATCTCGATACGGATCTCACGGACCTTCTTTTGACCCTTGGGAAGGCTGCCGTCGAACGTGATACCGCGATCGTGCTCTACATTGATGAATTGCAATATGTTCCGGAAGACCAGCTCGCCTCTCTGATTGCCGCACTCCACGGCACAAGTCAGGAACAGTTGCCTGTCACTATGATCGCGGCGGGACTGCCCCAACTGGTCGGGCGAACCGGCAATGCCAAGTCCTACGCCGAGCGTCTGTTTGAATTTGCTTCTGTCGACCGCCTCGGTGACGACGACGCCCGCATTGCCCTGACCGTGCCTGCCGAAAATGAGGGCGTCACGTTCGGCCCCGGAGCAGTCTCAAATATCCTGTGGCATACAGGCGGCTATCCCTACTTTCTCCAGGAATGGGGCAAGCACTGTTGGGATGTCGCGGATACTTCCCCCATTGAACTGGAGGACACACGGCGTGCAACGGCCGAGGTGCTTGCCGAACTCGACGCAAGCTTCTTCCGGGTGCGTTTCGATCAGTTGACGCCATCCCAGAAGAACTACATGCGCGCCATGGCCGAACTTGGTCCTGGGCCCCACCGGTCAGGCGATATCGCCAATATCCTGGACCGAAGTGTCACCACGGTTGCGCCCATACGCAATTCGCTGATCACCAAGGGAATGGTCTACAGCCCCGCCCACGGTGACACGGCGTTCACCGTGCCGCTCTTTCACGACTTCATGAAACGCATTATGCCGTTCCAGGCGCCATGATGGGTTTGCGAGACGGGCAGATCATCATAGCCGTCCGACTGATTTCCGTATGACCTGTTGTGTTCCATGGGAAAATTCACTTCCCCGTAGCTTCAGCCGGACCGTCGTGCAGCGGCAGGCACAAGTCTGTCAGAAGTTCATCGGGCCGGGTATCGAGGGGCGAGTTGTGGAAGATCTCCATGCACGCCCGGTCATCGATCTCCTCGCCGCTTTCGGGCAACCACAACTCGAACAGGCGCCTGAACGCTTCAGGAACTCCATCGTAGGAACCGCGATGGGTGTAGATGGCGTTGCGCCCCGCAAGGAGCGTATCCAACGTATGGTACCGGGAGCCCTGGGGCGAACGGATCGACATGGCCGATATCTGATTGTTATTACCCAAGCCCCTCGATGCGGGAGGCTCCGTAACGCCGCGTTTTCCCGCTGCCGATCCCCCTCTCGGCCATTGCCGGATCAGCCACGCTTCTTCGAGTGTATTGAGATCTTCCTGCAGGAGTTGACCAGAATGGATCCGTCCGTCACCGGGGCGGCCGGTAATCCCTCGTATCGAGGCAGGCGTCATAGAAGGCACGGTCCATGCGAAACCAGTCCGTACCCGAGATACCCCTCCGCGCGATTGCACCCGAGGCGTCCGGAAACGCCGAGACAATCTTGAGCCAGCGTCCCTGGGACCGCGAAATATCGCGGATTTCGCGCGCCACCTCGGCCAGGTCCTGATCCTGGCTGAAGATCACAGCCACATCCAGTTCCCCGTTGCGGGCCATCCGTACGACATCGAGGCCGAGCCTGAGGTCGATTCCCTTCTCGCGCATGACCGGCGCCTGGTATTCGGTTCCGTCCGGCAGGGTGATCCTTTCGATCCGGTGGCGCAACCGCCTACTCGTTACGGTAATGCCGGCACGGCGCATCGCCGTCAGACGCCGCGTCCAGTAGCCATGTCACATCGCCGAGTGTTCCGCTTCCGGGACACCGGTGTAGAAGTGGACACCGGTTTCCGACCAACCATTGGCGTCACAAACCGCCACGGCGAGCTTGCCCGGGTCGTAGTTGGGATGATGGTGTCCGAACGCGTCCTTGGCGTGCCGGAACAGGTTCTGGCCATCAAAGAACGAAACGGCCCGTTTGACGGTCGGTTCCTGGGGCATGGTATGCAGAAATAATAACCCCGCCGGGGCCTTGCGGCGAGTCCGGCGGGGACCAATTACCGGGGATCATATTAGGACGTTGTCGAATATGTCAACAGAGAGAGGGTCTTGCGATGTAGGGGTTTCCAGAGCCGGAGGCGGGCGCGGACCGGCCGGAGAGAGCGGTCCCGTGATCCTTCCTTCAACCCTCCCACCAAGGAGATTCCATGAACCTGATTACAGCACCGCCCGAACTCCTCGTTCGGCAAATCCCCTTCGACCGGCTCGTCCTTGCATCCGAGAACGTCCGGAAGACCCTGTGGTGTTCCATGAGAACGTTCACTTCCCCGTGGCTTCAGCCGGACCGTCGTGCAGCGGAAGGCACAGGTCTGTCAGCAGTTCATCGGGCCGGGTATCGAGGGGCGAGTTGTGGAAGACCTCCATGCACGGCCGGTCATCGACCTCCTCGCCGCTTTGGGGCAACCACAACTCGAAAAGGCGCCTGAACGCTTCAGGAATTCCATCGTAGGAACCGCGATGGGTATAGATGGCGTAGCGCCCCGCAGGGAGCGTATCCACCGTGATGCCGGGCGGCGGCGCGGCGTCGGTGTCTACCTCGAGACAGGCGTCCGAGCGCAGGTTTTCCGGCGCGACGGTATCGGGATCATCGTACGAAAGGCAAAGAACACGGCCGGGTCGTGCGCCGACACGCCCCGCCCACTCGAACAGGCGTTCGAAGTGTTGCCCAACCTCGTTGTAGGGACCGACATGACGGATTCGGGCTAACTTGATTTCATCTAAGGACTCTATTTTGATATCCATGCTTGTTTCTCTGGATGGTGGATCGATTTCAATGCGTCCCTCGCCGGGGTAGTACCTGACCCGCAGCGCCTGACTGCCGAATCTCGGAGGCGGCCAGGCAGTACGGTACCGGCTGGGGCTCATGCCAAAGCCGCGCCGGAACGCCCTCGAAAAGGCCTCCGCCGAGCTGTATCCGGCATCCAGGGCGGCCTCGGTCACATCGACCGGTTCACGGCGAAGGCGCCAGGCGGCCCGTTCCAGACGCAGCCGCCGTACCAGGTCGGCGATCGACTCGCCGGTCATTGCCAGGAACATGCGTTGGCAATGAAATCGGGAGAACGCCGCTGCGGCGGCAACTTCCTCGACCGTGCAGGGACGCTCGAGATTGCCTGCAATGTACTCAAGGGCCCGGACCAGCCGGCGATGATGAGACTCTGCAGTGACGGATCGCATGGATGCATCATCGCATGGAACCCGGTTTCCAGCCTGACCGAATGTGCTTATTTTCAGATCCCTCGGGGCCGTCGTGCCGGCCTCCTGCAGGTGTCGCCAATGCACCCCGTGCGGTTGCCCGACGACGGTCGAATTCCTGGCAGAAAGGCAGGAGCGCATCACTGTGTACGGGTCCGGTACATTCTTGACCGCCGTCGCGGGATGGAATTGCATAACCGCATGGTGCTGGATGAACTGACCGCTGTCTATCAGGACCTCGGCCTGCAAAATTGTCAACCGCCGAATTGACGGCAAAGGGGCAAGGGCATCAGGCAGATACCGCCTCACCGCGGAAGGTCTGGATCGCTGGTTCCCTACAGCACATCCTCAAAATAGCGCACGGCAAAATCGACCAGACCACGTATCGGAAACAACATGGATTCGGCATCGCCAATGCTGCCTTGCCGAACTCCCCCTTCAGCGATGTACTGTTGTCCGACGGCGGGGAAATAGGCGCCGTTGTCGTCCGCAACATTCGGTACTTCCGTCCATACACGTTGCCCATTGTCCAGCACCGGAAATCGCAGGGTCTTGACTCTTCGCCTGTCGACCAGTGACTCGGCGAAGTGCAATGCAGTGCACCGGTTGAAACCCACTCCGAGAAGCAACACACGGCAATCGAGGTTGTAAAGCTTCTCGAACGGTCCGCCCGGACCTTCCGAAAATGCCAGGGGATGTTCGCTGACAATTGTGGACGCGGCAGCACCGCGGGCACAGACGGATTCCACCGGGTGATCGCTCCGCAGGGTGTCCGGCCAGTTGCGGAAGCTTTCGCATATGGCGCCCAGCGTTGTGGGAGTCGTCCGGGCGTCGAAAACCGGGAGATGCTCTCGTACGTCCGCCAACCAGGCCTCCGGCAGTCGGGGACTTGCCCATGTCGCAGGATCCGTGCAATGAGGCGTCGCGGCCGGCATGACCAGCGTACCGCTTTGTCCGAGTGCGGTCAGGAGCGCGCGCACCACGGTCGGCGCACCACCGACAACCCAGCCGATCGAGCTCAACGAAGAGTGGACCAGCAAGGTCATCCCGTGTGTGACGCCGATCGCCGCCAGGTCCATTTGCAGGCTGGCTTCCGTCCTGGGTTCCCCTGCGAACGATCTCATCGTCGTGACCTCAATGATTTCCGCGAGGCGCCTTTGCACCGCTGCAGCCGGTGAGGATGTCGAAATCGGCGCCCGCGTTGGTCTGCATGATGTGGTCCGCCCAAACGGCCCGAATCGGCAGCCATACCCAAGTAGCGAGCGATCGCCATGTCGCTGTGGCGAAGAAGGTCGGTGCGATTCTTGCAGGGGCGACAGACCTTAATGATACGGGCAACAATGAGCCCTGAAGTAAGTCCGATCACATCCTGGATTGTCGTAATTTTGCATGTGGATTCACGGGTTGTGGTGGTCTCGGGGTTTTTGCAGGTCTGCAATGGCAAGACGGGCCCGCTGCACGTTCGACGAGAACCGGGTTTGTCAGGAAGAACAGGCCCCGGGCTTTGTGCCTTGCCGGAAGGATGTGACCTTCCATACGTCTGTTGACAGAATCGCCATCCACGACATACCAGGCTACCGGCTTCACCCGTTAAGAGAGATCTAAAAAGATATAGGAGCATTTCGGTTACCGGACATTGGAGGTTTACTATTCGTTTCGAAAATGGCGACGCCCCAGGCGTCAACCAGACAGACTACCACCACCAGGAGGCAAAACCATGACGATGAACAAACCCACACATCCTGGGCGCCATACTTCCGACCTTTGCCGTGAACGTTCCCTTGAACGATACGCTGTCGTTGGCAGAGGTGCCGCTTGAGGCCGTCCACGCACAGGAAATCTGGCGTGCCTACTCGTCTCCCTGGTATCTGTCGAACGCGGCCCGGACATCGGCGTCGGGACTCAGCTTGCTGCTCATCGGTCTGGGTATTTTCTGCATGGCGCGAAAGCCGGACTGTCGAAACGTAACGCAGGATTTTCTGGTGGCACTTCCGACTCGGGCACGACTATGGGCCTCCTGACACGGAAGATATGCTACTTGGTCCCGACCATTCAGGTCTGTATGACTCTTCTTCGGGATGCAGCAATGATCGGCCAGTGATCCTGCTCTTCACACCGCTCCAGTTCCATGAAGGTGCGAAGTCCTGTCGCCTCATCCTCATCCAACCGTTCACCTGTCATAGTGAGATTCTCCATGCGGTCAAGCCGGAATGTGCGGAAATTTTGCCGGAACTCGTACCAGGCGGAAAACATCCAGCCATCCGGCAGGTTCCAGATCACGAGAGGACGCACGCGGTGCCCGGTCCGGTTCCCCTCTCCGTCCCGGTAGTCGAACTGCGCGATCTGCCGCTGGCGGATCGCCTGGCGGAGCAAGGCCAGATCCGGCGACGCGCCGTTTCCCGGCACAGGGTTCGCAGTTTGTCCGGCCGGGCACTGCGGCCGGGCCCCTGGATGGCGTCGTGCATGATGAACCTCCTACCGGGAATGGAAATCGAAAACAGGAGGGCACGCGGTATGGGATCCGGTTCAACCTCGACGCCAGGTACTGATGGGCGGCATGGCCATGGAATCACCCTGGTTGCTGGAAGAATACGCCGGACGTGTGCACAATCCACGGGGATGTGTACTCCGGCTGGTACCGGTGCGAAGGTACCGCTATCTGCATCTTCAGATTGTTCGCTGGGTAAAATTGCGAAATCGCCTAATCATTGAGATGAGGAAAAAGAAATGAAAAATTCGGTCAACAACCTCCTCGCCGCCTGCCTGGCGATCACGTTCGCGGTCACGGCGCAGGCCCAAGACCCGGACGACCTGAACAGGGAGTTGGAACTCGCAATCAACTCGGGGGACGTCACGCGGGTTCAGGGACTGCTCGAACGCGGTGCGGCCCCCAACTTTATTGACAGCAGTTGGTACTCGATGCTTTACAGGGCGTTAAGGGAAGGTGGCCGTACACCCATCGTAACCGCCCTGCTGGAGGCCGGTGCGGACCCGAACCTGAGCAGCCGGGGCGTACCGCCGCTTCATCAGGCGGTGTCCGGAATAACGTTTTATGGGGCAGCCGCGCTGGACCCGGTCATCGCACTGCTTGCGGCCGGCGCGGACCCGAACCTGGTGGACGTTTACGGCCGGACACCGCTTTACATTGTGCTTGAGGATCGTGCCAATCCGCAGGTCAGGGGCATCATCGTGTCCCGCCTGCTGTCGGCCGGCGCGGACCCGAACCGCGGGGTGCCGCTTGGCTTGGCGGCACAAGGAAAACTCGTCGATGCCGTGTCTCACCTGCTGGCCGCCGGCGCCGACCCGAACGCATTGACGACCAAGCGTTGGTCCGGCGCGAAGGTGCGGCCGCTTCAATTGGCAAAGCTGTATGACGATCTGGAAGGACAGGCTATCGTCTTCTTGCTGCTGGCCGCCGGTGCGGACCCGAACGTATTTTTCAAACAAAACGAATGGAGCAGCCACGAACGGACCCCGCTTCATTGGATGGTGGCGGAAAGTCACGCCTCGATGGTGGCCGCCCTGCTGGACGCCGGTGCGAACCCGAACATGGTAAGCGAGGAAGGCGGTTTGCCACCAATTCACCATGCGGTGACGCGTGGTCATTCCGTCATCATGGCCGCACTGGTGGATGCTGGGGTAAATCTGGACGTGGCATACAGTGATGGCGAGACACTGCTCCACCATGCGGTGGAGAGAGGCCGTGCCTCCACCGTGACCGTCCTGCTGGAAGCCGGCGCTGACCCGAACGTGGGAGACAAGGATGGCAAGACACCGCTTTACTGGGCGGCGTGGGAAGGGTCTCCCGGCCCCATTGTTGCGCTTCTGAAGGGTGGTGCCGATCACGGTGCAGCGGACAATGAGGGCGTGACGCCGCTACTCGTCGCTCTGGAGAGGAACAACCTCGCCGCAGTGGAATTACTTCGCGGAGAGTGATGTTCTGGTTACCTTGTCTGACTATGGACGGAAGAACGTCGCCGAACAATCGCTTATTGCGCCAGGCAAAGTCCTGGAATGGATGTTATGACATGGCAGAAACCATTCACCGCGGTCCAGCAGGTTCAACTCCTGCCCGTTGAAGGTATAAACCGGGCACGGGGAAGTGGATCTCCATATTCATGTCCCTGCAGATTCCGGTGCTCGAAACGGGGTTGTTTTTCTGCGAGCAAATTCATTCGTTACCGTGAATGGATCCCGGCGGACGTTCTGTTGCTGGGTGAGCCACATTCCTTTTCTCCTTACAGAGGATTGCAGCGCGGTTCATGCCCATCTGGTCCGGACAAACCCGATCCTGCATAGCCTGGAGAAAGGGGAGCGGCCGGCCGTGATGGTTGTCAGCGGCCCGGACAGCTATATCTCACCGGACTGGTACGAGGCCGACCCCGGCCTGGTGCCGACATGGAACTATGTCGCGGTGCATCTGCGCGGCCGATTGAGACTGCGGCCGCAAGAGTCGCTGCGGAATCACCTGGACGCGCTGGCGACGCAGTTTGAGGAACGACTGCTGCCCAAACCGCCATGGCGAATTTCCAAGGTGCCGGAGCGTCAACTGGAAGCAATGATGCGGACGATCTTCCCGGTGGAGCTTGCAGTGGAGACGGTGGATGGCACCTGGAAGGTGAATCAGAACAGGCCCGATGAGGCGCGCCTCAATGCAGCCCGTCATGTCGATGGCGGAGACCTGGGCATGGGAACGGTTGTGCTCGCCGGGCTGATGCGTAATTTGCCGGATGTGGAATAGCCATGCTGAAGTTGATATTCACTGGGTAGCGTTGCTTGGGGAATGCAGGTACATCCCTGATGGATGAGCCCATCGGGAAGAAAGAGAACAAGCGGATGCATGACCACTGTTCTATTCGCTTCCAATCCTTGCTTAGCGGCTTCAGCCAAGTGGCCATTTTGTGTTGTACTGGTTGTATCGCTGTTACCGCCCCGCCACCGAGTCGATCCGGTTGACGATGATTCCCGGAATCGATGTGAACCAACACTTGCACCAACAGTGGGATCCGGACTGCTGAAGCCAACGGCGCCTGTCTCCAGGTTGATTCAATCCGATTACCGTTTATCGGATGATCTGACCATTGCCGAATTCCCTTGATGCTTCGGCTGGTCGGGGTCAGGGGGAATCGGCTTTATCGTTTGCCAAGGTGGGTGTCCGTGCTCAACCGACGCTTTGCCTCTCATCCCGTAATCCGAACAGGGACACCTGGATTTTCTACGGTGTCAACAGGCCACTATTGATGTGTTTGGTAGATGATTGCAGTTGATATCTGTACCGGTATACGGCACACTTCAGCATGATCCGAAGTTTCCGTCATCGAGGTCTCAGGCGCCTGTACGAGCACGGCGATGCGAGCAAGGTGAGTCCAGACCTGGTCAACCGCATCACCTTGGTGCTGGCCGACTTGGATGTTGCCCGGGGTCCCTCGGACCTCGACTTGCCCGGTTACCGGCTTCACCCGTTGAAGGGAGATCTTAAGGGATACTGGAGCATTTCGGTTTCCGGAAACTGGCGGATTACTTTTCGTTTCGAAGATGGAGACACTCACGACGTCAGCCTGACAGACTACCATTAGCAGGAGGCAAAGACATGACGATGAACAATCCCCCCCATCCTGGGCGCGGCATTCGCGAAAACTGCCTGGAGCCACTCGGGCTGAACGTAACTGAGGCGGCGCGAGTGCTGGGTGTTGCCCGGCACACTCTCTCGAGGGTTCTTAACGGCCATGCCGCCATATCTCCGGAAATGGCGATTCGCCTGGAGATGGCGGGCTGGTCAAATGCCGAGTTCTGGCTGCGTCGACAGGCCACCTACGATCTTGCCAAGGCACGCAAGGAACAGGACCGGATCACTGTCCAGCGATACCGGCCGCAGCCTTCAGTATGAGGTCGGGGGACCTGACATCTGTGCCGAGCATCGTCGGTTGACCAGCCCGGCACTCCCCCATGGTCAAGACTGGGGCGCCTGATGATGCCCCCGCAATAGCATCCGCAGGGCGGGAGGAAACCGGGAAAAGGCCAAAGGTGGATACTCATGGGGTTTGGCTGCTTGCCGACAACGCCAGCTTTCTGGTTGGACCAGCCTAGTTGCCCCTTGATGATGGTAGACATCTGGCCACCGGGGTGGAGCGGGTCACATGTCGGACCCGGTGTGTCCTCACGACGCGGACGGTCCCTTCCGGCCGGCGAAGAACCTACACAGTTCAGCGTCCGGCACCTGGTCGTCGGAGAAGGTAAACGTGCCATGGTCGCGTATCTCCTCGGCCGCCCGCCGGATGATCCCGAAGGTGGCGCGGGCGAGCGAGCCGCCGATGCTGACCCGCTTAACCCCTAGGTCCTCGAGCTGGGCCACGGTCAGCGGGCTGCCTGCGAGTCCCATGACGACGTTGACGGGAGCGGCCACGTCCTTCACCAGCCTGCCGATGGTCTCCGCGTCGGTCATTCCGGGCACATAGAGACAATCCGCCCCCGCGTCCCGGTAGGAAACGGCCCTCGCCACGGACTCATCGAAGGGGTTCGGGTGCCCGGCGAGATAACACTCGGCCCTCGCGGTCAGCGTAAACGGAAACGGCAGGGCAGCGGCGGCGGCCGCCGCCGCCTTGATTCTCTCCGCGGACAGTACCCGGTCGTATAGGCCGCCCGTACCGGAGCCGGCCGAATAGTCTTCGATACTTGCCCCGACCGCACCGGCATCCGCTACCCGGCGGATGGTCTCGGCCACCTCTTCCGGCGTGTGCCCATAGCCGTTTTCCGCGTCCACGCTGACCGGTATCCGGATTGCCCCGGCAATCCGGCAGGTCTCTTCCAGCGCCGCTTCCCGGGTGAGCGCTCCCTCATAGTCGGGAAGTCCGAGACAGAATGCGATTCCCGCGCTTGTGGTCCCCACCGCCGAGAAGCCGGCCGCTTCCAGCATGCAGGCACTGCCGGCATTCCAGGCGTTCGGCATCACGAAGATCCCGTCGGCGGCATGCAGATCCTTGAACACGGTCCCTTTGCTTTTCTGCACTTCACTCATGGTCTGCCTTCCTTGTGTGTGCGTTTCACGCCAGCGGGAAACGATTGAAGTTGTCTCGGACCCGCCGGATCGTAGCAGTTTTCCGGATCTTTGGTGCGTAGGATTTGAAGATATCGGTTCGGATTGTGGGTTTCAATCCGTCCTTGACTGCGTTGTTCGGCCAATGTGGATGCAACTCTTGCTTGTCTTGTGGTGCATGCAGAGACAAGCGCCACGGCCAAGCAGCGCTCTGGCCGATAGAATATGTCCCGCATTTCAAAGATGATCTCCTGATCTTCGCCGGTATCGACCGGCAATCAATGCACAGAAGAATCGAGCCATGCCTGTTTCCTGCATCGGACTGGTCAACGTTTTTCACCAGTGTAGCCAGAAATTCCTGAGTGAATCAGGATATTCACTCCGGATCAGCCGGTATTCTTGATAAATGAGTAATATGCCGGAGACAGTCTGGATATTGGTCAGAAATTGCAGATGTGAATTCCGCACTGCATGCGCACAACCAAGGCCGGATTCTGGTGGCCGTTGATGGTATAAACCGGACACGGGGAAGTGGGACCCTATATTCATGGTCCTGCTGAACTTGGTGCTCGAAACGGGGTCGATTTTCTGCGAGCAAAATTATTCGTTACCGGGAATGGATCCCGGCGGACGTTCTGTTGCCGTATAAGCCGAAAGCAGGCATATGCATCCGACAAAGATATTCAGGCAGGTTTCTCGAGAAGCCAATCTTGCCTTTGCGAGGGAGCGGGGATTCGGCGTTCTTTCCGTCAGCGCGGACGATGACGGCGGGCCTTTGGTGAGCCACATTCCATTTCTCCTGACAGAGGATTGCAGCGCGGTCCATGCCCATCTGGTCCGGGCAAACCCGATCCTGCATACCCTGGAGAAAGGGGAGCGGCCGGCCGTGATGGTTGTCAGCGGCCCGGACAGCTATATCTCACCGGACTGGTATGAGGCCGATCCCGGCCTGGTGCCTACATGGAACTATGTCGCGGTGCATCTGCGCGGCCGATTGAGACTTCGGCCGGAAGAGTCGCTGCGGAATCACCTGGACGAGCTGGCGATGCAGTTCGAGGAACGACTGCTTCCCAAACCGCCATGGCGAATTACCAAGGTGCCGGAGCGTCAACTGGAAGCAATGATGCGGACGATATTCCCGGTGGAGCTTGCAGTGGAGACGGTGGATGGCACCTGGAAGCTGAATCAGAACAGGCCTGACGAGGCGCGCCTCAATGCAGCCCGTCATGTCGATGGCGGAGACCTGGGGATGGGGACGGTTGCGCTCGCCGGGCTGATGCGTAATCTGCCGGATGTGGAATAGCCATGTGACGACGGTGAGTCAGCGCCTGCGTCGGCCATGGGCCAGGCGAACGATGTCATCGGGCACCTCCCGGATTGTGACGGAGGGAAGACCAAGCCCTTCATCTGCGATCGAATCGAAACAGGCAGCAACCTGCAGCGCGGGCTGCGGTCGCATCATTTCGGAGACGACGCTCGGGTCGATAGACCACGTAAGCGAAGCAGTCTTTTCTTCTTCTCGCGGGAGAATGTCAGTGGCTTGTATCCACTAGGTGCCGGGGGCGGAATCTCGGCGCCATGCTCTTCCCCGAAATACCGCGCGAAGGCCTCGGATGGTTTCGGACGACGTTCGGTCTTGATACGCTTCTCGTGGATCAGGCGGCGAACCAGCTCTTCCATCGACACGCCGATCCGGCGGGACTCGCGTTGGAGCCAGGACTTGTCACCGGGGTCCATATGGCGAATGGTGATGCTTGTGCTCATGGTGTCACCTCCGGTTCGGTGGACAGTGTGCCCGCTGGCTGTTTTGCCATCAATCCATACCATCAGGAAATGCAAGCCAAGAGAACTTCTGGTGGTCCGGGACAGGTGACCGGCTCCACCGGACAGTGGATCGGGATCCGGCCCCGGTGTTCCTTTTTGCGCATGCGGCCCATGCAGGCCTGTCGGCGGTGGCGGCGGGCCAGGCCGATTCCCGGCACAGTCGCCATTCGTGCACCGGTCGGGTGCCCTATAATCCCCCTGCAGGGTCAACCGACGGAAACATGGCACCTTCACTGATCATCGACGTTATTGCCTCGCTGCTGCTGGGATCCATGGTGTTCTTTGCCGCCGTGGTGGCCCCGGCCGTGTTTCGTTCCCTGGAGGGCGACAGTGCCGGCGACTTCCTGCGCGTGCTCTTCCCCCGCTACTATCTCTGGGGCATGGTCCTGTCGCTGGCGAATCTGGGGGTATGCCTGCTCCACTCCCCCAAGGGCGCCGTGCTGATGGCGCTGGTTCTCGCCGGGTTCGCCTATGCCCGCCAGGTGCTTGTCCCGGCCCTCAATGCCGCCAGGGACCGGTGGCGGGAAACCGACAACCCCGGGGACAAGGCCCGGTTCGGCACGCTCCACCGCCGCAGCGTGATCATCAACGTCACCCAGATGGCGATGCTGGTCGTCATTATCATCGCATGACGACGCCTGTCCAGGACGCTGAAGGGAACCGCCGGGGAACCAGCGTCCGGGCGATGCTGACGGACCGCCAGGTCCTGGCCTGGGCGCTCTACGACTGGGCCAACTCCGCGTTCGCCACCACGGTCATGGCGGGCTTCTTCCCGGTATTCTACAGCGCCCTCAGCGCGGAGCTGTCCACCGAGGACTCCCAGTTCTGGTTCAACATCAGCCTGGCCGCGTCCAGCCTGGTCATCGCCCTGGCAGCGCCGGTTCTCGGCGCCATCTCCGACCGGGGCGGTACCCGCAAGCACTTCCTCGCCACGTTCACCATGCTCGGCGTGATCATGACCGCGTCTTTGGCCTGGGTGCACGGGGACATGTGGGTCGAGGGCCTGATGATCTACGTGCTGGCCCAGGCGGGATTCGCCGGTGCGAACATTTTCTACGATTCCATGATCACGGACGTGGCCAGGGAGGATGAATACGACCAGGTGTCGGGTTTCGGCTACGCGCTCGGTTACGTCGGCGGCGGGCTGCTGTTCCTGGTCAACGTGCTGATGGTCACCAACCCGGGCTGGTTCGGTCTCGAAGGTGCGGGGGAAGCGCTGTCCTGGTCGTTCATTTCCGTCGGCCTCTGGTGGGCCTTGTTCACCCTGCCGCTGCTCATCTGGGTCAGGGAGACGCCCACCAGGGAGGAGGCGTCCGGCGTCCAGGCAGTCCGCGAGGGGCTCCGGCAACTCCGGGAAACCTTTACCCATATCCGGCAACTTAGGGTGGTACTGATCTTCCTTGCCGGTTACTGGCTGTATATCGACGGGGTGGGATCCGTGATCAAGATGGCGGTGTTCTTTGCCAACCGCGTGCTGGAGCTTCCCCAGGAGGCGCTCATCACCGCCCTCCTGCTCACCCAGTTCGTATCCTTCCCGGCGGCGCTGTTCTTCGGCTGGCTGGGCCGGCGCATCGGACCGCGCACCGGCATCCTCATCGGGCTGGTGGTGTATGCCCTGGTCGTGTTCTACGCCTGGGGCTGGCTCTCCTCGGGCACGGGTTTCTACTATCTCGCCGTTGCCATCGGACTGGTCCAGGGCGGGGTGCAGAGCCTGAGCCGGTCTCTCTATGCCCGGATCATTCCGGTGAGCCGAACCGCGGAATTCTTCGGTTTCTACAACATGGTGGGCAAGTTTGCGGCCATCCTGGGACCGCTGCTGGTGGCGCTGGTGCCGGTCATGATCGCAGCAGCCGACGCCCGGGACGCCATCCTGGTGCTGGTTGTCCTGTTCGTGGCCGGCGGCGCGCTGCTGACCCGGGTGGACATGGCCGCCGGCGTCCGTGCCGCCCATGAGATGGATCAGGCAGACAGCATCGAGGATTCGAACGGGTAGTTCGTGAGGTTCTCCCAGCCGCTGTCCGTGATCAGCACCTGATCCTCCAGCTTGACCCCTTCGCGTCCTCCGACCGCGCCGACGTAGGCCTCGACGCAAAGAACCATGCCGGGCTCCAGGGTCACCGGGTATCCATTGGCCTCGATGTCCTCGGGGTACCACACGCAGGGATATTCGTCGCACAGTCCCACCCCGTGCATCATGACGCCGTAGCGCTGGTCGCGGAACTCCTCCGGCAGTCGGTGCGACCGCTGCGTGAGTTCATGCAGGGTGAGGCCGGGCCCGAGCAGTGACATGTTCGTCATGATGTGCTCGTGCGCGATCCGGTACAGCCGCTTCTGCTCCCCGGTGGGTGCCCCGCCGCCGATGATCCAGGACCGGGAGATGTCGGCGCAGATGCCGTAGGGGCCGACCAGGTCGGTGTCCACCGACAGCATGTCGCCTTCCGCCACCACTCTTGGGCCGCATTCCTGGAACCAGGGATTGGTGCGCGGCCCCGTCGACAGCAGGCGGCACTCGATCCACTCGCCGCCCCGCCGGATGTTCTCCGCATGCAGCACGGACCAGATGTCGTTTTCCGTGATTCCCGGCACGCTGGCCTCCTGCATCAGCCCGAGGGCGATCTCCGTGGAGGCGAGGGAGCAGCGCATGGCGCGGATTTCGTCGGGCCCCTTGATCACCCGGGCAAGTTCCATGACCTCCTGGCCGTCGTGGACCTCGATGCCGGCCCTGTCCAGGGCCCGGAGTCCTGCGATCTCGATCTTGTCCACCGCGATGCGCCGGTTTCTCCCGGCATGCTCACGGAGGATGTCGCCGAGAGCCGCGGCGAACGCGCCCGCGTGCGCATCCACGTTGTCCCCGGAATCGAAATAGAAAAACGCCGCGCCGGTGCGCAGTTCCCTGACCAGGGGCAGGTGTCCGGACAGGTGTTCGCCGCTGTGGAATTCCCACAGGATGATGTATCCCGCGGCGGTGACGAAACAGGCCCTGCAATGGTTGTGGGTGATCCAGACCTGCATGTTGCTGGAATCCGTGGCATAGCGGATGTTGAGGGGATCGAACAGCAGCACGCCCGCGAGGTCCCTTCGCGCCAGCTCGGCCTTGATCCGCTCCAGCCGGTATTCCCGCATCGCCGCCAGGTCCGGGCATGCCAGGCCCAGGGATTCCCACTCGTCGAACGCAAGGTCGGTGGGGCCGGTCTCCACCCGGTCATTGTCGTTGGGGGAGCCGTCCGGCTTCAGGGCGCCGCCCCGCCGGCGGGCAGGGTCGATCCTGCGGTTGGAACTGCGGGAGAATGTGGGCCGGTTCATGTCTGTTCGCGTCTTCGGGAGCAGGCAGGAGAGGGTATTACGGTCCCGGTCCCGGCGCCATAGCCGGTTGGCGAGGCTGTCGCAAACAAGGCAGATCAGCGGCCGGAAGTATCGCGGACCGCTACCTGCCGGCCGGTCCTGGGATTTCCTTTCCGGTCATGCGGTGCGCTCCCGGGCCGGGACGCCGCCCTGTATCGGGACCGGGCGTAACGATCCTCCGGAAGGAGCGCGGCGGGTTCATGACCACCGCAGACGGCCCTGGTCCGATGCCGGGCATTCAGTTCTCTCTTGGCAGGGCCAGGGAAATCATGGCCGTGATCCCGATCAGGCACGCTGAAACCAGCAGGCAGACCCCGAAGCCGCTGACCTGGAACAGCCATCCGGATAGGACGGTGCCGAACAGCCGCCCGGCGGCATTGGCCATGTAATAGAAACCGATATCCATGGATGCACCGCCACGGCGATCCGCATAATGGACGATGAGATAGATATGCAAAGCCGAATTCAATGCGAACGGGATGCCGAACAGCAACAGGCCCACCAGCAGCACAGGTGTCGCGACAAACCCCTGTTCGAGTGCGATGAACAGGCTGAGCGGAACCACGGACAATGCCGCGGCCCAGAGGGTCGCCTGCCATCCGTCAGGGGGCGTTCCGTCCCTTTTGCGTACCAATGCAGGTGCCAGGGACTGGAAAACGCCGTAACCAATGACCCAGAGCGCGAGAAAACCGCCGATGCGCCAATGGTCCCAACCGACCGCGGCGGCAAGGTAGACGGGCAGTGCGACCACGAACCAGACATCCCGGGCGGCGATCAGGAAAAACCTGGCTGCCGACAGCAGGTTGATGGAACGGGAAATGGAAAACACCTGCTGGAATTTCGGCTTGCCGCTGGATCTGCCGAGATCGGGCTGCAGCAGAATCAGGCTCGAGATCAGGACCAGACCAAGGACAAGCAGCAACACGGCGACCGCTCCCCGGAATTCGAAAAGGGTGAGCAGTACGGCGCCAAGAAAGTATCCCGCGCCCTTGAGGGAATTTTTCGATCCGGTCAGGATCGCCGCCCTGCGGTACAGTTTTCCCTGTTCGCTCTCAGACACCAGCATCCTGATCGAGGTTTTCCCGCTCGTCTTGTTTAGGTCCTTGGCGATACCGGACAATGCCAGGGCAGCCATGACCCATGGAACCGTCAGGTAGGTTACAGGCACCAACAGGGCGGACAGCGCCACCACCTGCAGGAAAAGGCCGATATGCATGATCTGGCTGAGGCCGAGTCTTGCGCCAAGCCAACCCCCCACCAGATTGGTGAAGATGCCGACGAACTCATACAGGAGGAAGAGCAGGGCAATCTCCAGCGGGGTGTATCCCAACTGGTGAAAATACAGCACCAGCAGAACCCTCAGGGAGCTGTTCGCGAGCGTGTATATCCAATAGTTGCCGGTGACGATCCGGTATTGCAGGACCCGGTGATCCGCCAGGGCAGGATTCATGGGATCGGTCAAATCCCGCACCTCAGGTGGTCCCGGTAACGGGTACGGGCGGAATCGGCTGGCATGGATTCGCGGGGCGGGCGGCCCGGGCAAGCGGCTGGCCGGGTGATTGGCCCGATGCCTCGATGATGCCGGTTCCGCAGGTACCGGACGCCCCGGTCACCGAAGCGGTTTCCTCCGAGCGGGGCTGTTCCGGCCAGGCGCCGCAACCGGCTGCCCTGCATCTGGTATTGCCGCGGCATCAGACGTGGAGTTTACCGGTGCGCAGCCTGTGCATCATGCGCCGGCTGATCTTCGGGTCCTGGTCCTGCAGGCCGTTCCTGTCCGGTCCACCCCGGGATGACGGGTGGTGAACGGGCGGTGTCGACCGGTCCCGGTCCTTGCACAGGCGAATCCACTCCGCGCAGTTCGCGTCATGCGCCATGACGACATCGGCTCCCTTGATCGCCGCCATCTCCGCCCGGTTCAGCGGATTGGTGATCGCGGAAGTCATGCCGGCGCCGATCGCCATCGACAGGAAGGACGCGTTGAGGCCGTGACGGTCTGGCAGTCCGAAGCTGAAGTTGGAGGCGCCGCAGGTGGTGTTGACCAGCAGTTCCTCACGCAAGCGGCGTACAAGTCGCAACACCGAGGCGCCGGCGCTGTCGCGGGCGCCGACCGGCATCACCAGCGGATCAACCACGATGTCTGCCCGGCCGATCCCGTGATCGGCAGCCCGTTCGACGATCTTCCTTGCGACATCAAAGCGCATGTCGGGGTCCGCGGAGATCCCGGTCTCGTCGTTGCAGATTGCGACGACCGCGGCGCCATGTTTCCTCACCAGCGGCAAAATGGTCTCGAGCCGGTCTTCCTCGCCGGTCACCGAGTTGACGAGGGGCTTGCCCCGGTAGGCCGCCAGACCCGCTTCGAGCGCCTCGACCACAGACGAGTCGATGCAAAGCGGAACGTCCACGAGATCCTGCAGCAGCCTGACGCAGTCCGAAAGGATGGCCGCCTCGTCCGCAAGGGGAATCCCGGCATTGACGTCAAGCATGTGCGCTCCCGCGGCAACCTGTGCCGATGCGTCCCTGGCCACACGGGTGTAGTCGCCGGCCTTCATCTCTTCCGTCAGCGCCTTGCGGCCGGTGGGATTGATGCGCTCCCCGATGATCACGAAGGGTTCGTCAAATCCGATCACGACTTCGCTGCCCGGCGAAGTGACAACCGTGCGCGTCATGATCAGGCCGTGGCTCCGTACTGCGCGGCGAACAGGTCATGGATGGTTTCGACGGCGTGCGGTGCGTTCTCGCCGTAGCCGTCAGCCCCGATGACATCCGCGAATTCCCGGGTGACGGGGGCGCCGCCGACAATGACCGGAAATTTCGAGCCGGTCTGCCTGAACAGTGCCACGGTCTTCTGCATCTGCGGCATCGAGGTTGTCAGCAGGGCGGACAGCCCGACCACGTTCGGGGACAGAATGATGCGGATATTGTTATGTTGCGGAATAATCCAATGCATTGAAACGAATCAAAATTCCAGGATTTTCCGCAACATAATATTTTTACCAGTACAGGTTTGGGATAGTCGTGTTTCCACTTAATCTGGAGATA
>JAJDTE010000120.1:0-4375 GCA_022827325.1 Gammaproteobacteria bacterium | reverse complement strand
ATGAACGAACACAGGATCGCCAGGGTGCGCGTCGCCCAGGGGGTCGATCTCGACGACCTGATCGACGACAGCGACGTCCATGTGACCGAACAGGAGGATCTCAAGGACAAGACGCTGGACCGCCCTGACGCCGAGGAGGTCGAGGAGGGCATCGATGAGGAACTCGAGATCATCGGTGAGGAGGAGGCGGACCAGTTCGATGAGAACGGGGATCGATTCGAGGCCCCGCGCACGGGGACCGAGCCATGACCGTCATTCTGGTCCTTCTGCTGATTGTCTTGCTGCTGCTTCTGAAGGGCTTTTTCTCCGGCTCGGAAATCGCCCTCGTTAACTGTGACAAGGTGAAGCTCAACGCCCGCGCCAACCAGGGCGACAAGGGGGCCAGGAAGGTGCTGCACCTGTACAAGACGCCGGAGATCATGCTGGGAACCACGCTCGTCGGCACCAATATCGCCACCGTGGCCCTGACGACCCTGGCGACCATCCTGTTCATCAACCTGTTCGGGGACACCGGGGAATTCTGGGCCTTCGCGGTGTTTACCCCTTTGCTGCTGATCCTGGGTGAGATCGTTCCGAAGAGCGTCTACCAGCAGAAATCCGACCGGATCGCGCCGATCGCTATCTATCCGCTCAGGCTGTTTTCCATCCTGTTCTATCCCTTGATTTTCCTGTTTTCCCGGATCGCGCGCCTGTTCGCGCGGGTCTTCGGCGGCGGCAAGGTGGAGCAGAACGTGTTTATGACGCGCGAGCAGATCCGGTCCGTGGTGGAGATGACGGAATTGACCTCGGAACTGGATGCATTCGACCGCAGCCGGATCAAGCGGGTAATCCGCTTCGGGGAGACCACGGTGGGAGAGGCGATGATTCCCATCAGCGAGGTCACCGCCATCGATCGGAACCGGAACATCCTCAGGGCCGTGGCATCGGTCCGTCGGTACGGTTTCAACCGGTTGCCCGTGTTCGACGGCAACATCAGCAACATCATCGGTATCGTCACCCTGACAACCTGGGATCTCATGGACAAGTCGCTGCCCCGGAAGCAACTCGCGGAACTGATCCAGCCAGCCCACTACGTGCTCCCGTTCCAGACCATCGACCAGTTGCTGCCGGTCCTCAGGAAACGGAACGATCACATGGCCGTGGTGGTGGATGAATTCGGTTCCGCCATCGGCATCATCACCATGGAGGACATCGTCGAGGAGGTGGTGGGGGATATCGACGTCGGGTACGATTTCGAGGAATACATGCCGCGCCGCCGCCATATCTTCGAGAAACTCGACGACGGCGTCTATCTGCTGGATTCACGGATGTCCGTATCCGATGTGAACGACATCCTGGAGATCAATCTCAACACCAAGAGCAGCCACACCATCGGCGGTCTCGTCATGGCGCATCTCGGGCGCATCCCGGAGCAGGGCGAGGACATCGTGGAGCAGGGATACCGTTTCGTGGTGGAGGCCACGACGGACCGCGCGGTGCAGAAGCTTCGCGTCGAACCCGTGGCCTGAGCCGGGGCGTCTGGCCGTTGCTCGAGCAGGAACTGAAATTCACCGTGGCGGACCGGTCTGTACTCGATGCGGTGCTGGCATCGTCCCACGTGCAGGACCTGGTGATCGGCGATCCGGATCCGCCGGCGGAAAGTTTCCGGGGGGTCTACTACGATACCCTCGAGCTGGCATTGCAGGACAAGCAGTGTTCGTTGCGGGCACGAAGGGAAGGAAACCGGTTTCGCGCCGCCCTGAAGATGCCCGGAACCATCGTCGATGGCCTGTCCGTCAGGGAGGAGTTCGAGATCGATATCCGGGACTGGCCCACGGCCGTGGCGGATCTGCCCGACGCGGCCTTCCGTTCGCGGGTGGCCGCGATCATCCCGTCAGGCAGCTGGCTGATGCCGCGAATCGAGGTGGACATGCTCAGGCGGGTTGTTCACCTTGCCGCGGGGGAAAGCCGGATTGAACTGGTGCTGGACGAAGGTGAAATCCACGGCGGCGGCCGCTCGGTGTCGCTGTGCGAGGTGGAACTCGAACTGATCCGGGGCGAGGTGGCGGAAGTGCTTGCCCTGGGCGAGATTCTCGAGAGCCGGTTTCCGTTGACTCGCTCCACCCTGAGCAAGCATGAAATCGGCCTGCAGCTGTGCGAGGGGGCCGATGCGGCTGGATAAAGGCACGGGGATTGTTTCCGGGGCTGACTGGATTCCGTCACCCAACTGCGACGACCGGCCGCCGGGTATCACGGTGGACACCCTGGTCATTCACGCCATCAGCCTTCCCCCGGACAGTTTCGGCGGCGGGCATGTCGCCCGGCTGTTCACCAATCGCCTGGATCCGGACGCGCATCACTATTTCGCAGGCATCCGCCACCTCCGGGTGTCCGCGCACTTTTTCATCGACCGCCGGGGGGCACTCACCCAGTTTGTCCCGGTAGGCAAAAGAGCGTGGCATGCCGGACAGTCCAGGTTTCGCGGCCGCGACGCGGCGAATGATTTCTCCATCGGTGTCGAACTGGAAGGATGCGACAGCCGGCCCTTCGAGGATCCTCAGTACACGGTGCTGACGACACTGACAAGGACACTCATGTCCGCTTATCCGGCCCTGACGCCGGACCGGATCATGGGCCACAGCGACATCGCGCCGGAACGGAAAACCGATCCCGGTCCCGGTTTCGACTGGCGCCGCTTTCTGGGGGAACTCGGGTCCTGATTTTCAGCGACGGCGGTCCAGGAGCCATTTCAGGACCGGGGTGAAGATCAGTTCGATGGCGAGCCCCGTCTTGCCGCCGGGCACCACGATGGTGTTGCGCCGGGACATGAACGAACCGTGGATCATGGACAGCAGCCAGGGAAAGTCGATACCGAATTTGCCCACGTCCCGAAACCGGATCACCATGAAACTTTCATCCAGGGTAGGGATGTCCCGGGCAATAAACGGATTGGATGTGTCCACCGTGGCCACGCGCTGGAAGTTGATGTCGGTACGCGAGAACTGCGGAGTGATGTATTTGACGTAATCCGGCATCCGCCGCAGGATCGTGGCCAGGCTGTCCTCGGCGTCATGTCCCCGTACGAACCGGTCACGGTGCATCCTCTGGATCCATTCCAGGTTTACGATGGGCACCACGCCCACACCGACGTCCACGTGCCTGGCCACGTCGTGGAGATCACCCTTCACCAGGCCATGCAGACCCTCGTAGTAGAGGAGATCCGTATCCGGCTGGATGTCCTCGTAGGGAGTGAATTCGCCGGGCAGGAGCTCCGTGCCGAAGCGCTGGCTCTGGTACCGTGCCTCGTGGTAGTCGTGCAGGTAGTACCGATATCGCCCTGAACCGTCTTTTCCATAACTTTCAAACAGCTTTTCCAGTGCGCCGAAGTCGTTTCCCTCGGGTCCGAAGTGACTGATGTGGCCGCCTTTCTCCTTTGCCCCCTGCTTCAGGATCTGCTCGAATTCCTCACGCGTGTGGAGGTGGAAGCAGTCGCCGCTGATGAACGCGGCGCGGACGTTCTCGCGGCGGAAGATGTGGTCGAATGCCTGTTTCACCGTGGTGGTTCCTGCACCGGAGGACCCGGTGATGGCAAGGATGGGATGTTTGCGTGACATGGTTTCGTATTGTCTGCGTTCGCCGGATGAGCCCGTTGGAATAGTGTGTGGTATCCAAACGGGTGTAATGCAACCTATAAGATCATTCTGATATATTATTCGCTTCAGAATAAATCCTGCTTATTATCAGAAATTGTCATGTCTCTGCATATCACCATGCGACAGTTGCAGGTTTTCGAGTCCGTGGCGCGGCACCTCAGCTTCACCAGGGCCGCGGAAGAACTGCACCTGACACAGCCCGCGGTATCCATGCAGGTCAAGCAGCTTGAGGCCATGATCGAATTGCCGCTGTTCGAGCAGATCGGCAAGAAGGTGCATCTCACGGAGGCGGGACGGACCATGGTACGCCACAGCCGCGTCATGATGACGCACCTCGAGGAGATCGCCCGGGACATCAACAGTCTCAAGGGCGTCGAGGGCGGGCACCTGCGGATCTGCATCGCCTCTACGGTGAACTACTTCGCCACGCGGTTGCTGTCGCGCTTCTGCGAGCAATACCGCAAGGTGCAGATCAGCCTGGATGTGATCAACCGGGAGGAGTTGATCCGCCGGCTGGAAGTCAACGAACCGGACATGGTGCTGATGGGGCAGCCGCCGGAGAACCTGGATGTGGAGGCAACCCCGTTCAAGGAGAACCCCCTGATCTTGATTGCCAATCCACAGCATCCACTCGCAAAGAAGAAAAAAATCAGGATCGGGAAGCTGGACGAGGAGACGTTCGTGATGCGGGAGCCCGGTTCGGGAACGCGCTCCGCCATGATGCGGCTGTTCGAGGAACACAG
>JAJDTE010000181.1:0-4337 GCA_022827325.1 Gammaproteobacteria bacterium | reverse complement strand
CCTGGTGTGCCATACTTGTCCCGGCACGCGCCCCGTACCTCCACAGGGATTGGCTATGCTGTCTGCTATGCCCGATCAGGGGCGCGTGTCTTTTCCTCCGGATTCCGGTGCGCCGTTGGCGACCCGCTTCCCCCGCCATGTCCGATCCCGCCGGACAGGCGTCGGCGGGCCGGCTGCCGGCAGGCCGCGAAGCGGGGGACGCCGCCGTCCCGGAAGGCGTGATATGCTTCCCCCGGTCATTCCCGTGCCGGACCTGACTGAGAAGATGGGCGGCGCCCGCCAATCCGCCGTCCCCCCGTCGGGAGGCGCCCCGGCGCGGGCGTGGCCGACCTGTCCGCTCCGCCGAACGGCTGCGGCAGACCGTTCCGGCGGCGGGCCGGCTGCGCGGCGTGGCCGGCAGGCAGGGACGCAATCACGACCACCCCACCGACCCCGCCAGCGGGTGGTTCCCGGCGACGACTTCGAAACGTCCCTGCCGGAGCTTGAGAAAAACCGCGGCGGCGTCGGCGTCGGCCCGGTTGTCGAAGGGACCGTGCTCTTCCCCGGTGTCCAGGTCCACCACGGTGTATTCGGGTTCCCAGGCGGGCATCCCGCGGAAGTGGGCGGAGCGGGTGTAACTTCTGTGTGCGCAGGGAACACAGCGCGATGCTCCATTGCTGGGGGCGCCGCAATCGGTACAAATTCCAGCCCGGCGCCTGTCCATGTAGCGCCTTCTCGACGCTGCATTCTTCCGCGCCTGCCGTCCGCTGTCCGCCTCCAGCGCGGAACAGGAAAAGCACAGCGCCGCGCCGTCGAAGGTCGAGACCGATCCGCACTTGACACACAATCCGGCAGCACGTCTTTGGGCGTACTTCGCCTTGTCGCGCTCCTGCCTCCTGGTCCTGCAGGGGGTGCACGTGGACCCGCCCTCGGCAGGACTGTTTTTTCCACACCTGCTGCAACGCCCCGCTTCAACCCAGGCAAGTCGCTTGCGCTCGCTGCGGACCCTGGCCGATCGCCGGCGCGACTCCGCCGATCTCCCCCCGTAAGCAAGACCGGCCTCCCTGCCGGCATGGTATCTCGCCCTGGCCGCCGCCCGCAGGTGCTCGCCGCATTCATGGCAGTTCTTCCGTTCCGGGGCCGGCGGCCGCTTGCCGCAGCGCCGGCAGGCATTGCCCGCGGCCCGGGCCGCCATCTTCCTGCGGTAGTGCCGCCGTCCGGCCTCGCGGGCCTTCTCGGGGTCGCACCGGGATTTTCCCCCGGCCTTCAGCCGGGCGTTCCGCTCCCTGTCCCGCGTCCGTTTCCGTTCGGCGCAGGGCTCGCAGTTCGTGCGGCCGGGCGCTGGAGGTGTCGATCCGCACGCGAGGCATAAATTGGCGGCCCGCCTCTCATTCATCCGTTCCCGGAACCGCTCCCGATTCCGGCGTCTGCCCTCTTCCGGGTTTGCATACATGGACCCGGTCAGCCCTTGACCCGGCGGTCGTAGCCGATGCCGCTGGCGCGGATGCCCCAGGCCTGGAGGCGGCACGCGCGGTCGTCGATCCCCGATGGAATGGACGCCGCCTCTCCACTGCTTCATAGTGAAGCAGGTGCCAGCAGGCTGGCATTGAACATCACATCAACGAGAGACGACATCCATGAAAAAGATTAGCATCATCGGTATTGACCTAGCAAAGAATCTGTTCCAGCTCCACGGCGCCTACCAGGATGGCTCGGTGGCATTCCGCAAGCGGGTCACGCGGGGGAAGCTGCTGCACTTTCTGGGAAAGCAGCCCTCCTGCCTGGTTGCAATGGAAGCTTGCGGCGGATCTCACCACTGGGCACGGGAGATCCGTCAGCTGGGTCACCGGGTTCATATCCTGCCGCCCGCCTATGTCAAGCCGTTTGTCAAGCGGCAGAAGAACGACATGGCGGATGCGGAAGCCATCGCGGAGGCGGCATCACGTCCGACAATGCGGGTTGTTTCGATGAAGACAGAAGAACAGCAGGCTCGGGCCATGCTGTTCCGGGTGCGGGACCTTATAGTCCGTCAGCGCACGCAGACCATCAATTCCTTGCGGGGACTGCTGGCGGAGTACGGCCTGGTGGCGCCCAAGGGGCGGGTCAACATCAAGAATCTGGAAGCCGTTCTGGAGGATCGGGAAGACTCCCGTCTCCCCGGCCTTGCCCGGGAGATGGCGGATATGCTCATGAAGCAGATCAGGGAGTTCGATGGCCGGATTGTTGAATTGGACAGACAGGGACAAGCCGCAGCCAAGGAAGATGAAACCATCAGGCGCCTTCGGACCATTCCGGGCGTGGGCCCGATCACGGGACTGGCGTTCCTGGCCTTTGCGCCGGACATGGAGGACTTCAGGTGTGGCAGGGATTTCGCAGCCTGGCTTGGTCTCGTACCTCTTCAGAAATCGTCTGGAGGGAAAGCGAGACTCGGGAGGGTGTCGAAAATGGGCCAGCGGGACCTGCGACGACTACTGATCACCGGCGCGATGACGGTGATCCTGAAAACGACCCGGTGGGGGAAAGAACCGGACCCTTGGCTGAAGCGGCTGCTTGAACGTAAGCCGACGATAAAGGCGGCAATTGTGTTGGCCAACAAGATGGCCAGGGTCATGTGGGCCTTGATGATGAAGGGGGAGGATTACCGCGGACATGGGTCCCGGGTTGTCGGCATCCAGGCCGTGGGAGCATGAGGATGTATCCGACAGAGACACGAGCGAATGCGATGTGGCGCAGGGTCCCACGCAGCAAAGAGCCGGGGTGGGCATGGCAGGGCGATCCACAACCGAACACTGCCGCCCTCGCTCTTCGCTCGGTTGCTGTCTGCCGCCTCCCTGCGGCAGAGTGGAAGGCCAAAGACGGCCATGAATGGCCTTTAGGGACTGGGGCCGAAACCGGCAGGCAGGCAGGAGCTTGTCCGGTCATTCAAGAAAACATTGCCGCTGCGGTCTGCAAAGCAGGTCGGACCGGCGTCCGAACGATTCCGGAGAATACTCCGGGACCGTCCCGGCTTTCCGGCAATCGTGGATTGACCACGAGGAAACGGTAGGCTGGGTTGTTGCAACCACTCAATAGAGCGCAGAGGCAGTAGGGGCAAAACAGTCGAACAACTGGGGGCAGAAAACCATGTCGCTACAGCGGTTTCATGAAACCTTAATCCCCGACCTGGACCTGTTCCGCTGATATCCATACCGGCCTGCGGCACATCGTGATGCCGCTTAAATCAGAGGCCTGATATACGGACGTGCTCGACGAGTTGTCAAACTGCCAAAACGTGAAACTTGGAGGGGTTGCAACCGAGGCGGCGTCCATATACGTGGCGATGATGATGCCGTCCCGCCCGGGCCGCAGCGCCCTGACTTTTTCAAGCGTCATGATCGAGGGGCGGGGCTTGCCCTTGCCGGTGGAGCCCTCGGGGTGGACGGGGACGATGTCGCCATCGGCCTTGGATTGAAAGAACTGCACGGCGAACCGGTCGTCGGGCAGGCCGTCGCCGGTGACGTGCATGAGGAACGTGTCATTCTTCAGGGACTGGATCGGGGGGATCATGGGGCCTCCGGGTAACAGGTGATGGAAGGACGACGGGAGCCCGATGCTGAAGATGGAAAAAACTTTCTCCGGCCTCCGGGCCATCCGGCCCTTGAGGCCATGGACTTTCCTCTTGCCGGTGACCGGCAGCCTGATGGAGAAGTTGGAAAGAACACCGTGTGCGGGACGGCTGTGGGACGGCGGGGCCGTCAGGGACGGTCCCGGAATGGCCCGTGCCGACGGGTCGTGACCGTGACCGGGGAGCTGGAGAAAAGACCGGAAGGCGCCCCTCTACGTAGTAGAGGGGTAGGGAGGAACTGCGCTTGAGGCGAAAAAACCCCGCCGGGGTTGTCCGGCGGGCATATCCAATCGCAAAACACGTCCACCCCTCACAGGAGGCGGACGGAGTCTGGCACGGCGACTGGCGGAGGAGATGAAAAAACGGGGGATTTTCCATGGCGCTGCCCGGGCACGGCGGAAGCGCGCCCGGCGATGCCGTCACAGGAGGCCCCGGGATGAGGGCTGACGGCAGGCCGGGCGCCGGGGAATTCTACCAGAGGTCCCGGCAGTTCCTGCTGAAGCCGGAAGAATCCGGAAGGGAGCCAGGAAAAAAGCCCTCGACGGACATGCCGACGGAGATCCACGAAAGTAACGCATGAACCCCCCGCCTTGTGCCGGCCGGGGCGGACCGGGTCGTCCGGCATGCGCCCTGACTGCCTGGGGTTGAACTCGACCTGGTTGCGATGAGGTTACGGTTTTCCCGGGAGTTCAATGCCAGGCGGCGCGGGCATGCGAAGGACCGCGACTTCTGGCCGGGATCGCGTTCGACAGCA
>JAJDTE010000052.1:0-17432 GCA_022827325.1 Gammaproteobacteria bacterium | reverse complement strand
GCTGGTGTTCGTGGAAGTGGCGCTCACCGCGGACATGCCCGCACACATCGACGACATCCTCGACGCCGACCGGGCGCCCGTGGTGCCCGAAGAGGCGACCCATGCCGTGTTCTACTCCATCTCCAACTGCCACCGCGGCCTGGACGGGGTTTCCTTCGGCAATTTCCTGATCAAGCAGGTGGCCAGCAATCTGCGGATGCGGTTCCCTGCCCTCCGGTCTTTCGCCACCATCTCACCCGTGCCCGGCTTCCGGCGCTGGCTGGAAGGCTGGCCGGCCGCGGACGGTGGCCCGCCGTCAACCGGTGAGCCGGTCCCCCCGGAGACGCTGCTGCCGCTGGCGGCCCGTTACCTGCTCGAGGCCAAGCTGCCGGACGGCAAGCCCCTCGATCCCGTGGCCCGGTTCCATCTCAAGAACGGCGCCCGGCTCGAGCGGCTCAACGCGGACGCGGACCCCTCGCCCAAGGGTCTGGAGCAGTCCCTGGGGCTCATGGTGAACTACGTGTACGACCTCGCCCGGGTGGAGGAAAACCACGAAACCTACATGAAGGACCGGAAAGTGACCTCCAGCGGCCAGGTACGCAGGCTGCTGTCGACCTGATTCCGTCAAACCAAGCCCCGGCAATGAGCAACCACCTGATCGATCGCCTGCTCGCGCCCCGTGCAGGCTCCGCACGGCCCTTCCTTGAGCTGACGGACGGCACCGCCCTGAGCTACGGCGAGTTCGGCGCCAGGGTGAACCAGGTCGCCCACCTGCTCACTGACCGGGGCCTAGGGCCCGGCGACCGGGTGGCCGCCCAGGTGCCGAAGTCCTGGCAGACCCTGGCGCTGTACCTCGGCACCATCAAGGCCGGGGGCGTGTTCCTGCCGCTCAACACCGCCTACACGGCCAGGGAGGTGGACTATTTCGTCCGGGACGCGGAGCCGAGGATTCTCGTCTGCGACCCGGGCGGCGCCGGGGAACTGGAGCCGCTGATGGCATCCCGTGACGCGGACACGGGGGGCGGCTGCCTGCTCACCCTGGATGCGGCCGGCCGGGGCAGTCTCGCCGACGGCGCGGACACCCGGAACACGGAGTTCGACGCCGTGCCGCGGTCGCCCGGCGATCTCGCCGCGATCCTGTACACGTCCGGCACCACCGGGCGCGCCAAGGGCGCCATGCTGACCCATGACAACCTCTGGTCCAACGCCGAGGCGCTGACGGACTGCTGGCGGTTCACCGCTGATGACGTGCTGCTCCATGCCCTGCCCGTCTTCCACACCCATGGCCTGTTTGTCGCGACCAACGTGCTCATGGTGGCGGGAGGACGGATGATCTTTCTGCCCGGATTCCGGATCGACGAGATCATCCACTGCCTTTCCCGTGCCACCAGCATGATGGGGGTTCCCACCTTCTACACCCGGCTGTTGCAGGATCCAAGGCTCGATCGCGAACTGGTCCGGCATGTCCGCCTGTTCGTGTCCGGCAGCGCGCCGCTGCTCGCCGAGACCCATGACGCCTTCTGGGAACGCACCGGCCACCGGATCCTGGAGCGCTACGGCATGACCGAAACCGGCATGAACACCTCCAATCCCTACGAGGGCGAGCGGCGCGCAGGCACGGTGGGCCCCGCGCTGCCGGGCGTCACCGTACGCGTGGTCGATGAGCAGGGCGGGGAGACCGCGCCCGCCGGCGAAATCGGCCGGGTGGAGGTCCGGGGGCCCAATGTCTTTCCGGGGTATTGGCGCATGCCGGAAAAGACCCGGGAGGAATTCACCGCGGACGGCTTCTTCATCACCGGCGACCTCGGCATGCTGGGCGGGGACGGCTACCTCACCATTGTCGGGCGCAGCAAGGATCTCATCATCAGCGGCGGCTACAATGTCTATCCCAAGGAGATCGAGCTGGTGCTGGACACCCTGCCCGGCGTCGGGGAGTCAGCCGTCATCGGCGTGCCCCACCCGGATTTCGGCGAAGGGGTGGTAGCCGTGCTGACGGGTGATGCCCCCCCGGACGAGGAGCGGGTGCGTGAACTGGTGTCGGGCCAGCTGGCCCGGTTCAAGCAACCCAGGCGGGTTTTCCACGTGGACGCGCTGCCCCGCAACAGCATGGGCAAGGTGCAGAAGAACCTGCTCCGGGAACAGTACGCGGACGCTTTTACCGCAGAATAGGCACCTCCGCCTGCGCCGCCGGGACGATCCCTGGGCGCTCAGGCAGGCGCGATCAGGTACACCGGGCTCGACCAGGCGACATGGCCGTCCTCCATGACCACCCGGACATAGAGCGGGTTGTCCCGGTTGTCCTTAAGCGTGATGTCGCGGGCCAGGGTCGCCCGGTACGCCGGGTTCTCGTCCGGGAGCCTGAACACCCGGATGCGGCGCTCGATCCCGCCGTTTTCGAAGACCAGTTCCTCGAGGCCGATGTCGCTGACGGGTATTTCCGCCTGGACCAGCGCCGTGTCGATGACCAGGGTGCCCGCGTCGGCGTTGTCGAGCACCGCCTCGAAGCCGCCGAATCCCCCCGTGGTCAACGCGGTCCATTCCATGCGGCGGTCGCTGACCCGGTCAAGGCGCTTGTCCAGGTTGTAACGGTTGATGGACCGGACGGAAGAGAACCGGTTTCCACGCAGCTCGGCGTGGCCGTCCCAGACGGTTTCCCTGCCCCGCCCGCGGTATTCCGAGCCTTCCCAGATCACCCGGATGCGCCGGCCCAGATCCCCGGCGCCGAACGGCCGCCAGGTCTCCAGGGTGTCGAGGCCGTTGCGGATGTCGATCCGCTCGATGGGGCTGGACGCGAGGACGTCGACATGGAACGCCGCCGAGGTCCCGTCGGTCCCCACGATATCCCCCATCATCCCCTCGGCGGTTTCGTCGTGATCCGTGCTGCCGAGCAGCGGGTCCTCGTGGTAGCGCCTGCCGGGGGTGTCAAGAACCACCCGGGTATCCAGCACCATGCGGCTGCCGGTGGTGCCGTAGTGGTGGCGCCTCCGAAGCGCGTCCATGATCCCCTCCCGGGTCAGTTCCCGCGCCAGCATGCAGGTCAGGCCGCCGTAGGCCCCGAACTTGGTGGCCCCGGGGTGGGACGCGCCGGGGCGGCCCTTGTGCCCGTCGGAATTGGCCATGATGCCGACGCGGTAGCCCTGCTCGAAGGCGTCGTGGATCAGCCATTCGAAAGTGCCCCAGGCGGAATGCACCTCCACCGCGCGTTCCAGCCGCTGGTCGTGCGCCACCCTGATGTCGGCGTAGCGTCCGCCGATATGCGCGAACACCACGCAGTCCTCGTCCTTCAGCGCCTCGAACAGAGCGCCGGCCGAGTTGGCGTCGGAGTCGACGTCGGAAAGGTCATCCACCAGCGCGTGGGAAGAGCGGTGGATCTGCCGCCCCTCCTCCATCATGAGCACGTTGCGGTCCCCGCCGAGACCGGTATTGCCCGACCATTCCCAGCCCGGGAACACCACGAACCGGTGGTCGCGGTCGAATTCCCGGGACAGTTCGTTCAGGTGTTCCCAGAACGGCGTGGTGATCTGGAAGTCATTGCCCTGGTGAACGCAGACGTCGAGAAAGGCCCGGTCGCGGGCGAATTCGTAGAAATCCCGGGCGGAGTTGGTGCCGATGGTTTCCTCGGACTGCCCGTGCAGGTCGCCCCAGAACGGCCGCAGCCCCGCGGCGGCGACGACCCGGTTCGGGTTGGACCGGCAGACCGTACCGCCGTCCTCGTCAAGGAGCGAGATCACGAGGTCTCCGGGTTCCTTCACCCGGAGCCCCTCGATCATGCCGGCGAACCCGCCGGGAGCCAGGGTGACCGACTCCGGCAGGCCTTCCACCGGCAGGGAAGACGCGAGCCTGAACGTCACGTCGCACCGGTCGGATGGATTGCCCCAGCGGTCCTCGCCCTTCACCGCCAGGCGGAAGGGCTCCCCCGCCACGACGCCGGTCGGCATGATCGCCTTGTAAAGGACCGGCGGCCCCGGTGTGACGGCGACCCAGGGTTGCTCGGGCAGTTCCACGTAGTTGTAGGTGGCAATTGCATCCACCAGCACACGGAACTCGAACGTGTATTCGCAGAAGGTCTGAAGCCGGATGCCCGGGGAGCCCCCGCGGCGGTCACCGAACCGGACGATGATCCGGTCCCCCTCCCGGAGAAACCCGCGCACCACCTGGATGTACAGCACCTTGTCCCACGGCCGGATGTTGCGCTTGGGGAAGTATTCCACGTTGAGGACCGCGCCGTTGCTGGCCTCCACCGTGGTGTAGTTCGGCGCCGCCGGGTCGTCGAATTGCGGGCGCGCCATGTCCGAGGCGAAGCGGTGGGCCACCTTGATGGACCCGGTGTCGTCGATACCGAAGTATCCCGCGGTGTAGGTCAGGGTGAATTCCTGGTAGGAACCGGCTTCAAAGCTCCCGGTGGGAGAGACTGTGGCGCTGCCCATCTTGTGGGGCAGGTAGGTGGAATGGGGCATCTTGGAGGCGCTGGCTGAACCGAATGCGGAATCCGGAATTATCACGTATTCGCAGTTTCGGTGATGATCTGTTGATCCAGAAAACTTGTTTTACTGAATGCTCATGCTCTACGCGACTGCTTCACGCCGGTACAGGATACCCGGCAGCCCGAGTGTAACGTGCGCCAATCGCGTTGTGTGATAGTACGCAGACAGCGACCAGGGCGCGAACGGTTGCTTCAGCGGCGATCAGGATTGGCATTCAGCCAAATACTTCTTCGAATCTATTTTCAATATCCCTGACCTCCTCGTCCGTCAGCGCTGCAAACTCCTTGCCAAGCGCGCGCTTTGAGAGCCTGCCGTCATTCTGGTTCAAAAAGCGGATCAACAGGTCGACCCGCCTGTCCGGCATGTCGATACGGGATTTGATGAATTCATTCAGAAGATCATATTTCCTGAGATATGCAACTTCTTCGGGCATCGTCCTGTTGACGGTTTCCTCGACACAATCAAAGAAAAACTCCGCCTGCCTGGTGGCGTCGAAATAGCGGTACAGATCAATTGTCTCGTTCACTACCTCTACATTGTGTTTGACAGTCGGACGCCACTTGATGAGATCGAGCCTTGGCTTTGAGTAGTGTTCCAGCGTTTGGCGGTAGCCATCGATCCGATCCAGTATGACCGCCGAAACCGGAAAGACCATTCCCTCGGGGATAAACCCCTTCTCGGCCATTACATGGTGTAACAGGTAGCGATGGATGCGGCCGTTGCCATCTTCAAACGGATGCATGAAGACAAAACCGACGGCAATCAGGGTCGCTGCGAGTACTGCATCATAGTCGCTGTCCTTCAGCAGCCGGCTGGTCTCCATCAAACCGGACAACAGCGCTTCCAGATCTTCGTGCCGGGCTGAAATATGCACCGGTATCGGCATGCCTGTTGCCCGGTCATGTTCCCCGACAAAGCCGCCTTCGATGCGGCGTCCCGGCAGGGTAAAACGGTTATCGGTGATCACGATGGACTGCAGGTGTTCCAGTTCTTCCACGCTGAGGGGGCGCTGACCGGCTTCGCCGATTATTTTTCCCCAGCCCATGATGCGATTGTGCGGCGGCGATTCACCCTCGATCGTGTAGGAGGCCGTTGAATCCTTGAACATAAAAAGGGCGGCAGCCCTGCCTGGCAGGTCCGTGTGGGTTTTGCCGAACCGGTTCAATGCCGCCTTCGACAGGTTCATGGCAATCAACTCATCGAGTTTTTCGGTGCGCCTGATCAGGGGACAGAAGTTCCGGGTACCGGGCAGATTGTTGCGGACTCGGTGGCGCCTGGAATCGCGGGAAGGCCCTGGATATTGCAACGCATCGCTGATGAGAGGAATGAAGTTGCCCCGCGTTGCATCCGGCAGGTCCAGCCGGGTTTCACAGAGCCATTCGTACAGGAACCAGATCCGGCGGCTGTACGCACCGGTCGGTTCTGATTTCACAAGGTCGGCAATTTGCCGGGGCTCAACAGACCCGAACAGGGCTTTGAGAACGGCAAGATCAACTCCCTCGTATTTCAGTGCGAAGGTGAGGTGGCCTTGCAGCGAGTCGTCGGGCCGATGGCGGGGTGTGAACAGACGCCAGCGCCCCATTTCCCTCCTTCTGTGCTTGAGGCCGATGGCGCACAGGTAGTCCGGCAATGGCACGGACAATGCGTGCCCCTTGATCAGTGCAGCGTATCCAGCCGTTATTGCGCCCTTTTCCAGCACCGGAAAATTGCGAAAAATAGTTACAGATTGAGAATTATGATTAGTTTCAGACAAAATTTTGAATTATGATTATTATTAATCCTTTTGCAGCATGTCATGAAAAGATAATAATATCCATGAAAGATTATTAAATAACTCATATGTTATGAAATATATTTAGTCTGCAGAAGCCGATACCTGATCCGAAAGTTGATGCCGGGGCTGCATGGATACGGCAAGGCCCGGGGCCGGACAGTCATGGGAGCAACTCACATGATGTACCGGATGCCAGGATCGCATGCCTGAAGCAGGTGATGTCACACAGGGACCGGAGAAGTCTGGAAAGGGGAGAGAATGTTTATCGCCAGGCCCTGCTTGATGGGGCGGACAACCGTGAGGCATTGCAGGTGGTGGTCGGCCTGGTCATTGCCGAAACCGGGCCGGAAGACACCCGGACATCTCCCCGCCCGGGATAACAGAGACTGCATGACATCTTAGATTACCGGGTAAAGCCACCACCCGAAGGACAACGTCTAATCCTTCAGTTTGCCTCTTCGCCACTTACGCCGCTCTGGCAATTCCGGCAAATCCTACATGAATGAATCTGCAGATCTCAGCCGCCAGTTCCAGTCATCTCTCACTTGACGAACCGATGTTCATGCATGTTCGTCATTGCAGAATTCTGACCCTATTCAGCAGTTCTCCACATGGGCCTCTGCAGCCCGGGCGACCGCCTCGTGGTCGAGTTCGAAACCGAGCCCCGGCCCTTTCAGAATCGGGAGCCTACTGTCCCGCAGTTCCAGGTCCGGACTCTTGAGGATGTCCCAGGCCAGGAAGTGGTTCATGTACTGGTTTCCGTCATCCAGGTTGGGCGTAACAGCTGCGGCGTGGTTTGCAGCTGCCGTGGTGACGCCAGTCTCGTAGAGGCCGTGAATGCAGACATCGATATCCGCCGCCGCCGCGATGTGCGCCACCTTGCAAAAGCGCAGTAATCCGCCGGTCTCATGCAGGCCAACGACGAGCAGGTCGGCGGCATGATGGTGGCAGGCGGTGTAAGCTTCGCCCGGCGTGAAGACGCTCTGGTCCGCGGCAATCGCCACTGGACTCGTGGCCCGCACCCGGGCAAGCGCGTCTATGCTCTCCGCATGGGTGGGCTGCTCGACCAGCTCAATATCGTATTGCAGCAACCTGCGGATCATGCGTGCAGCCCGGGCAGGTTGCCATTGTTCGTTTGGGTCCAGCCGAAGCCGCTTGTGCGGGCCGATGGCGGCGCGCACCTGGGCGACGATGTCTGCGTCCAGGTCGTCACCACGCCCCACCTTCACATAAATCACCTCGCTACCCAACTTCGCAAGACGCTGTGCTTCGGCGGCAACCTCCTGGGGCGAATCGCCCTGTGGAAAACCGAAGTAACGGACCTCGTCACGGACCGCGCCACCAAGCAGTTCGTGGACAGGCCGCTCGCATGCCTTGCCCATCACGTCCCAAAGCGCCATCTCCAGACCCGCGAGAACTTGTCCTGCGAACCGGGGTGCACTGCAGGTGCCCTTGTGTTCAAAGAGCCCATGGTAGATCTCGCCCATCAGCCGGGCATTCTCGAACGGGCCTCGGCCGACACATATATCGGCCGCCAGCGAGAGATAGTTGCAGATCGCATTGGCGGACGGGGTCGCGATCGACTCGCCATAGCCGATAACCCCCTCGTCGGTGTGGACCTCGACCAGAATCACGCCTGCACCCAGGGTAACGCCCTGGGCCCAGTGGTAGGGTTGCTTATAAGGGATCCACAGCGGTGTCGTGACGATCTCACTTATCCTCATGTCGGCTCCAAGGGAAAGCGGGTAGAAGTTTCATGAAGTTTTTATCCTGCGACAAGGAGATGGCCATCCAGCCGGGCCCTGGGGCAGATGCATCTTCATGTGCCGGCACGCAGTGTGTCTTAGCAGTGGAGATTGATCAAGCGCATTGCCGAAATTCGGGCCGGGGATCGGGGCGACATATTCGAGCGGCCTGCCGGATTCCTTCGCGACATTGACCAGGGCCTCATGTCTTCACCCATCGCGTTCAGTGGCCAAGCAGGGCTTCGGGAAGCCAGAGGGACACTTCCGGAATGTAGGTTGTGATAATGAGTGTCGGCAGCCAGGCGAAAAGGATCATCAGCATGGTTGGCCACAGCATCTTGCTCACTTTCGTGTTTGCAACCCGGGCACCCAGGTAGAGCAGTGGCGCCGTCGGAGGGGTGATGTTTCCCATACCGAGGTTGACGCCGATGATGGCAGCGAACTGGATGGGGTCCACGCCGAGCTTCTGGGCGATCGGCAAAAGGAGTGGAGAGGCCAGCAGCACGCCGGAAACATCGTCCATCAGCATGCCGATTATGACGATGACGATATTGATCATCACCAGGCCGACGATCGGATTTGCGGAGACCGATAGGATCAGATCCTCGGCAAGGCCCGTGACGTCCTGCAGGACGAGCAGCTTGCTCACGATCATCACGGTGAAGAACATCACCATGACAACGCCGGTGGTGGTGCCGGTCTGAACCAGCGCCTCGACGAATGTCTTCCTGTTGAGGCCGCGGTAGATGAACCAGCCTACGGGTATCGCATAGAGTACGGCGACACCCGCAGCCTCCGTGGGGGTCATGATGCCACCGTAGATGCCGCCCAGAATGATGACCGGCATGAGCAATGCCGGAAAGGCGTTGGCGCTACGGCCCGCCAACTCGGCAGGAAAGTTTTGTGGCGGCGGCTCCACCTTGATGTTCTTGTACCTCGCCATCAGCACCAGGTTCAACAGGCAAAGCAGGGTGATGAGGATCAACCCCGGGACGACCGTGGCAAGAAAGCACTTGAGCACGGATTGCCGCGTCACCCATGCATAGATGATTTGGATCGAACTCGGTGGGATGAGCAGACCAAGCGGGGCCGCGTTGGCGATCAGCGCTGCCGAAAAGCCTTCCGGATAGTTGGCCGCACGCAATCTGGGCAGCAGCACTGAACCGATGCAGGTGAGTGTTGCGGCCGCACTGCCCGAGATTGAGCCGAAAATGGCGCTTGCCACGACACCCGCGGCTGACAGCCCGCCCCGAACCCGTCCGACGAAGAGCTCCGCCAGCTGTACCATGGGAACGGCGATACGGCCCTTCTCCATGATCCCGCCCGCCATGATAAACAGCGGGATGGCAAGCAGGACGATGTTGTTCATCCGCCAGTAGCCGGCGTTGAGAAAGACCGTGGGATCCTCGCCAGCGAAGACGGCGAGGTAAATCATGATCGCCCCGAAGGCAATCGGAACGGAAAGGCCGATGATCAGCGCCAGGCAAAGCAGCAGCAAGGCACCGAGCAGCATCATGTCACACCCCCCCGCTCCTCGGGATGCGTTGCTTCGCTGCCGGGCGGCGAAGCGAGCAGTCGGACAAGGTGCATCACCGAATAGGCCGTCATCAGCACGAAGCCGAGGAAAATCACTCCTCGAGGAACCGCCAACGGAATACTGTAGACAGGAGTGGACGGGAGATCCGGATAGCGGGACAGGTCATCCGCCACCATCAGGTATCCCCAGTATGCGAGAACGCCGCCGATGATGATCTCGATCCCAAGAATGAGGCAGCCGAGCCGCCACTTCACTGTTTCCGACTTGATCCACTCCCTGAGCAAATCGGCCTTGATGTGCGTGTCATCGTGGCTGCCCTGAGCCGAACCCACGAAATAGAGCGTATAGGCGGTGACCATCATCCACTCCTCGTAGGCGAACAGGTTCATTTCGAAGATGTAGCGAAGGACAACCACGATGCCGAAGGTGATCGCGATCAGCAGTGAGCAGACGACAAGCAGGATCTTCTGGCAGAAGACGATGGAACCGATCAGTCTATCCATCATCGGCCCCTTGCGTCCGGAACCCGGGGAAACCCGGTCGGTCCGTGCTTGGTGATGTTCATTTCGTTGCCGGGGCCAGGCGGGCGAAATTCGTCAGGGTTCGGAGCGGATGCCGGAAAAAAAGACGCGGCCAATTCCTGCCGGACAGGAAGATTGACCGCTGAGCCCTATGAATCCCGATGGCTTCTCGTCGGATTATTCTTCCTTCAGCTGTGCCAACAGTTCGGCGCCCAGCTTCTCCTCAAGTAACGGCCATGTCTTCGCCTGAACCTCGGCGGCGATCGCGGCCAACTCGGCATCCGTCAGGGAGATGATCTCGATACCCGCATCGACAAGTTTCTGGGTATATTCCTTGTCGAGCCTTTCGGTCACCTCGAAGGAACTCCGGGACGCATTCTGGAAGGCGTCCGTCACCGCATTGCGCTGCGCCTCGTTGAGCTTCTCCCAGGTGCGCTTGCTCATGTAGTAGGCGGTGTTCTCCACAAATGCGTTGTAGGGAATGTAGTGGCTGATCGCGTCCCTCATGATCGTGTAGTACGACTCGGCGGTGCCGCCGATCAGTCCATCCACGGTACCCTGCTGGATCGCCGCAGGTACGTCGCCCCAATTCATGGTAGTGGTGTTGAAGCCCATGTCGGTGGCCGCACTGCGGGCGGCTTCAGCGCTCCATACACGGATATTGAGACCCTTCGGCCCCGTCGTGGTCGGATTCTCCGGCGCCTCGGATGTCGCAACGCCGATGAATCCTTCGACAAAGATTCCGAGCAGCTTGACCCCCTGTTTATCCATCAGGGCATCGAAGTTCGTGTAGAAAGACGATCCGGGTGAAAACACACGCGCCATCTGTTCGTAGTTGGATACCAGGTAGGGAATCGAGTTGATCTCAAGCTTGGGGTCATTGTGGCTGTAGACGAAAGTGTGACCGACATCGATGACCCCCTGGATGACGTCGCCGAAAACCTCTTCACCGTTCCCAAGCTGGCCGGCCGGAAACAGTTTGACGTCCAGACCCACATCGGCGGCATCGAGGTCTGCCTTGATCTGGTTGAGCGCTCCCGTTGCGTAGTGCTCAATCGGGTGCTGTCCCGCAATCCTGAGGCGGACATCCGAGGCCCCGGACGACACGGCAAAAGTGCTGGCCAATATGGTCACAGCCGCCGTCAGGGCAGGAAATTGGCTGGGAAACTTCATATACATGTTCTCCTCCTCTGTTTCGGTTATGCCGTCGCGCGGCATGATGAATGCAGTTTCAACAATGAAGAGATTGAGAACTTCTGTCTTGAATAAACTGGTAAAATGCCATAATAAAATGGACATGTTTTCGAATTCCTGGGCCCTCACGTCATGAATCAGGAACTGACACCTTTCACCTCTCCGCCGTTGCCCCCGGAAATCGAGCCGGACATGCGCGTGGGTTTCATCCTGTCGCCGCACTTCACGCTCACGCCTTTCGCCGCGTTCATCGACTGCCTTCGCCATGCGGCTGACGAGGCGGACTTCAGCCGGCAGGTCTACTGTCACTGGAAGATCGTTGCACCCACGATGGCTCCCGTAAAAGCGAGTTGCGGCGTGGAAGTGTGCCCGCATGAACTTCTGTCGGAGGACACTGCATTCGACTACCTCGTAGTAATCGGCGGCCTTCTGCCCGGGAGCATGGATCATCCGGAACAAACCCTGGGCTATCTGCGCCACGCCTACGAGCACAACACCTCCATCGTGGGCCTTTGCACGGCCAGCTTCGTGCTTGCCAAGGCAGGGTTGCTCGAGGACAGGCGCTGCGCCCTTCACTTCGAACATATCAATCAGTTCAAGCAGTTGTTTCCCCGCACCCTGCCGGAAGCCGATCAGATCTTGGTCAATGATGGTGAGATCATCACGAGCCCCGGAGGTGCTTCGGCCATCGACGTGGCGCTCGCCCTGATAGAAACCTGCTGTGGTCGGGCACGGGCGGTAAAGGCCGTGACTTCTCTGCTGCTCGACCGACGACATGCCATGCACCATATGCCGCATCGCCCATACAGTCACCTTGCGGCCTGTGGTAACCGTCATGTGGAACGGGCTGTCTCACTGGTGGAAAGGCACCTGTCCAAACCGCACTCCATGAGGGAACTTGCAAGGCGTCTCAATATATCGGTGCGTGAACTCAACCGTGCGTTCTCCAAACATGCGGGAGATACGCCGGCAGCGCTGAGCCGGAAGATACGGCTCACCCACGGACATTGGCTACTCGTCAATTCGACCAGAACGGTGACACAAATTGCGGACGATTGCGGATTTGCCGACGCCGCGCATTTCTGCCGCTGGTTCAAGTGCGTTTATGGCGAGACACCTACACGGTTCCGCAAACGCCGATGCCAGGTCTGAACGGACTCCCCGCCCCCTGTGTATCAGGATAGACTACCGGCGAGGTTCGAGCCCCGGCACCCCAGACCGGGTACACGCAGCAGCGGCTTCAATCCGACTTGTCCCGAATACCTCCCTCCGAATCCAATCCCTCTACCGGACCGGATCACGATCCATCCACGACATTCATCGAAAGCGATCTTTCCGGCCACGCATTGATGCAGCCGTCTTCCGGCGGTTTTCTTGTTCTAACCCGCCCGATCCGGGAAAGTGCCTCTGCGATAAAGTCGGGAACGGCTTCCGCTTCGGTCTGCCCCGGGCCCTGCGATCAGCCTCACGCTGTGGAACGGCCAACCTGGAGCTGCAGCCGGATGCCGGCGCCCGGATCAGTACCAGGCATCCGGCAGTTCGCGCTTCCTTCGTGCCAGGAAATCATCCAGGGCGTCCTTCATCGCCACGTCCATGGCCGGCGGCTGATAGGACGAGAGGATCTCTTTCCAGCGGTCATGGGCCCGCCGCACGGCATCCATCGAACCCGCGTCCTCCCACTGCTCGAAGCTCTCGGTGTCCGAGATCTCGGATTCAAAGAACGCGGTCTCGTAGTTTCGCATCGTGTGTCCGCAACCGAGGAAATGGCCCGCCGGCTCCACCTCGCCGTAGGCATCCCGGGCCAGGGTGTTCTCATCCATCGGCAGACCGTTGAGAAGGACCTGGTAGACACCCAGCCGATCGGCGTCCATCACCAGCTTTTCATATCCCGTCACCAGGCCGCTTTCCAGCCAGCCCGCGGCGTGCAGCACGAAATTGGCCCCGCCGAGAACCGTGGACAGCATGGAGTCCGCGCTTTCCGCGGCTGCCTGGGCGTCGGGCAGCTTGGATGCCGTCAGCGATCCGCCGCAGCGAAGGGGCAGGTTCAGCCGCCGTGCCAGCTGGCCGATGACCAGGTTGGACATCACCGGCTCCGGCATGCCGAAGGTGGGCGCACCGCTTCGCAGGCTCATGGAGGAAAGGAAATTCCCGAGCACGAACGGCGCACCCGGACGGACGATCTGGGTGAAGGCGCACACCATCATCGCCTCCGCCAGGGCCTGCGCGATCGAGGCTGCGGTGGTCACCGGTCCCATGGCGCCGCTGAGGATGAACGGCACCCCGACAAGCCCCTGCCCTGCCCCGCAATAGACCCGGGCGGCCTCGGTCACCACCTTGTCGACCATCAGCGGGGAGTTGGTGTTCACGTTTCCCATGATCACGCAGTGCTCCTGCATGAACCCGTCGCCGAAGACCACCCGCGCCATGTCCACCGAGTCCTGAGCGCGCGACATTGCGGTGATCGCACCGAGGAACGGCTTGTCGCTGTACACCAGCTGGTTGTACACCATGTCCAGATGTCGCTTGGACACAGGCACATCGCAGGGTTCGCAGATCACCAGCCCGGTATGGTGCAGCGTCGGCATGGACCAGGCCAGCTGGACCAGGTTCGCATGATCCCGGATGGTGCCGTAGCGGCGCCCGCCCTCAAGATCCCGCACGAATGGGGGACCATAGACGGGGGCGAAGACCTGGCTGGAACCGCCGATCTCCACATTGTGCGCCGGATTGCGCGCGTGCTGGGTGAATACGGGCGGCGCCGTGCTGCAGAGCGACCGGGCCATGCCCGCCGGCATCCGGACCCTGGTGCCGGTGACGTCGGCGCCGGCCTGCCGCCACAGTCTGAGCGCCTCCGGGTCGGCGCGGAACTCGATCCCGACTTCCTCGATCAGCCAGTCCGCCTGCCGTTCCAGCATGACGAGACCCTCTTCCTCGAGAAATGCGTAGAACGGTATCCGACGCGAGATGTAGGCGGGTGCGGACGGGGCGGCACGCTCACGGCGTGCACCGCGGCCACCCCTGGCTTTTCTCGCGGTAACGGTTTTTCGTGGCATGGGACGGCGCAGCGGCGCAGGCGGTGGGTACGATGCCCGATCCGGGCAGTATAGCAATCCGCGAATCCCTCCCTTTCCTGTTTGCGGTATGGAATGTTCCGATCAGGTCGCCAGAGAACAGACAGCTTCCCTTTGCGGGTGGAGTACCCGCCTGGCAGATGAAATCCGGTTCAGATCGAGTGATGCAGGTGGCCGGATGTATCGGTAAAAAACTCGTCGTTGAAAAGTTCGTCGTCGTCGTCCCACCCGAGGTCGCGAAACCACTTGCGTTCCAGGTAGGCGTTGAGCCTGCGCCTGGTCTCGAGCTTGCCGGTCCGGCGGGCCGCCGTGCCGTTGGGTGCGGGATTGGCGACGACTTGCGTCATCTCAACGGGAGTTCCTTCTTCCAGAAGGTCCAGGTCAACGTCCGATTCCAGTGCCTCATCTTCGTCGAACAAATCAAACTCATCATCCACAGAGGGACTGTCTTTCTCTTTGCTCATCATCGATTACCAGGAAAACGATAACCTGATGCTAATTATCGGAAGAATGAGGGAAATCGCAACAAAAATTTTCCCATCAAGCGGGGATTTTATAGTCAGAAATTCTTATGATTCCGCCCCGAAATTGGCCCGGAATTTGTTCAGTCGGCCTCCCGCCGCTCTTCGAGCCTGTCGGTGGCCGGGGCGGGCTCCCTCGACAGCGAACTGATCCGGGCCCGCAGTTCCGGTGTCATCTCCACCTTGAGGCAGTCCAGGGAAGGTCGAAGCTGGGCCACGTCCCTCGCACCGAGGATGGGGCAGGTCACCTGGGGGTGCGACCTCACCCATGCCACGGCGAGGGATACCGGATGGATCCCCATGGTGCCGGCGAATTCGGTGAAGCGGGAGGCGACCTCGTACACCCAGGGCTCACCGTACCGGGCGCCGTAACCCTCATTGTCCACCAGCCGCCCCTCTGCGGGACTGAGGCCGGTGCCGTACCTGCCGCTCAGCAGACCGCCGCCCACGGGTCCGAAACTGACCACCGCCAGCTGTTCCACCATTGCCAAGGGGAGAATTTCCGACTCTACCTGGCGCTTCACCAGGTTGTACATCGGCTGGATCACATCGAATCGGGGCCATCCGTTCATCGTTGAGATGCCGAGTCCCTTCATCAGCTGCCAGGCCGCGTAGTTGCTTGCACCCAGAATCAGCACCTTGCCCTGGCGGACCAGGTTTTCCAGGCAGCGGAGAATCTCCTCCAGGGGCACGGCATCCAGCCACTGGTGCATGTAGAGGAGATCCAGGCGGTCCGTGCCAAGCCGCCTCAGGCTTTCTTCCACCGCGCGCTGGATGTGCCGCCTGCTGGCGCCCCGGTCGTTGGGCCCCTCGCCCATGGCCATGCCGACCTTGGAGGCGATGACGAGTTGATCCCGCTCACCCGCCATGCAGCGCCCGAGGAGGCGCTCCGCCTCCCCAAGGCTGTAGACGTTGGCACAATCGAAAAAGTTGATGCCCGCGTCCCGTGCGGCCCGGTAGAGCTTCGCGGATTCGCCGGCATCCGCATCTCCGCCGAAGGACATGGTGCCGAAACAGAGTTCGGAAACCTGCACACCGGTCCTGCCCAGTGCCTTGAACTGCATACAATTATCGTCCAGAGGGGAATCCGCCCATTATTGCATGAATGTCCTGGCCCCCGGCGGGAAGGACTCCGCGCCAGGGGTATCCCGCCCGGACATCCGCCGCCCCGGCAACGTCCGGCAGCCCGGCCGAAGAACCATGCTGCCGGAATGGTGCGTCTGGGAGCAAAAGGACTACTCGAGGTAGGCCCTGATCCAGCGTTCGAACGCCTCTTCCCGGGTGAATCCGGTCATCCAGGACTTGTCAGGCACCCCCGCAAGCTCCCCCGGGGGTGTGCCGTCCCGCAGTGCCTTCATGGTTTCATGGACGGCCAGGTACGCCGCCAGGACCGGCTGGTGCCCCCTGAGACAGACCCGCACGCCACAGGACGCAAGGTAACCGGGGTCCATGATCTCGGCACCGGCACCGCCCAGCATGAGCGGCAGTCCGGCGGCCCGGGCCAGTGCCTCGAGCTCGGGTTTCTGCTTCACCCCGATCAGGAACAGCGCGTCCACGCCGGTGTCCTGGTAGGCGTGCATCCGGTTTACGGCGTCCTTCACCCCGTTCACCGCAACCGCGCTGGTGCGTGCGGCGATGACGAGTGAGCCGTCCTGCCGCCCGGCCACCGCGGCCCGCATCTTGCCGGTTCCCTCTTCAAGGGACACAAGAGTGGTTCGGCCTCCGCTGTCGAACGGCCGCGGCAGCTCGGTGTCCTCGATGGACAGGCCGGACACGCCGGCGGTTTCCAGTTCCTCCACCGTGCGCATGACGTTAAGGGCATTGCCGTAGCCATGATCGGCATCCACCAACAGGGGAATCTTCGAACCGCGGCAGATCCGGTAGGCCTGGCCGGCGAATTCGCTCAGGGTCAGCAGAATGTGATCCGGGTCACCCAGCACCGCCAGGGAAGCGACCGACCCTGCGAACATGCCGCATTCGAATTCGAGGCTCTCGGCGATGCGCGCGGAAACCGGGTCGAACACCGATGCGGGGTGGACGCAGGACTGGCCTTCCAGGATGGCCCTGAACCCTTGCCTTCTTGATTCCCAGCGCATCAGTGTTTCTTCTCAGACGCCCCTGGCCAGCGGACGCGCAGATACGGGACGGCCCAAGCAGACGTCTCCCTGCGACATAACGGGTACGCCCTCAAACAATCCGCAAGTCAGCCAGGAAACAGCCATGGGCACGCAGTGTACTTGAGCATCCCGGGAATTTCACCTGCCTGGAAGACGTTCGGTGACCGGCTGATCCGCCGGTGGACGGACTGGTCCTGATTCAGGTGGCTTGATACCCTGCGGGACCGTCAGGCGAATTCGATGGCACCGCCCCGGTCAGCTCCTTGGAGATGCCAGGGCCGGTCAGTCTTGTGGCGGTTCTGATGAATTCGGGTTATTTTCTGTTACATTATAACAATCAACCCGAGTGCCACATCCGCATGAAATCAAGCCTCCCGGCCTCCCACGTTCCGGAGCACAATCACCAGCGCTGCATCAGCAGCGCGGTATCCCGTGCCGAGTCCATCTGCGAGCGGAAAGGGCAACGGTTCACCGGCCTGAGGAAGCAGG
>JAJDTE010000205.1:0-15339 GCA_022827325.1 Gammaproteobacteria bacterium | reverse complement strand
CGGCCCGCCCTGAGGACATCGGTCACCTGCCGGATGGCATCCGGCGCCCCCCTGCCGCGGCGGATGAACAGCGTGCCGATCCGGCGCGCAAGCCATCCCACCACGGGCCAGCGGCTGATCTCGTGCATGGCGAGAAAGGTGTAGGGCCAGCGGGCGCCGATCACCAGGATGTCGGCAAAGGAGACATGGTTGCTGACCATCAGGACGGCCCCTTCCGACGCGGTCCCCTGGTAGCGCCCGCGGACCCCCATGAGGGCCAGCATGGTTCCGTACCAGGTTGCGGCGACGAAACGGTACACGGGGCGCGGCATGAGCGGGACGAACAGGCTGAGGAAAATCCCGAGCAGCAGCACGGGCAACATCACCACCAGCCTGGCCACCGCAAACAACGTCCACACGGCGGCGACTCCGAAAACCCTAGAGGATGTAGCGTGACAGGTCCATGTCCTCCGCCAGGTCCTTCAGGTGACTGTCCACGTACTCCATGTCCACCATGACCTGGCCGCCGCCCATGTCCGCGGCCTCGAAGGACACCGTCTCCAGGAGGCGCTCCATGACGGTGTGCAGGCGGCGGGCGCCGATGTTCTCGGTACTTTCATTGACCTGCCAGGCCACTTCCGCGATGCGCCGCACGCCATCCTCGGTGAAGTCCAGGGCCACGCCCTCCGTGGCGATCAGGGCCTGGTACTGCTCGGTCAGCGACGCATCGGGCTCGGTCAGGATGCGCGTGAAGTCCTCGCTGGTCAGGGCCCTGAGTTCCACCCGGATCGGCAGCCTTCCCTGCAGTTCCGGTATCAGGTCCGACGGCTTGGACAGCTGGAAGGCGCCCGATGCGATGAAGAGTATATGGTCGGTCTTGACCATACCGTACTTGGTGGAGACCGTGGCACCCTCCACCAGGGGCAGCAGGTCCCGCTGCACCCCTTCGCGCGACACTTCCGCCCCGGAAACCTGTCCGCCGCTGCGACTGACGATCTTGTCGATTTCGTCGACGAACACGATGCCGTTCTCCTCCACCCGCTCCAACGCGTTCAGCTTGATCTCGTCGTCGTTGATCAGCCTCGATGCCTCCTCCTCCGCCAGCAGCCGGAGCGCTTCCCTGACCCGGACCTTGCGCGGTTTCGTTTTCTGTCCGCCAAGGCTCTGGAACATCCCCTGGAGCTGGCTGGTCATGTCCTCCATTCCCGGGGGCGCGAAGATCTCCACCCCGGCAATGGCGCTGCTGACCTCGATCTCCACCTCCTTGTCGTCGAGGTCGCCCTCGCGCAGCATCTTGCGGAATCTCTGCCGGGCGGCGCCCTCGCGGTCGCCGTCATCCCCGCGGGCGGGCGGCAGCAGCAGGTCCAGCACCTGCTCCTCCGCGGCATCCTCCGCCCGCGGGCGCACCTTGTCCATTTCCTCCTCGCGGGTCATCTTCACCGCCATGTCCACGAGGTCGCGGATGATGGAGTCCACCTCGCGGCCGACGTAGCCCACCTCGGTGAACTTGGTCGCCTCGACCTTGATGAACGGCGCCCGCGCAAGCCGCGCCAGGCGCCGTGCGATTTCGGTCTTGCCGACCCCGGTGGGGCCGATCATGAGAATGTTCTTCGGGGTGATTTCGGCGCGCAGCCCCTCGTCCACCTGCGTTCGCCGCCAGCGGTTGCGCAGCGCAATCGCCACGGCCCGCTTGGCATCCTTCTGGCCGATGATGTGATGGTCGAGTTCCTCGACAATCTCCCTGGGAGTCATGTTGCTCATGGAACAGTCAGAAATTCAGCTCCTCAATGGTGAGGTACTGGTTGGTGTACACGCAGACTTCCCCGGCGATGGACAGTCCCTGCTCCACGATTGCCCGGGCATCCAGGTCCGTGTTGGCCAGCAGCGCCAAGGCCGCGGCCTTGGCGTAGTTTCCCCCGGAGCCGATGGCCATGATCCCCCGCTCCGGTTCGATGACATCACCGTTGCCGGACAGAAGGAGCGAGGATTCCCGGTCCGCGACCACCAGCAGGGCCTCGAGCCTGCGCAGCATTCGATCGGTCCGCCAGTCCTTGGCCATCTCCACCGCGGCGCGGACCAGTTGGCCCTGGTGCTTCTCCAGCTTGCCCTCGAAACGCTCGAACAGGGTAAAGGCGTCCGCCGTGCCGCCCGCGAACCCGGCCAGCACCTGGTCCCGGTAGAGCCTGCGCACCTTGCGCGCATTGCCCTTCATCACCGTGTCCCCCATGGAGACCTGCCCGTCCCCCCCAATGACCACCTGGCCGTCCTTGCGGACGGACAGGATGGTTGTGCCTCTGAACTGCTGCATACGGGTACCTGCTTGGACGGTCGGAACTGTAGCAATGCGGGCGCGAATCCCGTTTTCAATGGACCCGCAACAGCGCCCGGCGTTCCGCCCGCGGCGCTACTTGACCACCTTGAGACGGGGACCCGGCTGACGTCCGTCCGACGGAACCGTACCGCCTTCCCCCTCCTTGCCCGGCTCCGTGGGCGGCGGAGCGATTCCGCTGCCGCCCGCCTGGAAGACCACGCCCTGGCCATTCTCCCTGGCATACACCGCCAGCACCGACTCCACCGGGATGGCGATGTGTTCCGGGCGCCCCGCGAACCGCGCGGAAAAGAGCAGGTGGTCGTTGCCGATTACCAGGTCCCGGACCGCGTTCGGGTGGATGTTGAGAACGATTTTTCCCTCCCGGGCATAGTCCGCGGGAACCTCCACACCCGGCACGGTGACATCCACCATGACCTGGGGGGTGAATCCCTCATCCAGGGACCAGTCGTAGATGGCGCGGACCAGGGCCATGTGGGGCCGTGCGGGCCCGCCATGGGATCTGGTCGGTTCACTCACGCTTCCCTCATCTCCCGCTCCTGTTCGCTCAGACTGTCACGAAACGCGGGTCTTGCGAATAACCGGGTGCCGTACTCCACGATCGGGGCAGCCTGCTTCGGCAGCTCGATCCCCAGCGCCGGCAGCCGCCAGATCAACGGCGCCACGAACGTATCCACCAGCGTGTACTCGGGCCCGAGAAAGAAAGGCTGGTCGCGGAACAGGGGTGACAGCGCGATCAGACCGTCATGGATGGACTTCCTCAGCTCCGCCGGCGGGTTCAGGGGAGAGGCGTCGCCGAGTTCGCAGATCGGCCGTAGCCAGTCCCTGTTCAGGCGGGAGATCATCAGGCGGGTCTTGGCGCGGGTAATCGGGTCTGCCGGCATCAGCGGCGGATGGGGGAACCGCTCGTCGAGATACTCCAGGATGACGGACGTGTCGTACAGCGAGATGTCCCGGTCCACCAGCGTCGGGGTCTCGCCATAGGGATTGTGCTCCACCAGCCGGCTCGGATCTCCCCCGACGGGCAGGAAGTCCACGGTGCATTCGACGTCCTTTTCCAGAAGGACGATCCGCACGCAGTGACTGAGCACGCAGATCTGCCCGGACAGCAGCGTCATGGACGGACGCCGGGTGAGCAGGCTGCTGAGATCGTTCACGGCCTGGCTCTTGGCGTCAATGAGATCCATCGACGTCGCGCCAATACTCCCTTTTCATCAGGTAGGCCAGCGCGCCGAACACGAACAGGAACAGCATCACCCACATGCCGTATTTCACCCGTACCAATCGTGCCGGCTCCCCCATGTAGATGAGGAAGTTTGTCAGGTCCTGCATCGCATGGTCGAATTCCTCCGGACTCATGCTGCCCTCGGTTTCCTGCTTGAAATGTTCGAATACCGGATTTCCATGCTCGTCATCGCCGAACACCGCCCGCTGTCGGCCCTGCCAGTGCGCCAGCACGTGGGGCATGGCAACGTTGTCGAACACGACATTGTTCCACCCGCTGAAGGTGGTTTCGTCGACGTAGAAACCCTTGAGGTAGTTGTAGAGCCAGTCGGCGCCGCGCAGCCGGCCCACCAGCGACAGGTCCGGAGGCGCCACCCCGCCAAACCACTCCGCGGCCTTTTCCGGGGGCATGACCGAGGTCATGGGATCCCCGATCTTGGCGTCGGAGAAGATCATCTCCTGCAACACCAGTTCCTCCGGGATGTCGAGGTCCTTCGCCATGCGTTCATAGCGCATGAAGTTGGCGCTGTGGCAGGACAGGCAGTAGTTGACGAAAATCTTGGCGCCGTTCTGCAGGGACCGGGTATCCTGCAGCCGCACCTCCATGGGCTCCAGCTTGATGCCGGCGCCGCCGGCGGCCATGGCCGTGACCGGCGCGAGCGCGAGCAGGCCGAGGCATGCGAGATTCTTCATGTTCTTCATCTTCATCCGGTGACCCTCTCCGGGACGGGCTTAACCTCGTCCGCCTTGATCCAGCCCGGCCTGAGGCCGAAGTAAAACAGGATCAGTACACTCAAGATGGTGTACAGCCACTTCATGCCCATCGCGAGGTCCGGTGTTTCCGCCCAGCACAGGTACAGGGACCCCGCAGCGAGCAGGACACTGATCACGAACAGCGCCAGCCCGCTCTTGCCGACATTGTCCCCGGTGCCGGAGTAGCACGGCATCAGGAAGAAGTAGAGGAAGTAGACCACCGTGAGAAACTGCGACATGGCGGTGTATTCCGGCGAGGGCGGCTTGGTGCCCAGCCAGCCGAGCACCAGGAAGGTGACGGCGAAGATCCCGAGAAACGCCTTGGTGGAGAAACCCCGGTAGCGCACGGACTTCACGGGGCTGCGGTCCAGCCAGGGCAGGAGGAAGAACACCACGATGGCGGCGCCCATGGCGAGCACGCCCCAGACCTGGGTCCCGGCGAAACTCGGCACCGCCCTCAGGATCGCGTAGTACGGCGTGAAATACCACACCGGCGCGATGTGTTCCGGGGTCTTGAGCGGGTTCGCCGGCTCGAAGTTCGGCGGCTCGATGAAGTAGCCGCCCATTTCCGGCATAAAGAACACCACGCCGAAGAAGAAGATCAGGAACACCACCATGCCGAGGGTGTCCTTGACCGTGTAGTACGGGTGGAACGGGATGCCGTCGGCGGGGGCATCCTTGCTCCAGCGGTTCCCCTTGGGTCCTTTCTTGATCTCGACGCCGTCGGGGTTGTTGGAGCCGGTCTCGTGCAGGGCGATGACATGCAGCGCCACCAGCCCCACGATGATGAACGGGATCAGGTAGTGGAAGGCGTAGAACCGGTTCAGCGTGATGTCCGAAATGACGTAGTCGCCGCGGATCCATTCGGACAGCGCCGGCCCCACGATGGGCAGGGTCTCGAACAGGTTCACGATCACCTGGGCGCCCCAGTAGGACATCTGGCCCCACGGCAGCAGGTACCCGAAGAAGGCGGTGGCCATCATCGAGACATAGATGATCATGCCGAAGATCCAGATCAGCTCCCGCGGGTTCCGGTAGGAGCCGTAGAGGAGTCCGCGGAACATGTGCAGGTAGATCACGATGAAGAAGAAGGAGGCGCCCGTCGAATGCATGTAGCGCACGAACCAGCCGCCCCAGACATCGCGCATGATGTATTCCACCGAGGCGAAGGCCAGTTCGGCATCTGGCTTGTAGTTCATCGCCAGCAGCACGCCGGTGACGATCTGCAGCACCAGCATCAGCAGCGCCAGGCTGCCGAAGTAGTACCAGAAATTGAAATTCTTCGGCGCGAAATACCCGGTCAGGTGCTCCCGGACCAACCGGTCCATGGGGAAGCGCTTGTTCAGCCATTCGTTGAAGCTCATCAGGCTGCCTCCTCGTCGGAACCGATCAGGATTTCGGTGTCGCTAAGATACCTGTGGGGGGGCACCACGAGGTTCTTCGGCGCCGGCACGTTCTTGTAGACCCGGCCCGCCAGATCGAAGCGGGAGCCGTGGCAGGCGCACAGGAAGGGGGCGTCGGTGTCGGCGGACAGTTCCGGCCGGTACTTGGGCGAGCAGCCGAGGTGGGTGCAGATGCCCACCAGGACCAGGATGTCATTCTTGATGGAGCGGTAGGGATTCGTGGCATACGCCGGCTGCTGGGCCATGCTGGAATCCGGATCCACGAGCAGGTTGTCCATGCCGGCCAGGAAATCCAGCGCCTCCTGGCTGCGGCGGATGATCCAGACCGGCTTGCCGCGCCATTCGACGGTGAGCTGCTGGCCCATTTCCAGGCTGCCGATGTCCACCTTCACGGGAGCCCCGGCGGCCTTGGCCCTCTCGCTGGGCACCATGCTGCCGGCGAACGGCACCGCCAGGCCCACGGACCCGGCAATGCCCATGCCGGTTGTGGCAACGGTAAGCAGACGCCGACGCTTGTAGTCTACATGATCGTCAGTCACGATTTTTCTCAAGCCTCGAAATTGAAATGCCATCCGGTTCACGAGGGGCCGTGGGCCGGCACCCGGCCATCCCCGGGATGTGTCGTCGCCAGCCACCGCACCGATGCGGTTGCCGGTGACCGGAAAACGGCGGATTATATCAAAATTCAGGTTCCGCAAGTCTCCGGGAAATCCCCGGCTACTCCCGGCAAACGAACCTCCGGCCGGAAGGATGGTGGTAGACTTGGAGAACGGTCCATGGGCCGGCTTCCATGACGCCGGTTTCGGCGGCGCCGGGCCGGCGGACAGTGTCCTGTCGCCACCCATCACTGACAATCGGGATTCGCGATGGATCTTCACATCTGGACCCTGTACGCCACCGCCGCGTTCTTCCTGTGCCTGACGCCTGGTCCGAACAGCCTGCTGGCCGTCACCAACGGCGTGCGTTTCGGCGTCCGCAAGACCCTGTTCTCGACGCTGGGCTGCGCCGTCGGCCTCACCCTGCTCATCGGCGCGTCGCTGTCCGGGCTCGGACTGATACTCGCGGCCTCCGAAACGCTGTTCTACATGATCAAGTGGCTGGGGGCCTGTTATCTCATCTACCTTGGCATCACGCTCATTCGTTCACGCGGCGCTCTTGCCGATGTGCACGGCGCGGGGCGCCCCCTTCCTCCCCCAGGCGCAGCCTACCTGACCCTACAGGGGCTGTGGATTGTCGTCATGAATCCAAAGGCGGTGATCTTCTTCGCCGCATTCCTGCCACAGTTCTACGACCCCCAGTATGGCCTCCTGCTCCAGTTCCTGGTCATGGCAGGCACGTTTGTGGGGATCGAAGTCGTGGTTGAAGTCCTGCTTGCCACATTTGCCGGCAGGATCGCCGCGCGCCTGGCCAGCGGCAAGAGCGTACGCATGTTCAGGGGTACGGCAGGCGGGGTGTTCGTTCTGGCGGGGGCGTATCTTCTGACGCTGGAGCGGCCTCGCTGACATCCGCTTAAGGGTCACTGGCGCCGAAGGGCGGCTGGAAACCGCCAACGCTCTCTACGCAGTCTACACAATCTCATTGGTTGGAAGTGCTGAGCAGTAGCCGGAAGATTCAGCTCTATCACAGATAATCTCAGGTTACTGCACGTATCGACTTCTAACCGGGCCCCGATCATTCATACCCCCGACTGCGGCAGAATCAGGGCTCGCTGTTGACAATTTCACGAAACACGCGGTTCGCATCCTCAAGGAGGTCGGGGTCGCGGACGCCGGGCGTGGAGCCGGCGTCGCTGGCAAGCGCGAATTCCTCCTCGATGAAACGGTCGAGTTCACCGATGCGGGGGCCGGTGCCGAGTTCAGCCGCTTCAGACTTGGCAACCACCAGCCTTTCGATCGCCTCGTCCAGCCCTCGTTCCAGCCGAAGGCCAGCGCGCAGACTCGGCAGGTCCATCGGCGGCGGGTCCCGGCGGACGCGCAGCCAGCGAAGCGCGAGCGCCGGGCGGATCGCGTAGAAGTACTTCTTTGTCGGAACCGTCTGACGGTCGCAAATTTTCGAGTCGTAGGCCGATCGCCCGAGATGCAGGTAATGGAATCGCGCCGGCCGCTCGAACGCGACGCGGGCGCAGAGGGAGTGCAGCCGTTGCGTGCATGCCCGATCCTCCCTGTAGCGGACCGGCGAGCACAGCCATTCCGACAGGACCGGATTGGCCTTGAGCAGCAGGCCGAGGGCCTTCCTGATATCCCAGCCATTGATATCCAGCATGTCCTTGATGGAGTACTCGATCACATCCCGGCGGGCGTCAATCGAAAGATACCAGTCTCGGGGCCGGGCATAGAGGAAACGCACGTCATAGTCGCTGTCCGGCGAGGGGAATCCCCAGGCCCGGCTGCCAGACTCGACCGCGAGCAGAATCCGCACGGCGTGCCGGCGTTCGATGTCGCCGAGCCTTTCCTCGATCCGTTTCCGGACGGCCAGGCTGATCGTCGCGTTTCCGGGTGAATCCGTTCCCACCCGGCTTGCCGGGGACACGTCCGCATAGACCATTTCCATCGGCAATCCCCGAGCATCCCTTTCCGGCAGCTCCGGAAGTGAGCGCAGGGCAGACGGGTGTGCCTCCGCCGTGATTGCCGCAGCCATCGCGTCGACGACATCGTCCCGCGCAACGCCTTCGCCCCGGTACCGGGCGGCCATGTCCTCGACCTCCCGTGCAACGTCGGGCCGCATGATCCCGAGTGCGGCGACACGTTCCCGGTACCCTTCCAGCTTTTTCTTGCTGAATACCATGGCCTGTCCAGCAAATCCCCGGAAGCAGACTTCCGGGTGAATCTCGCGCACGATCCGACGAGCCTTCCCGTTCAAGCAAAGGAGATCGTCAACTTCCCGGATCCGCGGCATGATGGCAAACGTTTGCTTCGTCAGTCCCTTGCCTGTCACTGCGTGGTTTCGCCGGCTGGCTTCCGCGTAACGGGAATGATCCAACGCCTCGCGCGCCGGCGGTCGGAACACGCCCGACGCCCGGGGCCGACCAAGAAACTTCCTGGCAAGAGTGTCGCAGGCTCGGGAGCCGGGCTGTAGCCCGATGGGTATATCCACGAAGATCCGGTCCGTGTCCCGGGCCCGGTCGACCAGCTCAGCAAGCGTTCCGGCAACGCCGCACTGCGCCGATCCGTCGGGGTCCAGGCCGATCCAGAACCAGCCGCTTCGGCAACCATCAACGCCGTAGCATGTCGGCTTCAGTTCGTCACCATTAACCATCCCGGGTTTCCTGCACAAAATACAGACTGCGGAAATTTCATGCAGCAAGTATATCGGAACCAGCCGGGGGGCTACTTCCAATACCGTTTTCACCCGTTGCCAACTGAACCCGCAGGCTCGTTGCGACCGTCTGATCGGACTACTTGAGTCCCAGCCTGTTGAGCAATTCTTCCACCAACAGCGCATCCTCGGAGAAAACCCGGTCGAATTCCTTCCAGTTATCCTCGGATTCGCTCTTGAGGCGCCTTTTCGAGATCAGCTTGATCTTGTATGTCAGCGGGACCACGGACGAGATGGAACCAATGAATTGGGTCCGCACGAAAAACGGACCTTCAGGACCCTTGGAGAATTCCCTTACCCGTGGCGAACTGCGAAGATACCCGGACGTCTGGTCCAGCTGCTCCAGACTGTCGTACAGGGAGGTCACCGAATCGATCACCTTTTGCCATGCGTCGGTGCGGCCGATGACGGGATCGACCGGTATGCGGAGCCACCTGTTGGTCGCTTCGCTTTCGGCCGTGGTAGTCCACGCAGGGTCTTCCTCGAGATTCGCGCTGATGGCTCCCGAAGCCAGCTGACTGGAGTTTTCCGATATGGATACGGCCTTGTCGAAATACCCTTCCTTGGAGAAGACGACGGGGTAACGTCGATTCCTGTCTGCGAAGTTGAATGTGTATTCAGTGGGGGTCTGGCCCAGTTCAACATCACCGACCCTGACGCTCGCCAGATTGGGTTTGGACTGAATGATTGCAGTCTTGTTGTGTGATTCAAGGGTCAGCATGACCACGCCGCTACTCAGGCGCTCCTGGGAAACGACGACGGTGGCGTCATGGTAGCCTTCCTTCGAGCCCGTGATCCTGTAATGGGTCACTTCATCGGTAAAGTGGAATACGTGATTTGTGGGTGTTGTCCCGATCGGGTGGCCATTGACGGCTACGGATACGGATTCCGGATCGGATTCAAAGTTTCCGGTCTGCGTGGATACGCATCCGCTCAACAGGGCCATCAGGGCGGCAGGAAGAAGGTAGTGCATTTTCATGGGTCTGAAGATTGGGAAGGTTGGATACAGTCGTTGCAAAGAACATCGGGTTGTTCGGCGGCCAGGGTCATTCCGTGGTCACGAACCGATGGATTGGCCGATGGGAATCCGGTTCCTGTCCATCCACCACCACATCCGTCTCCTTGATGGGACAAAAGGGAATGCGTCAGATAGGAATAGGGTAAAGCCCCGCCCGATCCAGGAGCAGGAGGGACTTTCCCTCTTTGTTGAAGGGCAAGTGCAATATGCGACAAGCCAATTTATATGCCGCAACCTGACCGCACTACACTGCACAGGACGGAACCCGCAGGGCATTGTGACTGCGCTGCACGTTCAGCAGCAGCTTGAGAACTTCCGTGAGATGCTTCGGCTCCACACCTCGTGCGTGTCTCCCATGCCGAGATTGCATAACATAGGTCACTAGCAACATAAGCACTACCGTAACTTATGAAACCGTCACAGGATGACCCGCTTCCCCTGCATTGATCGTAGGCCGAACTTTGAGCCTCTGCCTCATCTGTACTGGAAGCACTGCCGTATGCTAACCGCAGCGGACAAGCGTTAGCGGTATTACCCCAGTAGACATACGAAAAATACCTGTTGCCCGTGTTTCCCCCGGTGTTACCTCCCGTGTTGCCTCCGCCCGTGCCAGCGCCTCCGGTTCGGGCAAATGAGTTTTCAGGCCCCGAAGTCGAACAGGCCGACGTTACGCTGCTGCAGTTGCTGAAACCATGGTTGTTTCGGCAAGTGCCGATGGCGGCGGATTCCGCCGCTGCGCGCGTAGACCCTCTACCTAAGCCTACTCCACATTGGGTGCTCGAAGAACCATGCGCTACCGCCCCGCAATCGCTGTTGCCGGAAAAGGCATTGCCGAATTCAAAAGTGCCCCCACAGCTCCCTCCTCCCGCATTGGAACACTCGCGACTGGCCGCCAGGTTTGCGCCGCTTGCACTGGAGTAGCCTGTTGCAACTCCTACGGCATAGCCATCGGAGCAGGTGGATCCTCTGTAAGAAAAGTCGAGCCCGCCGTAAAATCTGCCACCGGTACCACCGCCCGTGTTGCCCCCGGTGTTGCCCCCTCCCGTGTTGCCGCCCCCGGTACTGCCCTGGTGGGAAATCCGGAAGAACGAGTCCGCCGGGCCCGATGTCGAGCACTCGGACACCTCGATCTCACACGTTGGATACCTGCCCTGGCATTCGGACAGTGCCGCGGTTCTGGCCGCAGAAAGTGTGGTTCCGTGTTCATCTCCGATTTGGCACCTGCCATTGCCTCTTCCTGACCAGATCGCCATACATGCCGCACCTGTATAGGCACTCCCGAAAGTCCCGACATCGGGATCACATCCGCTTGCCCCGGTGCGCCTGCATTCGCGTATTGCCGCGGAAGCCGCCGCGCCTGCGCTGGAATAGCCAGTCGCAACCCCTATGCCCCAGCCTGCCGAGCAGTTTGTTGAAATAGGTTTCAGTTCATACGCACCGTAATACCTGGATGGAGGCGTGATGACCGTGGACCCACCACTGCCACTACTGCCGCCACCGCCACCGCCACCGCCACACGATGACAAGCCAAGCATGGTCGTCAAGATCACCGCGAGCGGAACCAATCTGGAAACAGGGCTGTTCTGGCCGGTCTTTCTGTTCATTTGAGCCTCTCTCAGCTGGTAATGTTGAACGCAGGATCAGGATGCGACGGAAGCTGTCACCCCGAGGCTCCGGGATTCCTGCATTCCATCGTTCCGGATCAGCGGAATCGATATGACGGTGCTGACAGTCCCCTCCCTGATGGTCGTCTCAACAGGCTCGTCGGCGTAATCCTTTCCCGCAACCGCGGCGGGCACCCCGTCGCCGGGCCCAAGGCGCACGATTACGGTGATGTCATCCTGTGCCGGCTCCGCAACCCTGACCTCCACGTCCACGGAATCGCCACTGGACACGGACGACTCCACGAACCGGGCCGTCACTTCCTGGTCGTCCGACGCCGGGACCGTCGCGGACCGCGAGGCAACGCGAATCTGGCCGATGTCGGAAACCGCCTTGTACATGCCGGCACTGCCGGAATTTCCTCCTGCCACGCCGAACCATTCCCAACGGGGTTTTTTCGTCCGGGGGCCAAGGGGTATGGCAAGATGCAGGCCCGCGGCCACCGCTTCGCCGTCACTCCCCCCGTCCCATGTTGTATCGAAGGTCAGCCATGGATGGGGCCGCCAGTTGATCCCCATGCGGGCGCCCCGGTTCATGTCCCCGGATCCGTCCTCCGCCTCCCACCGGTAGCCGGTGACGGACAGGTCCACGGTCGTGGTCAGGTTCAGCCGCGTCCCCAGTTCCACGCCTTCGAGGGGCCTTTCCTCACTCCCCGGCCTGACCATCCTCCAGCCGGTGGTCGGAGCGAAGTACCGCAATTCCCCGGTTCCCCAACGTCCGAAGTAGTCCAGGCCGAGGGCAAGCACTTCGTGGCCGTGCTCGGTGCTGTGCAGGTAGAACGAGGAAACCCCCAATATGCCCGAATCCGGCTCATCGGAAAGCCGGAAGCGGTGCACCAGCCCATGGCGCAGGTCGTTGCGCATGGTACCGAACCCGTCCCGCCAGCGGGTCACGCCCTGCTGCATGAAGGATGCGGACCGGGCGGCGGCCAGGCCGTCGTCGCCGGCGAAGGAAAACGGGGTGACCATATCCAGCCCGCCCGTGCTGCCGACGTCCGGCGACCAGTTCATCCTTCCGGTGATCCGGAAGTTCTCGCCGAAGGTTTCCCTGCCCTGTTCGTTGGCAAGGCCAATGCCCTTGTCGAACAGGCTGTTGATCCCATCGCCCAGGATGCATTCGGCGGCGGAGTCCATGCCCTGGTACATGGCTCCCTGGCACCGCTGCACGGTATGCAGGGAATACTCCCAGAGGGGATCCGTGCCGTCGGCCTTGGCAACAGGCACGCCGAATGCCCAACCGGATAGGACCATGGTTGCAGCCAGGATCGCGGCATTCGGGTTAACGGGATTCTTCAGGTCGGTTTCGTCGTTGGGTTTCATGTTCGCAATCTCATTGGTTCCGGTAATGGGCCTATCCTTTACCGCCATCAGACCGGATAGAGGACTTCCGCCTCCTGGCTGTCAGTCATGCTCGGCACACAAAAAAGAGGCCGGATACTCAAATGAGAATCCGGCCCTGTGAATTGACGGCGGAGTCCCGTGAAAGAGTCAAAAATGAGCCTCCGCCGCCCTCGTTGAAAGGTTATTCCTCAAGAGTTGTTCCAAACGCACCCTCCATGCGACCAATACTGTCGTACCCTGAGGAGAATGTTCCGGTTGCAGTCTGCGGGACGCCGGTTGTTGCACCAAGACCATAAAAACCACCCGACCACTGGCCGGATTTAGCAGCCGCAGTGTCCCCGATCGTCCATACGGTGCCACCCGCCGGAGTACTTGTACTCGTACTTGAGAAGTCGTTACCAGTAGCAGCAGCAATTGAAGCTTCCTCAAGAGATACTGTCCAATCCATGGTTTCGCCTCTGGACATGAAACCGGTCAACTCGCCGCTGATCTTCGCGTTCGCCGCAGTGGTTGAAAAATTCGCTGTCAGCGTGGCATCTGCCGTAAACGCCCCGGCACTCGAATTGGTACCCAGCGGGTTGTAGATCGCGTACTTGCCGGCTGCTCCGCCCCTATAGGTTGCTGTACCTTCAATAGTGAGCGCAGTGACATCTTCGGTAGTTGCACTTGCAGCGCTGGTGAACTCTTGTGCAATCGCTTGAACATCTACCCCGTCAGATGTTTCCCTGGACCACCATCCAAATACCTGCCAATCGGTTTCCGGAGTTGAAGTCATGGCGGTGGTGCTGGAAGGTGTGAAATACCAGCCTCCGGCCAGTGTAAATCCGCTGGCCGCCACGGTAGATGCACATGCGGTAGTTCCTGACTGTTGACAGGAGTAAGTACCGGGCACCCCATCGAAGGTTCCAGTAACACTAGCCGGATCGCCTGCATTCTTGGTATGGTTCTTAGTACCCGCACTGGCAAATGTATCTCCGGCAATATATGTGGTCTGAGCGGTCAAACCAGTTTGGTCAATTCGCCCGGTATCATCGTTAGCAATTGTTCCAGCAGTACCACCAGTCACCCCCCACTTACTTAAGAACGACACGGATGTCGCCCCGCGGTTGCTGTACAGAACCACATGATTGGTTACGCCACTTGCCGAATTTACGTAATCCGTCCCTTTCCAGCCGTTGATGGCCGCCACCATCGTCCCACTTGGCTTGACAGTCACGGCAGCATCGGTATCAGTGGTATCATGATCAACGCTCAGGTTCGAGCTACTCCGCCCTAAAAGGGTATTGCTACTAAGTGAACCCGTGGTGCTATCAAGCCCCGCATACAGCTTCCGAGCCATGGCCCGCACTACCCTGTCGGTCTCTTCCTGGGCTTCTTCCTGGGCGATCATCAGGGCCTTTTCAGCTTGGCCGATCTGGCTCATGGCGCTGGAAACCTGATCCTGATAAGTCTTTTTATCTGCATCGCTCAAGTCAGCGGCCGACGCAATCGCATTTTGCAGGTCACTAAGGGCTCCGTTGGCAGCGTCGATTTGCGCTTGCGTAGGAGTGGCACCAACCAGTGCAGTCAAAACCTGCTGGAGCGTGCCGGATGCTTCCATCAGCGCCGTGCTCTGTGCCATTTGCCGACCTGCGGTGTCGAGCATATCCTGCGCCATAGTCACTGCATTATTGGCGTTTTCCAGTTGCATCTGGTACATGGCCTTGTCCGCATCGCTAACGTCAACCGCATTGTCCAGAGCCGTCTGGAGGGCAGCGATGGCAGTATTTGCGGCGTCAATGGCATCCTGGTCTGTCAGATCGGAAGTGTCGACAGCACCCGCAGCCATCATCAGGGCATTCTTCTGCTCCTGTTCACGGGCCATGGCTGCCAATGCGTTTGTGCGGGCCATAATGGCCTGCTGCAATTGCTCGCCTTCTGCGGCATTGACCTGGCCTTTCACCGCGTCATAGGCCGCTTGGGCCTCCGCAGGCGTGGTGGCCGCATTTATTTCAGCCAATGCCATCTCATACGCTGTGGGCTCCAGATCCGGTGGCGGTGTAGAACTACCCCCTCCGCAACCGGCGAGGAGCAGTGCCAGCGAAGCCACAAGGACCAGCACGAATTTATCTGTTGATTTCATTTCGATGTTTCTCACAAAGTTGTTGAAAGGGTTGTGTCGGGACCTGGCCCCTGTTGTGCGCGATAAATACATTTATCAGGCGCAAAGAATATATTCCCACGCCTGCACAGTCAAGGCCTTGGAGCGCAATTCGAAGATTCGTGATTTCATTGACGCTTCCCGGGATCATTCTACCACGAAACGGAATATTTTTC
>JAJDTE010000188.1:0-5961 GCA_022827325.1 Gammaproteobacteria bacterium | reverse complement strand
CCGTGCCGGATGATTTCGCCCGCCCGGGCCGTCAGGTCAGAAAACGCGACAGCACCAGCAGCCATCCCGACGCAAGCAAAAACATCACCAGGGCGTAGGGCCAGTTCCACGAGGCCGACTTCCAGCTCGGAATCCCGTATCGCCCCTGGAAGATGAGCTGCGTGCCGGAGAGATAGCTGCTGCCGGTGCCCAGGTTCCAGGCGGTCAGGTAGACGATGGCCAGCAGGGTCGGGTTGGGGTCGAGGGCCATCACCATGGGCGTGAGACTGGAGACCAGGATGATGGGATGGATCCCCACCAGCGCCGCGACGAGCATCAGGCCGAGCAGCTGGGCGGCGGTCACGCCGTCGAACCGGGTGAACGGCGACGTGATCAGTCCGGAGTCGATCATGGCGGCCATCCCCACCGCGAACACGCCGGCGGACAGGAACAGGGACAGTTCCCCGACCATTCTCGGCAGGTAGGTGAGGGTATGGTCCCTCAACCGGGAGGCCATTTCGCCGGGACCGTGCCGGACCGCCAGCAGCAGGGCGCTCACCGCCAGTGCGCAGACGGCGATCAGGGCCAGTATGGATATGCCGGGGAAGACCTGCGCGGACACGGCCACAAGGAGAAGCAGCACCGCGGGCACGAGCAACGCCTCCCTTTCCATGGGGTAACCCACGAACTCGGTCATCCGGTCCGGGTATCGCCACCTTGCCTCGAGGTACACCACCGCGACGCACAGCAGCGAGAACGGCAGGCAGGCCAGCATGATCAGGTCGAGCCGCGCACCGCCGACATAGGTCAGGATCGCCGCCATGGCGCCGAAGAAGGGCGACCAGTTGGACATGCTGCAGAACACCCGGATGACGGACTGTGTGGTGAAGCGGTCCAGCGGCCTCTCCCGGTGGATGCGGTCCGCGATCAGGACCGGGGCGGAAATGTTGATCACGGAACTGAACACGCCGATGCTGGCAAGGGTCTGCAGGTAGGCGCGCCTGCCCACGGGCAGGCGGCGGACCTCGCCGGGCCGGGGCAATGCCACCAGGCGGAGGAACCCGACGGCCGCGATCATGCTGAGCAGGCCGGTGTTGGTGCTGATGGCCGAAAGCGGGTCGATGGCGGCGCCCCGGCCATGGGCGAGCAGGATCATCCCGAGCCCTGCGCCGAGGAGTATCCCGACCTGGATCCGGAGAAAGATGGTGGCCCGCCTGATCAGGATCAGCGTCGCGAGCCACGCGGATATCCCGGCAAACCACCTGAGCGGGTCTGAAAACGGCCACGGGGCCAGGTTGTCCAGGATCGTCAGCAGGACCATTGCCAGAATCAGCAGCCCGGCCATGGTCTGCAGGGCGCCGCCCGTGTAACGGTCCCCGGACCCGCTCAGCGCTGGATGTCTTGCTCCCGGATCGGGCACGGCCGGATTTGCCCGGTTGCTCATTACAGTGGGTGGGGTTCGATGGGGTCCTGGGCGGTTTCAGCGCGTGACGGGCAGGGCGGAGGGTGCCGGGAGGCGGTGATCGGGCAGCGGAATCAGTTGGCGGGGACCGGGCTTGACCATGGCGCCCCGGAGCATACCAGCATTCCCGATCCATGGCCGCCCGAATTTTTCCACCCGAATTTTCCCCCGATTTTTCCCCGCATATTTCCATATTCACCCGATATCACCCGGGAAATGCCGCAATAGGGGTGTCCACAGGGGGGTGGCCGGGGCCGTACTACTCGCCATGCAGCAGGAGGCGCGGTCCGGGCCCCTCCCGGGCGACGCTGTCCGCCGGGTTGTAGAGCGCGCAACTGCCAAGCGACAGGCAGCCGCAGCCGATGCAGCTGTCCAGTTGGTCGCGCAGCCGCTCCATGCCGCCGATCCTCCGCTGCAGTTCTTCCCGCCAGTGCCGGGAAAGCCGTTGCCAGTCCCGTTTGGAGGGCGTGCGGTCGGTCGGCAGGGCCGCAAGCGTGTCCCGGATTTCCGCCAGGCTGAATCCCAGTGTCCGGGCGACACGGATGATGGAAACGCGGCGCAGGATGGCGCGGTGGAAAAGACGCTGGTTGCCGGCCCCCCTTTCCGCGCTGATGAGTTTCCGTTCCTCGTAGAACCGGAGGGTTGCCGTGCTGACGCCGCAGCGCTCGGCGGTCTGGCCGATGGTGAGATAGGTCGGCGGCTGGCTCATGTCAATCGGTGTCGTGCGGGACTTGACTTCAAGTTTACTTGAAGTTTTATCATTGCGGTACGATCAACGTCGGCAGAGCAACATGACAGCGGATCCATTGCATAAAGACCACCGGCAGAATACCTGGCGGCGCGTGGCGGCGCGCTCGGAACTTCCGCCCGGCAGCGCGAAAATGGTGCGGGTGGACGGGCGGCAGGTGGCCCTGTTCGAGCATGCGGGGGAGGTGTACGCCTGCAACAACCTGTGTCCCCACGAGGGCTATCCGCTGTCGGAGGGGACCGTGGCCGGGCAATGCACCCTGACCTGTAACTGGCACAACTGGAAATTCAACCTGAAGACCGGCGAAAACCTGTACGGCGGAGACCGGCTCACGACCTACCCGGTGGAGGTCCGCGACGCCGGGATCTGGATCGACCTTGCGGACCCGCCGTTCGAGGCCGCCCATGCGCGCGTCATCGAAAACCTGCGCCATGCCTTTGATGACGAGTCATACGACCGCATTGCCCGGGAAATCGCCCGCCTCATCCGGATCGGGGGAGATCCCCTGGAGCCGCTCCGGCGCGCAGTTGACTGGTCCTGGGAGCGGCTCGAGTTCGGCTGGTCCCATGCCTATGCCGGCATGGCGGACTGGCTTGCCCTCTACAGGGACTTCACGGACGACGCCGAATCCTCCCTGGTCACCTTGGTGGAGCCGGTGGCCCACACGGCCAGGGACGTGCTGAGGGAAGAATCCTATCCCTATGACGGCGACGTGCTGCCCTGGGAGGAGGCGGCCTTCCTCGAGGCGGTGGAGACCGAGGACCAGGGTGCCGCCGTCGCCATGGTCCGCGGCGGGCTCCAGGGCGGCCTCGGGTTCGGGGACTTCGAGCGCGGCCTGTCGGCGGCGGCCCTGGCCCACTACAACGATTTCGGGCATTCGCTGATCTACGTCTCCACGGTCGGGGACCTGATCTCGGAACTGGGCGAGGAGGTGGCGGAACCGTTGCTGCTCAGCCTGGTTCGATCCATCGTGTTCGCGACCAGGGAAGACCTGATACCGGAGTTTCGCCATTACCGCAGCGCGCTGGACGCCTGGGGCGAAGCGGAGCGGGACGACGCGCCCGAAGCCGGCGACTTTGCGGGGCTCGGGATCCAGTCGTCCCTGGGCAAGGCACTGGCCGGCAGCCACAGTCCTTCCGAGGAACTGTACCGGTCGCTGCTGCTCGCCAACGCCTCGAACATGCTCAGGTTCGATCTCTCCCGGCAGCAGAAAACCCGTGTCAGCATTTCCGGGAACGTCAACTGGCTGGATTTCACCCACGCCATCACATTTGCCAACGCGGTCAGGAAACAGTGCACCCGGTTTCCGGACCTGTGGCCGAACGGACTTCTGCAGATGGCCTGCTTCCATGGCCGGAACAGTGCGTTCACCACGGACGTCGATGCCCGGGACTGGACCAGCGGGGATCCGGTCCGGGACATCGCCGAGGCGATCGACACCGTCATGGATCATGGGCAGGCCGAACCCATTGTCTCGGTGCACCTGCTGAAAACCACGCTGGCCGTGCGAGAGGAAATCCGGCTCCTGCCGTCCGACCAGGCGGTCCTCCTGACCGCGGCCCTTGGGCGGTTCCTCCGGTCACCCCTGAAACGCCGCCAAACCCGCCGGACGGCCTGGCAGTCGCTGCAGTTCGTCGCCCGGGAGTTCGGGGACAGCCAGGCAGAGGCCTGACGTCCCGGACACCTGCCGTCCTTTCGGCCCAGGCCAGGCATGATGGCCTGGCCGGTTCAAAATTTATCAAAACCACATGATAAATCCTGAATTTATACGGAAATTTAACGAAATAGTGTTCTATAATGGCATTATTGCTGTCCAGCATATTCGTTGAATAAATTCAGTTGGTTAAGCGTCTCGTGCCCCACTGAAGGGTAATCGGTCCCGAATAAGCCCTTGTTTGAAGGGAATTTCTCGAAAAAGGTGACCGAAAACACCTGAAGCAGGGTGTAGAAAGATGCAACCGGATCGAGTCGTTTTCTTTTCTGATGATGGCGACAAGTACATGCACCGACACTGCCGTCCATATCCGTGCTTTCACGGCACACTCCGAGTCGCCATGGAACGCCTTGATACGAAGGAGTCTTGATCCACCTGAGAAATTCAACCGGTCATCGGGCTTTGTACAGTTGACGGATGGCCACGGACGGAAGACGAACAGGCCGGGTAGCAGGATGGACGTTTTATCCCGCCTCCGGACCCCTGAAGCGAATCCGGCGCAGGCGGAGGGGATAGTGCTTGTGGCTGCAGAACCCCGAAAGTTCAACGATCCGGTCGCAGACAATGCCTTGTGACCGGAACTGCGCGCACAACGTCCTGCCCTGGCGCATGAGGTGATCTCCAGAGAAGTTCTTCGTGATGATCACCAGGAAAAAGTGAATTCGTGTTCAGGTCGACAACACGAAAAACCGATAAAAATAATTATGTTTCAGATAGTTATGCTCGATCACGATTCAGTTAACCGGGCAGTAGCGCATATTTTTCATTATTTTGGTCCCCCACTTCTGGAGGATGCCCAGCCATGAAGATCGGAACCTTGTTCACCTGCACATCGAAAATCCCCCTTATTGGCCTGGTCGTGCTGGCCGGCATTTTCCCGGCACTCGCCTCGGCGCAGGCGACGGAGGCTTGTCCGCCTCCTGCCACTGGGTCCCCGCCGCCGGTGCCGGCCGTGACGGCCCAGCAGGTGGAAGACGGCAGCGCCAGTCTGATGGAGTTCTCGCTGGCGGTCAGAGATCAATTCAGCCAGGGAACCGTCACGACTGCGGAAGAAGCAATTTACCTCGGATGCATCATCAGGCAGGAGGGGAGTCCCTACCGTTCCGGTTCCACCTACCTCGTGCAACTGACGCCCGACAGGATATTCTTTCACGCAAAGGAGATGGCGCTGTCGGGCAGGTTGCTCAACCCCCTGATTTATGTGGAGATTCTTCGGGCGTTGGGCATCAGCCCCGCTGACCTGGCCGACCCTGCGTCGGCCGTGGCCGCCTTTGCTGCCGCCGCGGCCGGGAATGGCGGCTCGTTCAATGTACCCGATATCCCGGGCGCTTCCGGCTATGCGACCACCTATGTGGGGCCCAATCTCGGGCTGCCGATCGTGCTGCTTACCGGATTTGATCTCAATGCAACCCACGTGGCGCAGGAGGACATCGATCACGGCGCCCCGTCCGTTACTGCTGCGGACGTGGTGGACCGAAGAACCCTGAAGGCCTTCGTCACCCAGGCGGGTGAGTTCTTTCTCAAGCACCAGACGAGCGGTGATCTGGCGGACTCCTCAAGGGCCAGGATCGCCATGCGGAATCCGGACGGGCCCTGGCGGCACGGTTCCGTGTACCTCTACGTCCTTGATCTCAACAGCAACGTGATCACGTTTCACGCGGCGTTCCCGGACCGGTTCGAACTGAAGCCGCTGATCCCGACCGTCCGTGACGCCGTGACCGGTGAACTCATTCTACCCCAGGTCATCGCGGCGGCGAAAAGCGGTCCGGACGGCGGTTTCGTGGAATATTACTTCGACGATCCCACCGACGCCACCGACGATGCCGACATCCCCAAGGTGGGCTACGCCCGCCAGTTCACCGGGGAGATCCGCGCGCTCGGCCGCGTGATCCCGGTCAGCTTCATCATCGGATCGGGTTTCTACCCGACTTCACACGAGGCGGCCTCCGCGCAGCCGACCCGGGTTGTCGAGACCCTGCTGCCCCAGGTCATGCGGGCGATGACCGCGAACACGGTGGATGCGATCTCGGGCCGCATCCAGGCGGCGAACTCCGGCGC
>JAJDTE010000143.1:0-113345 GCA_022827325.1 Gammaproteobacteria bacterium | reverse complement strand
ACGCGGTGGGAGGCGGCGTGCTGGCCATCGACCTGCTGGAGAGCGAGGACGGCCTGCTGGTGAACGAGGTGAACTACACCATGGAGTTCCGCAACAGCATCGACACCACCGGCGTGAACATCCCGGACAAGGTGATCGGCCATGTGCTGGAGCAGGCGAGGAGCGATTCGTGAGTGTGTCCGTCTCCATTGCCGGCGGCAGCGGATACGGCGGCGGCGAACTGCTCCGGCTGCTGCTGGGACATCCCGGCGTGACCGTCGCCCAGGTCACCTCCGAACGATTCGCCGGCAAGCCGGTGACCCGCGTACATCCCAACCTGCGCGGGAGCACCCGCCTCAGGTTCTGCGCCATCGACGATCTCGAGCCCTGCGACTTCCTGTTTCTCTCCCTGCCCCATGGCCATGCCATGGAGCGCCTGGACCGGTTCCGGAGCCTGGCGCCCGGACTGATCGACCTGTCCGGAGACTTCCGGCTTGACGACCCCGCCGCCTTCGAGGCCTGGTACGGCAAGGCCCATGCACGGCCGGAGGCGCTGGGCACATTCGTCTACGGCATCCCGGAAGTGAACCGGGACCGCATCCGCGGCGCCGGGCTGGTCACCGGCGCCGGCTGCAACGCAACCGTCACCATCCTCGGCCTGCTGCCGCTCTACCGCGCAGGCGTGGTTGAGCAGGCCGTCGTGGAAGTCAAGGCCGGATCCAGCGAGGGCGGCAACACTGCGTCGGACGCCAGCCACCACCCCGAACGCGCGGGCGCGGTTCGCTCCTACAAGCCCACCGGTCACCGCCACGTAGCGGAGATGCTGATGGTACTCGGGCAGGACGCCGCGGTCTCCTTTTCCGCCACCTCCATCGGGATGGTGCGCGGCATCCTCGCCACCTGCCACGTCTTCCTCTCCGAGGATCTGGACGAGAAGGCGGTGTGGAAACTGTACCGCGAAGCCTACGGCGAAGAGCGGTTCATTCGCATCGTCAAGGAGCGCACCGGCATCTACCGCTATCCCGAACCCAAGCTCCTCGCCGGCACCAATTACTGCGACATCGGTTTCGAACGCGACCCGCACAGCAACCGCCTCGTGGTCCTGAGCGCCATCGACAACCTGATGAAGGGTGCCGCAGGCCAGGCCCTGCAGTCGTTCAACCTGATGCAGGGTTTCGACGAGGATACCGGCCTCGGGTTTGCCGGGCTGCATCCGGTCTGACCGGTAACGCCCATGTGCCGCCTGCTCCTGGTGGAGAACCCCGCGGGAATCGACCCCAATCCCTTCCTTGCGCGTTTCCGCCAGGTCTGCAGGGACAGCCTGGAATACCAGGGTCACGGCTGGGGCTGCGCCTGGCTGGACGATGCACACCGGTGGCAAATCTACCGCTCGATCGACCCGGTCTGGGACGACCCGAAAGCGGACTTTCCCGCGACCTCGGCCTTCCTGGCCCATGCCCGCAGCGCCTTTCGTGACGAGGGCATCGTCATCGAGAACAACATGCCGTTCAGCGACGGCCGGTCGGTGTTCCTGTTCAACGGCGAGCTCCAGGGCGTCCGCGTCCGGTCCGAGGGCCGTATCGGCGCGGAGAAGATCTACAACTTCATCCGGCGGTTCGACAAGGGCGACCTTGCCGCCGCGGTGCAAAAGGGCGTCGATATCATCGCCGGGAGAACCCGTTACATCCGGGCGATGAACTTCCTTCTCGCCACCCCCGAGGCCGTGCAGGTCTGCTCATGGTTCGGCGAATACCCGGAGTATTTCCAGATGCGCCGCACGCAGGATGGCGCGACCGGGATCATCTGCTCGGATCCCCTGCCGGGTGCGGACCTCACCTGGGAAAAGGTTCCCAACCGGTGGCTGGGGACGGTTCCCCTTGTCCGGGATGCCGGGAATTGTTGAGAAACCTCCGCCGCTGTGCGTCCTGCCCGGTTACGGAGCGGCCCTGGCAAGGGGCATTGCCCTGACCGATTTCATCCCGCTATGATTACCTCCCGGCCGGCCGGCGACCCGCCGTCCCGGGCCCGTCTCCGGTAGCTTTCCCTTTTTCCTTATCTGTTCGTGCTCATCATCAAAATCGGCGGCGGCGACGCCATCAACCTGACCGGCATCGCCGACGACCTGGCCGCCCTCGACCGTCCGTTCGTGATCGTCCACGGCGCCAACGCCCTGCGCGACCGCGTGGCGGCCAGGATGGGCTACGAAAAGCAGGTGATCACCTCGGCGTCCGGCTACCAGAGCGTTTTTTCGGACGAGCCGGCGCTGGATGCCATCCTGATGGCCTACAGCGGCCTGCGCAACAAGCGCCTGGTGGAACTGTGCCAGCAACGCGGCATCAACGCGGTGGGGCTTACCGGCCTTGACGGCCGGGTTGTCCAGGGGGAGCGGAACCGCGGCATCCGCGTGGTGGAGGGGGGAAAGAAGATGCTGAAACGGGACTTCTCCGGAAAGCCGAAATCCGTCAACGCCCCCCTGCTCCACCTGCTGCTCGACAACGGCTATACGCCGGTGCTCACCATCCCCATCGCCGACGCGGACGGCCACGCCATCAACTCGGAAAATGACGATATCGTCCTTCGCCTCCAGCAGGCCCTGGATGCCAATACCGTGCTCCAGCTCATCGAGGCGCCGGGGTTCATGAACGACCTGGACGATCCCGGTTCCCTGGAGCGGACACTCTCCCGCGGCGAGCTGGCAGAGCGCGAAGCCCGGGTGGAGGGCCGTATGAAGCGCAAGATGCATGCACTCAACCGGCTCGCCGGCGGCACCGTGCGTGAAATCATCATCGCCGACGGGCGCACCGCGAGCCCGGTGGCGGATGCCCTGGCGGGGGGAGGAACCTGGATCCGATGAGCGCCCCGAAGGACGCCGAAATTCAGTACGGCTTCGAGGTTTACCCGAAACGGGACCTGGTCATCGTCCGCGGCGAGGGCGCCACCCTGTGGGACGACCGGGGCTGCGCCTACATCGACTGCACCGCCGGCATCGGCGTGGCCAACGTGGGCCACAGCAACCCCGAGGTGGTCGCCGCCGTCGAGCGGCAGGCCCGGGAACTGATCACCTGCCCCGGCATCTTCTACAACGACGTACGCGCCAGGGCCATGGAGAAGCTGGCCGGGATCGCCCCGGACGGGCTCACGCGGGCGTTTCTGTCCAATTCCGGCACGGAGGCCATGGAGGCCGCGATCAAGTTCGCCCGCCTGACCACCGGCAGGAACGGATTCGTCAGCGCCATGCGGGGATTCCATGGCCGCACCCTGGGCGCCCTGAGCGCCACCTTCCGGTACCGCGACGAATTCGAGCCGCTGATTCCGGGCCATCGGTTCGTGCCCTTCAACAACCTCGCCAAACTCGAAGCCGCCGTCGACGACGGCATCGCGGGCGTGATCCTGGAACCGGTCCAGGGGGAAGGCGGCGTGCGCCCGGCGGACCCGGATTACCTGAAGGCGGCGCGGGCGCTGTGCGACGACCGGGGGGCCCTGCTCGTTCTCGACGAAATCCAGACCGGTTTCGGCCGCACCGGCAGCATGTTCGCCTGCCAGGCCCACGGCGTCGTCCCGGACATCATGACCGTGGCCAAGGGCATTGCCGGCGGGGTGCCCATGGGCGCGACACTGGTGAGCGAACGCATCACCTCCGCCGCGGGCAAGCACGGCAGCACCTTCGGCGGAAACCCGCTGGCCTGCGCCGCCGCCATCGCGAGCATCGACTACACCATGGAACATGACCTGCCCGGGCGGGCCGCACGCCTCGGATCGATGTTCGCCGACCGGTTCCGCCACCGGATGCCCGCCGCCGTGCGGGAATGCCGCCAGCTTGGCCTCATGATCGGCATCGAGCTCAAGACCAAGGGCAGGCCGTACCTGGAGGCGCTGATGCGGGCGGGCGTTCTTGCCCTGCCCGCCGGACCCACCGTGATCCGCCTGCTGCCGCCGCTGGTGATCGGGGAAGAGGACCTCATGACCGCCTGCGACACGCTGATCGACGTCCTCGGCCAGGATCCGTCCGCCTGATCCGTCCCCGGGGGCTGCGTCGCGGCCCATGCGGAAGCGCGCCCGGCAAGCCGGCAAGCCCTGTCCGCACCCTCTGCCGGTTACAATTCACCGGCTACCCCATGTTGTGAGCCGGGCGGCGATCCGGTTTCACAACACCATGGAACCCGCAAGCACGCCACGGCAGGAACCTGCATGACCATTCCCCATTGGCAATTGAACGCCCGGACCCTGGCCCGGGGAATCCGTGAAGGCGAATTCACCGCCGAGGCGGTCGTCACCTCGGTCCTGGAGCGTATCGATGCCTGCAACCCGGCAATCAACGCCATCGTCGCCAGGTGCGATGACGAGGCCCTGGCCGCGGCGCGGAAGGCAGACGACATGGTGCGCCGGGGCGTCCCCCTAGGACCGCTGCACGGGGTGCCGGTCACCATCAAGATCAACATCGACGTCCGTGGCCAGGCCACCACCAACGGCATGGCCGCGTACCGGAACCACATCGCCCCCGATCATTCGCCGGTGGTCCGCAATCTGCTGGACGCGGGCGCGATCATCGTGGGCCGCACCAATACGCCCGAGCTGTCCATGCGGGCAACCACCGACAGCCCGCTGCACGGCCGGACCAGGAACCCATGGCATCCCGAAGCGTCTCCCGGCGGTTCTTCCGGAGGCGGGGGCGCGGCCGCCGCCGCCGGGTTCGGCCCCATCCACCACGGCAACGACATCGGCGGCTCGCTGCGCATCCCGTCCTTTGCCTGCGGCGTCGCCACGGTCAAGCCGACACAGGGGCGGGTGCCCTCGTTCAATCCATCGACAAGCGGCGAGCGCGGCCTGCTGATGCAACTGGCGTCGGTGCAGGGCGTCATGTGCCGGGAAGTCGGCGATGTCCGCCTCGGCCTGGAAGTCATCAGCCGGGAGGATCCCAGGGACCCCTGGTGGGTCCCTGCCCCGTTCACCGGTCCGAAGATCGGCGGGCCGATCGGGGTGGCGGTGACCCGGGAAAGCCACGGCTATCCGGTCCACCCGGAGATCCTCGCGGGAATCGACCGCGCCGCGGAAATGCTCGCCGACGCCGGCTATGACGTCCGCGAGGTGAAAACCCCTTCCGTGGAACGGCCGGCGGAGCTCTGGTTCGGGGCGCTGTTCCACGAGGTGATCGACTTCCTAGGGCCGGTGGCAAGGGAACACGGCAGCGACACCATCAACCGGATATTCGAGTGGATGCAGTCCGTGGGGGAGCCGGTGGATTCCGTGGGCTACCGCGATGCCATCGCCGGGCGCAGTGCGCTCACCCGGGAATGGAGCGTCTTTCTGGCCGAACATCCACTGGTGCTGTCCCCGTTCCTGATGCGCGAGCTTTTTCCCTGGAATTACGATGCCCGCGGCGAGGCCGAACTGCACGACCTCTTCCGCGCGGCCATCTACAGCACCAGCATCAACTTCCTGGGGCTGCCCGCGGGCGTGGTGCCCATCGGCCTCATCGACGGCCTGCCCTGCGGCGTCCAGTTGATCGGCCGGCGGTTTCGCGAAGACCTGATCCTGGACGCCATGCAGGCGGTGGAGGACCGCACCGGGGTGCTGACCCGGCAACTCTGGGCCAGGGAGATCTGAGCGCCCGGCGGTTCAGGCCGCAGCCAGCTCCTCGGCGATTACCGCGGCAATGGTGTCGCAGTCGCCGTCGGACAGGGCCAGCGGAATGCGCATGTCGCAGGTGGTGAAGAGCGTGCCGCGGGTGTCCGGCAGGTCCTGGGGTCTGAGATATTCCCAGTGGTGATACTGGCTGGTGTAGCCGACGGGTTCGTCGCGTCCGAACCACTTGATGGCCACGCCCCGGCCGGTGCAGCGGTCGACAAGGCCCCGGACCTGTTCTCCGGTGAGACCGTGGACGTGGAACTGGATGGAGCTTGCCACGTATTCCTCCTCCTGCTGCCGCGGCGGCACGGCAACGCCGTCGATGGCGTTCAGCCGGGATTCCAGCGCCGTGTAGATGCGGTTCCAGCACTCCCCCCTTGCGGGCATTTCCCTCAGCTGGGGCCGCAGGACGCAGGCCACCAGGTTGGACATGCGCAGGCTGAAGTTCGGCGTTTGCATCTTCCACCGCTCGAACGCCGCACGGGGCGGCGCGCGGCGATGCTGTTCATAGAGCATGTAGCTGCCGGAATAGAGTATGGCCCGGGCGGCGATATCCTCGTCATCGGTCACCAGGATGCCGCCTTCGCCGGAATTGATGTGCTTGAAGGTCTGGGTGCTGAAACAGCCGACCCTGCCGAACCGGCCGGTGAAGCGGCCCTGCCATTTCGCCCCCATGGTGTGGGCGCAGTCCTCGATCAGCGCAAGACCGAGTTCGTCGCACATCGCCGTCACCCTGTCCATGTCGGCGATGTGTCCGCGCATGTGGGTCAGCAGGAGCGTCTTCGCGCCGGTATCCCGGGCCTTCCTCTTGAGGTCGGCGAAACTGATCCGGTAGTCTCCGTCCACCTCCACCAAGACCGCCTCGGCGCCGGAATGGTGAATCGCGCCGGGCACCGGCGCCAGGTTGAACGCGTTTACCAGCACCTTGTCCCCGGGACCGACACCCGATGCTACAAGGCCGAGGAAAATCGCCGAGCCGCCGGAATTCACGCCAACGGCGAACCGGCTGCCGACGTAGTCCGCGAACTCCTCTTCCAGCAAGGCCGCGTGGGGCTCGGTGTCCCCATACTCGCCGTAGCGGTGCAGCCGGCCGTTCCGCATCAGTGCCACCGCCTGTTCGATGGCTTCCTCGGGTAACGGTCCGGGATCGCTGAGGTCGATCTCCAGGGCCACTTTCTTCGGGTTCAGCATTGTTTCTCTATCTCCTGCATATGGCCGCATTCGGCACCGCCGATATTACCACCGGTGAGCGGCACGTCCGAACGCCGCCGGGCGGTACGCCGGATACCGGGACGGCGGGCGGCGTTCGCGATCCGCCACGCCCCGGTGCGACCCCCCTAACCGCACCGGATCCCGACGACACGTCCGTCCGGATCCAGGATGATGTTCAGCCGATCCCGGCGATGGTCCATGGTGATCCGGCTGCCCGAGCGATACACCCGCAGGGGACCGGGCAGGGCACCGGTGTCAATTCCTTCAATCGACTGCCCGATCAGCGCCCGGTGGTGCGAGGCGTCGCAGCCGTGTTCCGCGGCGTGCCGGCCGTTTCCGGCGCCCTCCGGTGAGGCGCAGCCCACAAGCGCCCCCAGAATCGGGACCAGCGCCCAGCCAGGTCGCATCAGCCGCCCTCGCCGGTGCATCGTGCCGCCCGGGTTCCGCGTTGCCTGGAGGGGCGTTTCACGGTCCGGTCCGTATCAGAAATCGGCGCGCCAGCCGGCCAGCAGACTGAAGGCTGGGTCCGCGGCGGCATGCCCGGGGTGGCGGGACGCCCCGGCCTCGACCTGCAGGACGCCGCCGAGCAATCCGTCGCGGCGCCAGCGGACCGTCAGGTCCACCTGCCGCGACCGCGGGGCGAGGTCGGCCGAGAACGTCGCGTGCCGGACGTGCCCGCCGCCGGCGCGCCCGACCGGCAGCCTGAACTTCGCGGACCCTCGCTCTATCCGGAGCGGCTGGGACAGGGAGAGCGTCAGCGCATCCCGGCCCGTCAGGCGCCGGTGGCCCCGCAGCGAGAGCGCACTGGTGGTGAGCGACGACAGGTCATCGATGAGGCCGCCTTCGACGGACGGCCTGGCAAGGCCGGCCTCGGCGTCCAGCGCAAGCCGCCAGCCGCCGATTTCCGTGACCGCCTCGAAGCCCGTGAACAGGTTGTCGGCGGCCAGTCGTCCGAACGCGCCCCCGGCCCTCAGGCCAAGCACGGAGGCATCCTCCGCCAGCCATCCGACCCGCAAACCGAAGGAGTCCCCCCGGGGCCGCCAGGCAAGCGTAGCCCCGGTTTCCCGGCCATGCCCCCGGGCGCGGTGGGCCGTGGTGAACACCCGGGACTCGAGACCGCTCCCTGACCCGAAGATCATCGTCATTGCAGGCCCCGCCAGGCCCGGCAGGCCGCCGCCCGCGCCTGCCGGGTGTTCGTGCAGTCCGATACTCCAGGACCCGGGTGTGGCGGGGCGCGCGTCCGGGGCGGGATTCCTGTGCATGCCGTGAACGTGACCGGGGTCCTGTTCCCTTTCCGGAGCGACGAGACTGCGCAGCCGCGCCGCGGCAGACGGGCGGGAGGTGCCCACGATGCCCGGCAGATCAAACCAGAACGGGGCCCCCAGTGCGTCGAACCCGGCGATCTCGCGCCCGGCCAGGGAATGCACGAGGCCGTCGCCGAACGCAGGGCCAAGCGTGAGTCGGGTGGTTTGCATGCTGTGTCCGGCGTTGCCGGCCTGGCCGGCAATCGGCACCGTCAGGCTGTCCACCGGCGACACCGCCGCCCCAAGATCCATCAATCCCTGCCCGTAGATGGATGAAGTGCCGTCCGAACGGTCGGCCGCATACCTGCCGCTCTTGTCGGCGGTCTCGAAGAGCCTGCTGACCAGTTCCCGGCTGGAGAGCTCGCCGCGGAAGAAGTGCTTCATCAGCACCAGTCCGCCGCTGACCAGCGGCGACGCATAGGAAGTGCCGGAAAGGCCCACCAGCACGTAAAAGGACCCCCGGCCGGGTACTGTCCGGCCGAACTCTGCGCCCGTGATGCCGGTGCCGGGCGCGGCGATGCACCACGGCCCGGCAATGCCGCAACGGTTGGAGAAGTCGGCGATTCCCCCGCCCTGGTCCACGGCCACGACAACCACATTGTGCCCCTGCAGTTCCGGCAGCCTGGCCACCGCGCCGCCCCCAAGGTTGGGGGAGGTTGCACGGTAACTGAATCCCGTGCTGCTCAAGTCGTCTGCGAAACAGTTCCGCTCCCCCTCATCACAGGGGTCCCCGTGGTCGTTTCCCGCGGGCCAGACGAAAATCGCGGGGTCCGGAACACCCCGCTGGGCAATGACCTCGAATTCGGGCCCGAAAGAAGCGGAATTGCGCAGGCGGTCCGGGGTGTAGTTTTCAATGAACGTGCCGCCGGTGCTGTAGCTCGCGTTCACGATATCGACACCGCTTGCCAGGACAGACCGGTAGGCAGCATCCCATTCGAACGCGTTCCGGAGCGGGTCATCGCCGGGGATATGGTCGCCGATGGGCACGGTAAACACACGGTACGTCGCCCCCCAGGCAATGCCCAGGAACCCTGCACGGTTCGGCTGCGCCGCCATGATGCTGGTGACCGCGGTGCCGTGCGAATACCCGTCGGCGTCGTAGTCCGTTCTTCGCTCATCCGGCAACCCCTGGAGGAATGTCTCCGAGATATCCGCATCGGCCAACTCGTGATGGCCTGAATCAACGCCCGAATCCATGATCCCGACGCGCACCCCGTCACCCGGCTTCGCGGCCGCGCCGTACTTGATGGCGAGGGCGGCGTGCGCCTGGTGCACATTGACGGTCTCCAGTGCACGCTGGCCCAGCAGGTTGCTGCGCGACGAACTGCCCCTGAACTCGCCGTCCGCAAGCCGGACTGCGGCAAGGCCGTCCCGCAGCCGGCCGAACTCCTCCAGTGAAACGCAGCCATGGTTGGCGGTTTCCAGGCAGTTGGGCGTCGGTTGCTGTGGCGGTGATGATGGTGGTGGCTCCGGCGGCTGCGGTTGCACCGGCTGCTCCGGCGGCTGGGCTTGCACCGGAGCGGGGGTTGCAGGCGTCCCCGGGTTCGGAACGGAAGGCGGGGGCGGAGGTGCCGTGTCGGGAGGCGGGGCGGGATCAGGCGCCGGAACCGGATCAGGCGCCGGAAGACCGGGCCCGGTTACGCCGCCGCCACCCCCGCCGCAACCGGACAGGACCGCCACGAACAAGACCGTTGCCAGGACCGCCCGCAAGCAAGGGCGGGCTCTTGCAACTGCAAGGCATATTCGACGAAATCCTTCAGGTCCAGAGACTGTTTCCACCAATGCAAATGGCCAGTGGGCTTTTCCGGCACCCGCAACGGGCACCCGGCATCCCGGGGCCTTCAGCCATCCGCCACCCTCTCGGCGATCAGCGTGATCATCTCGAACATCACGGACACGGCGACGAGCGCCGTGATCTGGTTCGGCGAATCCCACGTGGGCATCAGGCAGGCCACGTCACCGCCAATGACGTTCAGGCCGCGCACCGAGCGAATCACCTCCATCACCTCGTTGATGCGCAGCCCCTCCATGCCGGCCTCGATGTTCGCTACCCCGGGCGCCACGGTGGGGTCGAGACAATCCAGATCGAAGGTGATGTATACCGGGTTGTCCCCGAGACGCTCGCGCACGATACGGATGGTTTCCGCGACACCGATTTCGCGGAAGCGGTCGATGTCGATCACCTCGTAGCCGAGGTCGTAGCTGGGTTCCAGCCAGTCCAGGGTGCGCGGGTTGCCGCGAATGCCGATCTGCACGCTGGTGTGGGCATCGACGTGGCCGCCCCGGGTCAGATAGCTCGCCCAGTGGGCGGCGGATTTCTTCGCGCCGAAGAAATGGTCGATATGGTCGAAGGCGTCGGTATGGGCATCGAAGTGCAGCAGGCTGGCCGGGCGTCCACCGGTCAGCCCGGCACCGGGGCCGGCGATGGCCTGGAGTATGCCGCCGGTGATGGCGTGATCCCCCCCGATGGACACCGGCCGCGATCCCGCGCGGTCCACGCGGCTGAAGAAATCCGTCATCCGCTGGACGCTGGCCTCGTTGTCGTTGAGTTCCGGCAAAGCCACGTCACCGAGATCGTGGATGCGCGCCATGTTCCACGGGTCGAGACCGAAGGCCTTGTGCACCCGCCGCCCGAGGGCGGAGACATTGCGCACCGCGCGGGGGCCGAGGTGCTGGTCGTGCAGCGTGGTCCCGTTGCCCGTGCTGTGGGGCACGCCAACCAGTGCGATGTCGCAATTGGCCGGATCGGGATCGTGGGGGCAGCGGAACAGCGTGGGGATCCCCCACCAGAACAGCCCCTGCACCATGTTGTCCAGGCGGTCCTGCTGCGACTGGTCTGTCATGTTCCTTCCTCCGGACCGGATCTACCGGTCGCTGAAACTGTAGTCGATGCCGATCAGCAGGCAGCCGTTCACCGTGCGGCTGTTGTGTTCACTGCCCGGTGGATAGATCACGTAGTCGCCGGGGCCGAGTTCGGTGCCGTCCGACTCCACCAGGTCGCCTTCCAGGATCAGGTATTCCTCCCGCCGCCTGTGCACATGACGGATCGTCTCCGCACCGGGTTCCATGCGGATCATGTAGGCGCCCTGGCCCGATTCCCGGTCATGGCTCAGCATCAGGAGGCTCATGTCCTCCTGCACCGGGCCGTCGAAATCGTACACAACGAAGGGCGTGGTTGCGGTCCGGACGATCCGGCGCCGGGCGTTGGCGGAGGCGGTATCTGCGGAGGCTTCAGTCATGGCTTCAATCCAGTTCAAGATTGTCGGGGCAGGCACCGGGCATAGGGGCCGGAACCTGCCGTGCTGCAGGCGGTATCATGCAACAATTCATGTCCGGCGTCACGGGGGCGGACACGCATCGGTATCGGTCAGGGTCCCTGACCCGGTGCAGCACCGCCCGGTATCGAAAGAACCCGGGGTACATTACCATCACGCAATGGTATTTTCCGGCCGAAGCCAGGACACCGTCCAAACCGCCCAATCCATCCGCTCCGCGTCACGGCGATGATTTCCGGACAACCCATCACCCACCGCGCCGTCTGGTCCATGGCCGGCCCGATCATCCTCGCGAACCTGTCGGTGCCGCTGGTCGGCGCCGTTGACACCGCGGTGGTGGGCCACCTGCCCGGGCCAGAATACATCGGCGCGGTGGCGCTGGGAGCCCTGATCTTCAGTTTCCTCTACTGGGGGTTCGGATTCCTGCGCATGGGCACCACCGGGTTCGTCGCCCGTACCCTGGGCGCCGCCGACCACGCCGCCATGGAAAGGCTGATCCTGCGCGTCCTGCTGCTGGCGCTGGTATTCGGCCTCCTCGTGCTGGTCCTCGGACGCCCCGTGGTGGCCCTGGCCCTGTGGCTCATCGAGGGGACCGCGGAGGTGGAACGGCTTGCCGGGACATACGCCCACATCCGCCTGTGGAGCGCGCCGGCCACGCTGTGCATCTACGTGTGCACGGGGGTATTCATCGGTCTCAAGAATACCCGGTACGTGCTGACCCTGCAGCTGGTGCTGAACCTGACCAACGTGCTGCTGGACCTGATCTTCGTGCCCTGGCTGGGTTTCGGCGTGGAGGGTGTGGCCTGGGCCACGCTGATCGCCGAATACCTGGCCGCAGGCCTCGGCCTCTGGATGCTGCGTCCGTGGCTGCGCCGGGCGCTGGACCGGCCGGACTGGGGCGCCGTGCTGGCCCCCGGACCGATGGCGGAACTCATGAAAAGCAACGGCCACCTGCTGGTCCGCACCCTTTGCCTGGTGTTCGCGTTCTCGTGGTTCACCGCGCAAAGCGCCACCCTGGGGGAACTGGTCCTTGCCGCCAACAGCATCCTGCTGCACCTGCAGACCTTCATGGCCTACGGCCTCGACGGATTCGCCCACGCGGCGGAATCCCTGACCGGGGAGGCCAGCGGCGCCCGGAACCGCAGGCGCTTCCGTCTTGCCGTGCGCCTGACCACCCTCTGGGCGGCCATCGTGGCACTGGCTGTTGCCGCCATCTACCTGGCAGCGGGACCCTGGCTGCTGACCCTGTTCAGCGATCAGGCGCCGGTGCTGGAGGTGGCGGGGAAGTACCTGCCCTGGATGATCCTGTCCCCCCTGGTTTCGGTATGGAGCTTCCAGCTCGACGGGATCTTCATCGGCAGCGGCAACACCCGGGAGATGCAGAACGCCATGGCCCTGTCGACGGCGACCTTCGTCGCGCTGACCTGGATGCTGTTGCCATGGCTCGGAAACCACGGCCTGTTCCTGGCGCTGACGCTGTTCATGGGGGTGCGCGCACTGACGCTGCTGCCCTACTACCGTCGGGCCCTGCCGGCAAAGGCCTAGGCCCGCGAATCCCGCCGCCGGGAATCAGCCCCGGCGTCCGGTCCGCGAAACCGCCTGATGGCAACTGTCCCTGGGTGTGACGCGAGTCGCATTCAGGCGGGCATCCGGAAATGGTCGCGCTGCACCAGGCAGCCGGGGCTACCCCTGTACGGTCCTTTGCCGATGGCCCGTGTTGTCCGGAAGTTTCCTGACGGCCTGGCCGGCCGGGATTACGTTGTACTCGGGACCATAGGGAAACCCCGTGATATTCTCTGCGCCGGATTCCGTGACCACCAGGATATCGTGCTCCCTGTAACCCCCGGCGCCGGGATTGCCTGCGGGGATGGTCAGCATCGGTTCCATGGAAACCACCATGCCGGGCACCAGCACCGTATCGATGTCTTCACGGAGTTCAAGCCCCGCTTCCCGTCCGTAGTAGTGCGACAGAAGGCCAAAGGAATGCCCGTATCCGAATGTCCGGTAGCGGAGAAGATCCAAGGCGGCAAAATGTTCATTCAACGCCGCGCAGATATCCGAGCACCGCACCCCCGGACGGATCAGGGACAGGCCCAGTTCATGGGCCTCCACGTTGGCTTGCCAGATATTCAGTGAAGCCGCATCCACGTCGCCGACGAACAGGGTCCGCTCCAACGCGGTGTAATAGCCGGAAATCATGGGGAACGTGTTCAGGCTCAGAATGTCGCCGTGTTCCAGTGCGCGGGTCGTGACCGGATTGTGGGCCCCGTCGGTATTGATCCCCGACTGGAACCACACCCAGGTGTCCCTGATTTCACTGTCCGGATAGTGTTCCGCAATTGCCCGCTCCATCGCGTCCCGGCCAGCCATTGCAATGTCGATTTCCCGGGCCCCCGGGCGGATTGCATCGCGGATGGCCTCGCCGCCGAGATCGGCAATCCTCGCGCCTCCCCTGATCAGGCGGATCTCTTCCTCGGACTTGACCATCCGGATATCCATCATCCCTTCGCTCATGTCCTTGACCATGGCGGGGTTCACGATTGCATCCAGTTTCCTGCGTCCGGCCAATGTCAGATGGTCGCCTTCAATGCCGATCCGGCCGGCATCTCCCAACGCATGCCTGACCGCACGCCAGAAATTGTCCCGCTTCCAGTCGGTATAGATCAGGTTCTCCCCGTAGCTCCTTCGCCAGGGCTGGCCCATGTCGATGTTTGCCGAAATGGTGATGCAGTCCTGACCGGTGACCACGCATGCATAGGGCCGGCCGAAGCTGCAATACAGGAATCCTGAGTAATAGGCGACATTCTGCATGGATGTCAGCAGGACCGCCGACACCCCGTCCGCCGACATCCGCTGTCTCAGCGCGGACAGCCTGTTTTCATACTCGCCGTCGGAAAACGGGCGCGGCGACTTCGATCCGTTGTGCAGTTCGAAGAACTCGGGTCGCGTTTGTGGAGTAGCCATTGTTGATCACCTCGAAGATACCGGGCGATCGAAATGGCGATTGCCCGGAGAATTCATCCGGGCGTACAGGATGACTGGTTAGCCGCTCCCGTAAAACCTGGCGGGAGTTCGGCACGGGCGCAGTTTGCGACGCCATCGCTACTGGAGGAGTAAATTGTACCTTCCTGACGACCGTTTTCAACCACCCGGACCCCCCTTGTCCGTGACATCCGTGCCACGCCCCCGGTAACGCCCCTTGCCGCCGATCCCCGGATTTCTCCGTGCCCTGATGATTCGGCAGTCTTCCGAACCCCCCTGTATCCCGCCCCGGGGTCAGCCGGTCAGCTGGGCGAACTGAATGGGGCCCGGAGATATCCAGAAACAGAAGCTGAACAGCGGGGCTTTTCGGGCAATCATCTCGTGGGGCAGCCAGGGCGTGTTGTGGATGGGTTCCCCTGCGGGCCTCTCCCGGGGTTCCTCGTCCCCCTGCGCCCACAGGGCATCCCCGCCAAAGGGGAAATAGATTTCCTCGGCCTCGTGGTGGTGCCGGGAATAATGGCGGCCGGGGCCGATGACGAGGAAACTGGAGACCACCCGCCCGTGAGGAACCAGGGCGTCGTATCCGAGAAGATTGGTGTAGCCATAGTTGGCCATGTAATCGTCCCCCAGTCGGTCCCGGTAGTGCTCGCTCCGGATCCAGCGCATGTAGGGCTCCAGCCGTTCGAAAGCGGCCGCAAGATCCGCCATCGGGCCCGCACGTGCCACTTCGAGCGCCGGCCCGAGGTGGCGGCAACCGGGCAGCCGCCCGGGGGCCGGGAGCGGATCGGGAAGCACGGCGCGCCCGATTTCCGCCCGGAGGACACGAATGACATGCGCCAGTTCGGGATGCGCCGCGGCGCGGTCCTGGAGAAACCGCATGGCCTCCCCGCGGAGGTCTTCGAAGGCATGCTCCGCCCCGCCCGGGTCTTTCATGCGCCCGGTGTACCTGGCGGTCTTTGCCGGGCGAATGCGCGTGCCGTTCCTGCCGCCGGCGGGCGGCGGACACACCGCTTCCGGGACGTGCGCCAATCCGCCTGCAATCTTTCCGAACCCTGTACAATGAAAAGCATGGTCTCAAGCATCGTCGAATTCACGGACATGATTTTCCCGCAATCCGCCTGTCCCGGGAAGAACCATGGATAGCGTCTTCAAGGGTTCCGACGGGAAGTCCCGCTGCCGTTGGTGCGCCGCCGCGCCGGAATTCCTCCCCTACCACGACAACGAATGGGGCTACCCGGTGGACGACGATATCCGTCTTTTCGAGAAGATCTGCCTCGAGGGTTTCCAGGCGGGCCTCAGCTGGCGAACCATCCTCAACAAGCGCGAGCGCTTCCGCGAGGTGTTCCTGGGGTTCGATTTCAACCAGGTGGCGCGGTTCGGCGAGAAGGACGTGGAGCGCCTGCTGCAGGACCCGGGCATCGTGCGCCACCGGGGGAAGATCGAGGCGGCGATCAACAATGCCGGGAGGGCGCTTGAGATGGTGCGCAGCGAAGGGTCCCTGGCGGCTTTCTTCTGGCGCTACGAGCCCGAACCGGCGCCGCCGGATCCCCCGCAGGCGGTGTCGACCTCGCCCGAATCGGTGGCGATCTCGAAAGAACTGAAAAGGCGCGGCTGGCGGTTCGTCGGGCCCACCACTGTCTATGCGTTCATGCAGGCCATGGGTCTCGTCAACGACCATGCCGGGGGCTGTGTGATCCGGGCACGGGTGGAAAGGGCGCGAAGCGGGTTCCGCCCGCCCGGACGCTGACATGTCCTCCGGCCAACGGGACGCCCGGCCCTTCGCCCTGCTCGGCCACGCCATCAACCATATCCAGGACCGCATGGCGGCGGGCGAGCCGTCGTTCCGTGTCGCGGTAACGGCGGAACTGGCCGGGGATGACTGCTTCCGGACCGTGCTGTCTGGCTTCGTGGAGGATTCGCCCTACACCCTGTCCGAGTCCGCCCTGGACGAGTACACGGTCCTGCTTGCCCTTGACCGGAGGTAGTCAGGGGCCTCCGCGGTCAGCCCTTCCTCTGCTTCCGCGCTGTCCCTGCGAGCATGGCGCGCGGCCCGTATCTGTTGGGGGATCGTTCAGCGCCGGGCGCGGCCTGACAGCGTGGTAGTCATTTCGCCAGATGGTGAGCTTTCGTCGAGCAACCTGCATGCCGAACAAGAAGTGGGCCAACCGTTCAGGTACCGGCGGACGGCGAAACGGGCGGCGCTCACAACGACCAGTGCTCACCCTTTGACAACAACCTTGTTGGCAACAGAACTGTTGGCAAATGAGCATCATGCGAAAAGGCGGGAGTATCCGGTCTGCTCGAGGACTGGTGGCGCGATCGCTACGGACAGAGTTTCGTCCCCGTGTTCAACAGGCGACACTACTTGGCTGGATTGCCACGCAGAAGGGATCGACGTGATCTACGACGCAGGTCGAAGTTGATATATGGATTTCATTGTTCCACGGACAGGCTCACCTTGCCATTTGCTGCCGGGCGACTATGCCCATCGTTGCTGCGACCAGCCTTGAAACAGTTAGACCCCCCTGACCATCAATATCGGCTTCGGGATAGATTTCCACAAAATTTACCGCGGCAATTTTCGCCTTGTCAGCCACACCCTTAATCAGGTCCAACACATGCTGATAACTGAGACCGCCAGGTGTTCGACCGATCGTGTTTGGCGTAATCGAAGGATCAAGCCCGTCAATATCGATACAGATTACTACGTTTGCATTCTCTGAAATGTGATCCAGGGCCTGCTGGACGCCGCTTTGCAAGACAGAATAGGCGGGAATCAGGTGAACTCCCCAACTCAGGCAGTCCTCGACATCCTGGGGATAGGCTGATCCCATGCCACGAGCGCCTACCTGAATGATATTTTCAATGTGATCCATTTCGGATGCTCGTCGCATGTTCGAGGAAAGTCCCAGCTTTTCTCCAAGGTACTCGTCACGCCAGTCGATGTGGGCATCAACCTGCAGGACGGTGTATTTGTTGCCGGTGTCATCAAGCGCGTCCAGCATCGGAATGGGAACCGAGTCGTCACCTCCGATCAGAATAGGAATCGTGCCTCTGCCGACGACGGTACTGACTGTCTTTCTGATTGTCTCGCGATATGATGCGAAGTCTGTTTAGTGCCAGGGCAGATTTCCGCAATCCACGGCGCGCAGACTGCCTTCCGGGAATAGCGGTCCGCCGATGTCAAAATTATACCGATCCGAATTGGCCGCTAATGGTGCAGCTGCCTTGCGGATAGAGTCCGGGCCATTCTTTGCGTAGGGCCCTACTGAAAGGTATGGCGTAGCGCAAGGCACGCCGACATAGGCGGAAGATGCTTCTATTTTTTCAAGGTCCGAACAGGCGTCCAGCCCTAGAAAAGTCGATACCTCTACAGCACCAAACAATGCGGCAAGATCAGGTTTCTGACTCATAAATGATTCTCTCCTCCGGGAAATTGTTGCTGCTTGGGAGCTGTCCGCATACATGACCATGGTTTTCATTGCGACACGGCTCATCACGACCGGTGCGCCCCAGGGGTGGGGCATCTGGCAGAAGAGGCTCCCGGGGGCTCCAAAGGCAGAGCAGTCTGCCGCAACCAAGCCCGGAAAGGCGTCTGACAGACGAAGGAAAGGCTCTCTCGTTCAGTGACAACCCAGCATTGGGAAACGCTGTGTCTGGTTTTATGCTCCTCTGGAATCCTGATTATGAATGTTGTAAGTCACAGTGTCATATATCTGACTGAACTTACTGGTAATCTTTCCGACAGGTTACATATCGAGCGAAATCAATGAGTGAGATAAAGTCGTATGTGGGCACATTGAATCGACGCTGTAAATCTGCCGCATAAGGAGTGAAAACCGCACACTCCAGAAGCAGCGCTCCGATGTCGTCATTTTCTGAAAACAGTTTATCTCCGGCCGTTTCGAGTTGTTTTAGAAATGCCTTTCGATCCAGGTTTTTTTCCCCCATACCCTGAAACTCGACACTGGTTTCGATGCTGTTGATCGCAACCTTGCAACCCTCTGGCAGTCCCGCCAGTTTCAGCACCTGGGGTGTCAATCTTTCCTTCCACGCAGTCAAAATGGCGATAGTTTGATCAGGATGAATAGTCTTCGCCGCCAACGGCAACTGAAGTAAGCTGGAAAGAAATACCGGAATATTTACTGCCTTTCTGACGGCATCTTGATAGTGCAGCATAAAGCCGCAGTTGCTGGAAATCGCCTTGGCCCCCATCCGCTCCATTTCTTGTGCCGCCGCAACCAAATCGGATTCTATGGACTGATCGCCAATCGATACCTTTTCTATTTTCGCGGCTTCGACTACTTTGAACAACACGGGATAGTCATAGGTGCGCGCATGTGCAGTGTCTCCTGGAATATGGGTCTCGACAAGATTCAACAAGAGTATCCCGACTTCGTAACCATACGCTTGAGGTTGCGGAAGCAGTTTATAAATTGACATAAGGAATTCTCAACAACCAGTGTATGCGAAGCGCCTTGGCTGGTGCTGTTCTGTCACACGTGGTGGTGGCAGAATGGCTTGGCGGTGCAAGTCCGCATAGTAAGGAAAAAAATTCGGCCTACACCCTGTCTGAATCCGCCCTGGACGGGTACACCGTCCTGCCGGGGCTTGACCGGGAGTAGTCCGGCGCCTTCGCGGTCAGCCCTTCCTCCACGTCCACCCCGTCCCTGCGGTCATAGCGCGCGGCCCCGTACAGCAGGAAAACGAGCGATCCCGCCGCGGCAACCCAGTAGACCGGCACCAGCAGGGCCTCGCTGTCGGGCTTTCCGAGAACGGCAATCCCGAAGACGGTGAACACCACGGTTATGGTGATCTGTGAGTAGTAGCTCTTGAGGACGAGGTAGCGGTGGTTCAGCGTCTCCTTGGCAAGATCGTAGAAGCGCTTGTTCATCGCGAGGCGGAAGAACGCCGTGCAGAAGGTGATCAGCACCAGCGCGACGTACAGCACCGTCAGCGGGAGATCGTCATCCACCAGTGCGCGAAGCCCCCAGGACAGCGCGTAGAGCGCGACCGCGAAGCGGTAGATCCGCCGCCGGCCCAGCCGGTCGATGGTGTTCTTGAGCAGGTAGAACAGAATACCGAAGACCACCGCCAGCGACAGCACCAGCAGTCCCAGGGTCGCGAAACTCTCGTGGACCAGCAGGAACAGGGTGATGACCCAGAAGAAGCTCTCCAGGAACAGGTAGAGGCCGTCGACGACGAACACCGTCCTGCTGGCATCCCCGTCCCGGAAGCGGAAGATGTCGCCCACGGAAACCGGCTGGAACGACGTCATCGCCTCCGGGGTCCCGGGATTGTTGATGCAGAACATCAGGAAGCCCGCAAGGGCCAGTCCGGCGCTCACCAGCACCACTTGGCCGTAGCCCGCCTTCTCCAGCAGAAGGCCCCCTGCCACGATGCCCACCTGCAGCAGGAACCCCACGAAGATCTGGAGGTTGCCGTAGCGCCGGCCGGAATTGCTGGTGTCGATGCCCTCGAAGAAGAGCGCCCGCTGGGTGGTCCAGAAGAAACAGTTGTAGACGCCGTAGCTGATGCCGAGGAGCAGCAGCACGTTGAAGCTCATGCCGAGAACATGCCCGTTCCACAGGAGGAGGATCTCCAGCAGCAGCGAGACCAGGATCAGGTTGATCAGGCTGAGGGCCCGGCGCATCCGGTCCCAGGCGTAAAGGCCGATACAGAACCCTGCCCCGGCGGCGCCGATGAACAGGGAGATCTCGCCAAGCTCGAACCCCTGCTTCCAGAGGAAGACCGGTATGAAGAACGGAAACAGACCGATCAGCAGCGAATGCAGGCCCAGATACTTGTAGAAGGTCCGGCGAAGCGTGCGCATCAGAAAATATCCCTGTCGGTAATCTCAAGTTTATCAAGTTCCGCGATGTCTGCGGAAAAATCCTCCTTCGGTCCGTACCGTGGGAAGTGATGCATCTCGATGTAGGGCCGGGAGTTGACCTCCACCAGGATGCACCGCTGCGCGGCATGGGGCACCTCGATGCCCTTTTCGAAGATCACGTCGATCCCGAAGATGTTGGCGCCGAATGCGCGAATCACGCTGAAGAACAGTTCGCGGTTCTCCGCCGGAATCGTGTCCCGGTCGATGGTCTCGACTATGCCCCCGGGCGCCAGGGCGACCCGGTGGAACACTTCCACATGCTCGCCCTCGGCGGGCACCGAGTCCAGGGTCAGTCCCTGTTTCCTCAGGTGCGACACCGCCTGCCGGCCCTTCCCGATGGGATGCATCACCGGGTACAGCGCCATCTCCTCCCGGATCCGGTTTTCCGTATCGATCAGGGTGCCGATGCGGTCGCGCCCGTTGCCGGTGACGAAGGGCGGGTAGCGGCGGATCACGGAGACCAGTTTCCCGTCCGTCGCCAGCACGCGGTAGTTGGCGCCCTGGAGATACTGTTCGATCATGGTGGTGGGCCACCAGCGCTTGGCGCGGAAGACCGCCCGCCACAGCTCACCGTAGCCGTCGATGGGAAAGTAGCTGCCGCGGGAGTAACCGCTCACGTTGGGCTTGATGACCACCGGGAAGCCGTGCTCCCGGGCAAAGGCGTGGGCAGCCCAGGGCCAGATGAACCGGCGGCCCGTGGCGTGGGGCAGGCCGTTGGCGGCGAACACCGCCCGGCCAAGCGCCTTGGAGCGGCAGGACTTGCGCACGGCCAGCGTATTGTAGTTGCTGCAATCGTGCATGTACTTCTCGCTGATCCATGCGTAGATCCAGGCCTTGATCTTTTTCATATGCGGTCGCGAAAGTAGTTGAGCAGCGGGCTTTCCCGGTTGTACAGGTTGATCTTGGTGAACACCGGCTTTTCCGGCCGCGAGCCTTCCCTGGTCTTGGTGGCACGCGCCAGCGCCAGCATGTAGCGGTTCACCAGGACCAGGATTTCCGCCGCCGGCCGCCCTCTGTCCAGCAGGTTGATCGGCATGGGCAGGTACAGGTTGACCTCGATCACATGCACCCGCCCGGCCACGAGATCCGCCAGGGATTCGGCGCGGTAGCAGGCCCGGCAGATGACATGCGTCCCGAGACGGTTGGACATCGCCCACAGGCGCTCCTTCTGTGTGCCGTCGAGATCGTCCGTGAGGTCCCGGTAGCGGCTGTTGGGATTGAACACCCCGTTGATGGGGATCTCCTCCGCGTCATTCAGGGTCTCCGTCACCGTCAGTACGGCATATCGTTCCGGGGCTTCGTGGTGGCGGATGGAAAACACTTCGAATTCCCTGGGTTCGGGCGCCGGCGCCTGCACCAGGTAGCGGATCCGGCTGTGCCGGATCCGCCCGCGAATCCCACGGAGTTCCTCCGGGTTGCGGGCGCATTGCACCCCCGCCGCATTCTGGCCCCATTCCGGCTTCAGGAAAACCGGCCATTGGTCGGGCATGAACGCCCCGTCGTCGTACCGCTGGTCCAGCCGCCATTCTTCCGGGATGCTCCGGTCGATGGCGATCTTGGAAAATATTCCCTTGTCGGCATCAAAGCGGTCGACGTTGAGCTGGAAGTACTTGCAGGGCTTCGTGCCGATGCGCAGGCAATGCAGCATGTACAACGAGACGATCAGGACGGAGATCCAGAACTTCATCGCGACAACGCGGGCGCCCGTGCGACCGGCTCCGCCCCTCCCGGCGTCTTTGGCACAATCCGGTCAGTCCCGGACCCCGCGGTTGAGAAAGAACAGCACGATGCCCAGCACCAGGATGGACGCCGCGGCATAGAACAGCGAGCCGCCGTCGGACTTGCCCTGGTGCAGAACCTCGACCCCGAGGGGCGTGAACAGGTGGAAAAACACCGCGCCCGCCATCACCGCGCTGGCCATGAGGCCGCCGAACATGTGGAACCTGCGGCGCACGCCCGTGCTGTCGGTGATGCCGGCCAGCCCCAGGAGCCAGACCAGCACCGGGGCCAGCAGGACCAGCGATGTGAGGATTTCAAAGCTGCCGACGAGATAGGGGCCGAACCGGGTGAAGAAATCGCCGAGCCCCCGGGCGAACACGTCCCCCATCCAGCCGCCGATGGTGCCGAAGATGTGTTGGGTGTCCGGATGGTTGGTGAACTTGTAGGGGATGGAGAACAGGAACACCTTGCAGGTCCAGGCAACAATGAGCCAGCTGATGACAGGGATGATGAGCTTTTTCATGCGGTGGTTCGGGATTTTGCAGAAATGGCTGGGTGATTTTTCGGAGTCACCGGTTGTCGCCGGCCTGGTTTGTGGACCATCCCGCCGACCCCGAGTTCCCCCGGATCCCGCGGAGCGACAGGTCATGCCACCGTTCGCTGGAGACGAGCACGGGCGGCTGGCCATTGTCGTAGAACCACGTGTCGAAGACAAACCGTCTCCCGCTCGGGACCTCCTCGACATGCGCCGCCCAATGCTGGTTGAACAGGGTGCGGCGGTAGGCGGCGCGCAGTACGCGGTGGAAGCGGAGCAGGCCCGCCTGCTGGAACAGCGCCAGGAAGCGGGTGGCGTTGACGGCCTCGTCCACGCAGTCCAGCTGCCCCAGCCGGTCCTCCTTAGTCCCTTTTGATGACAGCGGCAGGTTTCCGGCGACATCACGGCTGATCGGCGAATACAGGCCGGCCAGGTATTCCATGCGGGCGAGGGCGTGCTTGATCTGGTCCCGCTCCTCCTTCGGGTTCGCGGCGCCGAAAAGAGCGACCACGGAACTCCACTCCCCGGCGCTGACCTGCACGGTCGTCTGCACGCTGCAGCCGAACCCGTGGCAGACGTCGAAGGATACCCCGGTCGCCTTCTCCGCCGACCAGGACGTGGCCATCGGGACGAGAAGGAGCAGGCTTACCCGGATGATTCGAAGCAATCGCTGGTTGTGTCGATGGGCCACAGAATTTATCCTGAACCGGCCAACCCCGGACTGATTCGGAAATGTATCAGCAAACCCGGGGCAAGGCCATTACCCGTTATGATTGTCGAACCGGTGAGATCACGAAACCCATGACCCTGACAGGCTCCATTCCCTGGCTGATACTCGGCCTGGCGGCGCTGGTGGTCCTCCTGGTTCGGGGCAGGGGCTACCACGAGTCCGCGAACCGGGTGGTGCGGGACTGCTGCAGCCAGAACGGGCTGCAGCTGCTGGACGGCACCGTGGCCTTCCGCGGCCTGTCCGTCCTGCCGCAGCGGCCCTGCATCACGCGGACATACCGGTTCGAATACTCCCGCGACGGCACCGACCGGCACATGGGACTGATCACCCTGACCGGCAACGAGGTGATTTCGCTGCTCATCAATCCGGATCACCTGGCTGCGCAAACGATCCACTGACCGCAAGCGATTCCGGCCCCTCCCCGACCCGGGACGCGCATTCCCTGTCCGCCTGTCCTGCCGGACACCGGCCTGTCCGATGCCCGGGGCATGGCCCGCACCCGGCGTCCGGGGCCCGGAGCCATGTACCCGGAGCTGCGGTCGTCCTGCTAGTATTGGCGGCCCCCGACCAAATGGATCCTGACGAATGATCGATCTCTACACCTGGACCACGCCCAACGGCCGCAAGGTTTCCATCATGCTGGAGGAAGTGGGCCTTCCCTATACCGTCCACGGGGTGGACATCACCGCGGACGAACAGTTCGATCCCGGGTTCCTCGCCATCAGCCCGAACAACAAGATCCCGGCCATCGTCGACCACGAAGCCGACCGCAGCCTGTTCGAGTCGGGGGCCATCCTGATTTACCTCGCCGAGAAGACCGACATGCTGATGCCCGCCGAAAACCGCTGGGAAATCCTGGAATGGCTCATGTTCCAGATGGGCGGCTTCGGCCCCATGCTCGGCCAGGCACACCACTTCGTCCATTTCAATCCGGAGGCAAGCAGTTACGCGCGCAACCGTTACGAGGAGGAGGCGGACCGGCTGTATTCCGTCCTGGACGAGCGGCTCGAGGACCGCGAGTTCGTGGCCGGGGACTACTCCATCGCCGACATCGCGCTGTGGCCCTGGGCCTCGCGCTGGGAATGGCAGGGCATCGACATGGACGAATTCGAGAACGTGAAACGGTGGTATCTCGACATCGCCGACCGCCCCGCGGTGCAGAAGGGCTACCACGTCCCCAAACAGGTCAGCGAGATTCCCCTGCCGTGAGCGGGTCCCGGGACCGGGGCTGAAGGTCGAAGCAGCTGATCTCGTTCAGGGATCCAAGCCGCATCAGGGGTCCCCAGGTGCCGGTGCCGCAGGAAACGTAGAGATGGCTGCCGCCCTGGCGGAACAGTCCCCGGATACGGTTGAACCGCCGGCGCACCAGCAGGTTGAACGGGAAGATCTGGCCGTTGTGGGTATGGCCGGACAGCATCAGGTCCACGCCGTGCCCGATGGCGGATTCCCAGCCCAGCGGGCGGTGGTACAGGAGAATGCTGAAATGATCGTCCCTTACCCCCACATCGGGCAGGTGCCGGGCAACCTGGTCCGGGCTCTCGTCGTCATCGATGCCGATGAACTGGACGCCATCCGCAAGATAGCTTTGCTGGCGCAGCGGGATCACGTCCAGTTCCTCCAGCATGGAAATCGCCTTGGGCAGGTCGGCGTAGCGCTCGTGGTTGCCCACGGAGAAGAGGGTGGTGCCGGTGAGTTTCTCCAGCGGCCTGAGGGCGTCGATTTCCACCGCGCTGGAATCGATCAGGTCGCCGGTGATGGCCACGTAGTCCGGCTTGAGGCGATTGATCCGGTCGACAATGCGGGCCATGAACCCGCCCTGGCGCGAGCCGATGTGGATGTCGCTGATCTGCACCACCCGGAGCGGCCGGTCGAGCTTGTCCGATGGGATCTCGAACCGCCGGATGGCGACATGGTGCGAGGCAGCCATGGCGAAGAGCGCCAGCACCGCCCCGGCCGCGAGCAGCCAGGGAACCGCCGCACGGTCGGACAGCGGCAGGATCAGGCGCAGCAGTTCATAAACCACCGTGACCGAGGCGAACACGAAACTGATGCCCATCCAGTGCACCACCACGTATCGCAGCACGAGCCTTGGACCCTGGAAGGAAATCCACATGCCGAGGAACCCCACAGCCCAGATCCCGAGGATCGCGGGCCACCCCAGGGTCCACGTTCCGCCGGCCCAGGCCGACAGCCGCCACGCCGGGTAGGCGAAGACATAGAAACAGGCCGCGGTGAACAGCAGCAGGAACAGCGGGCGGACTCTGGACACGATGAACGGGTGGTGGCTTTCCCCTCGGGATTGACCGGAACCATAACCGATGGTTCACTGCCGTGACCAGCCTGCGCAGTCCCCGGATCCTCCCGGCCCCTGGCTTCCCCGTCCCGGGCGTGGCCCCGCGGATGGCCATGCCGGTCCGGCCGGGGCGCCCGGGCCCCGCTCAGCCGATGGACATTGCCAGTACGCGGCTGATCTGTGCCTGGTTCATGCCCGACTCCCCGCGCCAGGCATTGAACGCCTCCTGCACCTTCCGAAGAGCGGTCTTCCCGCCGGGCGGGCCGTCCACCACGCCGGCGTCGATCAGGGCCCGGGTCACGTCCCCCGTGACCAGGAACCCGTCCTTGCCCATGGCGCGAAGGTAGTACTGCGCGCTGTTGCCGCCAAGGCGCTCGCCGTGTTTCCGGAGGAAGTCCAGCAGTCCCACGTAATCGTCATCCGGCCAGCCGGCAATGAACGCGGCGAAGGATCCATGCTCCGCCGCCACCTGCCGGATCATGGCGGCGTTGCGCGGCACCGTGAGAATCTTCTGCCGGTTGCGGACGATGCGCTCGTCCGCGCACAGTTCCTCGATGTCCTCCGGCGCGAGAAATGCGCAGGTGTCCACGTCGAAACGGTGAAACGCCTCCTCGAAGCCCGGCCACTTGTTCTCGATGACCCGCCAGACGAACCCGGCCTTGAAAACGGCCCGGGTCATGCCCGCCAGGTGCCGGTGGTCCGGAATCCGCGAAAGCGCCCCGGGGGCGAGAATGCCCGTGGGCAGTTTCTCCCGGAGGGCCTCCATCCCGCCATGATGCCCCGCCGCCCGTTCGAGGATGGATTCCAGCCTGCTGATTTGTTTCGCCATATAATCCCGCACGGAAGTTTCCGATCGCCCAATCATGCCCCAAGCCGCCCGTTTGAGAAAGACCAAGGTCATCGCCACCATCGGTCCCGCCTGCGACGACATCGACACCCTCACCCGCATGATATCGGCCGGCATGAACGTCGCCCGGCTCAACATGTCCCACGGTGACGTCGCCTACCATACCGCCACCCTGGAACGGATCCGGCAGGCGGCGGACGGCGCGGACACGACGGTTGCGGTCATGGTGGACAACCGGGGCCGGGAAATCCGGACCCGCAGGATGGCGGCGGACGGCGCCACGCTCCGGCGGGGGGACCTGTTCCGCCTGTACGGCGACGGCAGGACCGGGGACGAGACCGGCGTCTCCCTCACCTACCCCAGGCTGCACCTGCATGCCCGGGCCGGCGAGCGGATCCTGGTGGACGACGGCCAGATCGAGCTTCGCGTCGAGGAAACCGACGGCGAGTCGGTGGTCTGCCGGATCGTCTGCGGGGGCGTGCTGAAGCACAACAAGGGCGTCAACTTTCCCGACAGCACCAGCGCCCTCGACGACATCGAGTACGACGACCGGATGGAGGTGGATTTCGCCGCCGCCCACCAGGTGGAATACTTTGCCGCCTCCTTCATCCGCAGCGGGCGCGAGATCCGGGACCTCAGGGAGCGGTTCACGCGGCGCGGCGTGGACATCGCCCTCATCGCCAAGATCGAGAACCGGGAAGGTGTCAGCAACATCATCGACATCATCGACGCGGCCAACGGCATCATGGTGGCCCGGGGCGACCTCGGCGTGGAACTGGAGATGGGCGAAGGCCCGAAGATCCAGAAGCAGATCATCCGCGCCACGGTATCCCGGGGCAAGCCGGTGATCACCGCCACCCAGATGCTGGACTCCATGGAGCGCAACCCCCGCCCCACCCGCGCCGAGGTGAACGACGTCGCCAACGCCATCTTCGACGGCTCATCCGCGGTGATGCTCTCCGGTGAAACCGCCTCCGGCACCCGGCCCGTGGAATCCGTGGACACCATGGCCAGCCTGGCGCTGGAGGCGGAATCGGGCCTCGATGAATACGGCTACCTGCAGCGCATCGAGTCCCACCCGTCCAACGAGGTCACCGAGGCCGTGGCCCAGGCCGCCATCACCATGGCCAATCACCTCAAGGCCGCCGCGATCATCGCCCTCACGGAAACCGGGTTCACCGCGCGGCTGATCTCCAAGCACCGGCCGAAGAGCCCCATCCTGGCCGTGACTTCCTCGAAACCGGTGGTGCAGCGCCTGGCCATGAACTGGGGCGTGCTGGGGATGCTGTACCAGGGGCAGGGCGACGACGACGACCGCACCCAATTCGCCCTGGCAAACGCCCGGGAGCTGGGTTACGTCAGCACGGGGGACCTCGTGATCATGACCGCGGGCAGCGCGCGCCAGGCGGGCAGTACCGATCTCATCCGCGTGCTCACCGTCGACTAGCCCGAACCCGGCCGCCGGGCGGGCCGACCGGCGCATGGCAACAGCAACCGGGCCGGGCTTGCCGTGTCTTCCTGGCAATCTCCGCAACAGCCGTCCTGCATGTTTGCCTTTTCTGGCAGTTATGCGACCATCGGGTCCGCCGTTCGGACAGACCACATGCCCGGTTCATCTGCCCTCTTCCGATTAGTGGCCGACAGGTTCAACATCCGGGAATCGTTATAAAGAGCCGCAATCGCTGTATGTGCGGTGGTTGTTCATGGCGTCCTGCTCTTCGGATCAAGGCTGCCTTGCCAAGTCTCTCCGGGAAATAAAACATGTGTTTCGCAATTCAATGCTCTACTGTTGAGAGGGTACAGACATGATCGGATATGCCATGGTCGGAGTCAGCGACCTGCAGCGTTCCTCGAACTACTACGACGCCATCCTGGCGCCGCTCGGGCTGGTGCAGGCTGAAAGCGACCCCGCCTATGTCGGCTATGCCCCGGCATCCGACCCGACTGGAATCGAATTTTACGTAACGAAGCCGTTCAACGAAAAACCGGCGACAGCCGGCAACGGCACGATGATCGCTTTTCTGGCCGATTCGAGACCCGCGGTCGATCTGTTTCACAGTACGGCACTGGAAAACGGCGGCACGGATGAAGGCGCCCCCGGACCGCGCCCCGCCGACGGCACGATCTACTATGCCTACGCCCGAGATCCGGATGGCAACAAGATCTGCGCCTATTGCACAAACGCAAACTAACGCCGGCGCCATGCAAGGCGTCGGCAATCAGCGGAAGTGTTTCAAACGAAAGCGCCGCCATTCATGGCGGGCAGGTCACGGATGCAGAAGTCGGCACCTCGTATAACTCTTCATCCATCAAGGCCCAATTCTCTTTCGCTATAGTTGAGCCTCCGCCGGGGCGTGCTCCGGGAATTCCCCGATCGGCGCCGCTGAATCATTCCTCGGGGTTTCCCGACAGGCGCCAGCCCTTGAACCCTCCGTCCAGGCTGTAACAGCGCTCGAAACCCTGCGCGGCGAGAAATCGTGCGGCGTCCTGGCTGGTATTGCCATGATAGCAGCAGACGATGACCGGGCCTGCACGGTCGGCGGTGGCGATAAACTCCGCCACGTTCCGGTTGTCCAGGTGCAGCGCCCCGGCGATATGCCCCGAGCGGAAGGAGGCCGGGTCGCGGATGTCAACGACGACGGCGTTTTCATTGCGGATCATTTCCAGGGCGCCCGCCTGGTCGATGCGTTGGTAGTCCATGATGATCTGTGACGGTTTCCGCCCGGGTCCGGCGGTTACGGAACCCGCGCCGGGCCGGGATACCCGCAAGAGAGTATACGCGAACCAGCCGCGGGGATCAGGGCCGCGGAACCCGCAGGCGAAGCTCCTCCCCCCTTTGCACCAGTTCCAGTTCGCCGAGGAAGCTCATGCCGAGCAGGATTTCCTGCCCGCCCATGCCGGGATTGATGCTGGCGGGGACATTGCCCATCTCGATGTGCCCGAGCCGGACCCGCTCCAGGCGGGTGGCATAGACGGTGACATCGCCATTGGCGGTCCTCGCCGTCAACGCCGGCCCCCTGGCAAGGCCGATGGCATCGGCAACCGCCCCCGGTATGCTGACGAGGGTGGCGCCGGTGTCCAGGAAGAAGCGCACCGGGCGGCCGTTGATCTCGCCGCTGGCAACGTAATGTCCCGCCCGGTTCTGCTTCAGCACCACCTCGCGCTCCCCGCCTTCCAGCACCCGGGTGAGGTTGGCCCGGTTGGGGTTCTGCTGCTGGTCCAGCAGCCAGCTGAAAATGTACGTCATCCCGCCGATGAACAGCAGGGTCACGATGATGCCGCCGTATCGCCGGAAGGTGCTGCCGGACAACTGTCACGATCCTGGGAACCCGGATGCCAATATACCCGACCCGGGACCCGCGACCCACCCCGGGTGACGGTCCCGTCGTGCCGCCCGGCATGTCATTGGGTATACTTTCGGGGCTACCCTCGCGCTCCCATGACCGATCACGCCAGCAGGATCAAGTCGATGAAGCTCTATACCCACATAGGGCGCATCCACAATGAACTCGCCGAACTCGGCAAGGGCGCGGCCGACCCGATCAGCGCCGGAGAGATCAGCGCGTTCGACCAGCTGCACTATCACGGCACCCGCGCCGTGGACGACGCCATCGGGCGCATGGGGCTCGATACCGGCTCCAGGGTGCTGGAGATCGGCTCGGGGCTCGGCGGCCCCGCGCGCCATATCGCCAGCCGCGCCGGCGCCCGGATAATGGCGCTGGAGCTGCAACCGGACCAGGACGCGCTCGCCGCCGAACTGATCGCGCGCTGCGGATTGTCCGCGCTGGTGGAACATGCCTGCGGCGACTTCCTCGCCTTCGACTGGCGGAACCGGCGCTTCGACGCCATCGTGAGCTGGCTGGCGATCTTCCACATCCCGGACCGCGGCGGGCTGCTCGGGATATCCCGCGATATCCTGGCGGAGGGCGGGCTTTTCTATGCCGAGGACATGTACTGCCGCAGCCCCATGGACCCGGAGGCGCACGCCGAGCTCGCGAGCGGCATGTATGCCGCCTACCTGCCGGATTACGATACCTACCGGGAGGATTTCACCGCGGCGGGCTTCGAGATCCTGGCCTGCGACGACATGTCCGACGACTGGACCGAATTCACCACCGGCCGGCTGGCGGACCACCGCAGCCGGCGCGCGCGCCACGTGCGCGTCCACGGCGAGCCGACCTACCGGGCCCTGGAGGAGTTCTACGACCTGGTGAACCGTCATTTCTGCTCGGGTAAACTGGGCGGTCTACGTATTCTCGCGCGCAGCCCCTGACCCGACCCGGGTTGCCGGGCTGCCGCATCACAACCATCCGTGAGGTACCAACCCATGTCCAATCGCACAAACAAAGATAGTCCCGACACCGGCCGCCGCAAGACCCTGAGGACCCTGGGCGCCGCGGCGGGCGCGGGGGTGGCCGCCAGTCTCTCGCCCACGCTGTTTCCAAGGGCCCATGCCCAGTCCGCCCCCATCCGGATCGGCGCCCAGTTCCACCGCACGGGCATCGGCGCCTCCTACGGGCGCTGGTACGAGCGCACCGCGCAGGCGGCGGCGAAACTGATCAACGACGAGGGCGGCATCAACGGCCGGCCCCTGGAGCTGGTGGTCGAGGACGACGGGACCGATCCGAAGCGGGGCGCCGAGGTCGTCGAGAAATTCGCCGCCCAGCACAAAGTGGACGTCGCCTACGGCACCCTGTTCTCCCATGTGGTGAACGGCTCCGCGCCCCGGGCGGGGGAACTCAAGCTTCCCTACATCGTGGTGTCCGAGGGCTATCACGTGGCCTCGGGAAAGCTCAACCGGTACGTGTTCCAGCCCGGCATCACCGACGTCCGGTCCCAGGTGATCTCAATGGCCCCCTGGGTGGCGTCCAATCTCGGCCGGAAGGTCACCATGATCTTCCCGGACTACGCGTTCGGCCACGATCACCGGGACTACTTTTCCCAGGCCATCGCCGCCCAGGGCGGGGAGGTGCTGGAACTGATCGCAATTCCCCCCACGGAAACCTCCTTCACCCGGCACCTGCCCCGGATCGCCCGGGACACGGAAGTGCTGTACCACGTCATGGTGGGGCCCGGCGTGCTCACCTTCGTCAAGGAGCTGGGGCAGCATTTCGGCAGCCAGCGGCCGGAGATCTTCGGCTTCATCGACTCCCTCGAGGCGGTGGACCTGAAGACCCCCCAGCTCGAGTTCCTCGAGGGCACCTATTTCTGGGAGGGCTATCCCCGCTATGCCCAGCCGGACCAGTCGGAGCATGACCGGTTCTACCGGGCCGCCGTCGGCGTCGACGACAACGGCGCCAGCATCAGCGACCCAAAGGATGTCTCCACCTATGCGCACATGTTCGGCTGCTGGGAGACCCTGTTCATCATCAAGCAGGCCATGGAGGCCTGCGACTATAGCGGCCCGGAAGACCGCGCCCGGTTCGTCGAGGCCATGGAGGCGATGGAGTCCTTCGAGGAGGGGCGGAACCATCCCCAGGGCAGCAAGGTGTTCGACGCCCGCATCCACCAGTGCTTCGGCCACCAGTCCATCTCGAAGGTGGAGGACGGCCGGCTGAACGTGGTCCACAGGACCTCGATCGAAGACGGGCGCTACGAGGCCGAGGCGGACTACACCACCATGCCGCTGTAACGCTGGGACCGACTCATCGGGGCAATGTCCGGCTGGCCGGCATTGCCCCGATCACCGCTGCCACCGCCGCCCGCTTCCCCCTGAGGCATGGATTTCGGTCCGTTCTTCCTTCTCGCCACCCTGGAAGGGCTGGTGCAGGCCGCGGTGCTCTGCCTCACCGCCCTGGGGCTGTCGCTGGTGTTCGGCGTCATGCGGGTGGTCAATGTCGCCCACGGCGAGTTCTTCATGCTCGGCGCGGTCATGGCCTGGTGGGTGGCCACCTGGGCCGGCGGACACCCGGCCCTGGGATTCGCCCTGGCCCTCGTGCTGGCGCCGCTCCTGGTGGGGGCCATCGCCTGGGCGGGGGAGCGGCTGGTGCTGAAGCGGGTGTCCTACGATCCCGAGGCAACCATCGTCGCCACGATCGGCATGCTCTACATCATCCAGCAGACCACGCTGCTGACCTTCGGCCCCGATGCCCGGGCCGTGAACCCGCCCTTCTACTTCCGCGTGGAATTTCCCTGGTTCGGGTATTCCGGCTACAAGCTCTGCGTCATCGCCGCCGCCCTGGTCCTGCTCCTGGCCACCTGGTTCCTCATCGCCCGCACGCGCCTTGGCCTGATCATGCGGGCGACGCGGTTCGACCGTGAGACCGCGGAGAATTTCGGCATCGCCGTGGGCCAGGTCTACGCCATGGTGTTCGCCCTGGGCGCCGCCCTGGCGGCGGCGGGGGCGGTGCTGGTGGTGCCGGTCCGGCAGGCGCACTACCTGATGGGCATCGACCCGCTGCTCCTGTCCTTCATCGTGGTCATCATCGGCGGACTCGGCAGCATCCGGGGAACGCTGGTGGCGGCGCTCCTGATCGGGCTGAGCGACGGCATCATCTCGGTGTTCTTTTCCCCCACGCTGGCGAAAATGATCTCCACCCTGGCCGTCGCCCTGGTGCTGGTGTTCCGGCCCCAGGGCCTGTTCGGCATCCGGGCCAGGGCCTGACGATGTCCGCCTGGCGAAAGTCGCTGCTGCTCCACGGCGCCATCCTGGCGGCGCTGTTCGGCCTGCAGTTCGTGCTGCCGGAATACCACCACCTGGCGGTGACCCGGGTCCTGCTGCTGGCAATTTTCGCCATGGGCTTCAACCTGCTTTTCGGATACACCGGCCTGCTCAGCCTGGGACACGCCATGTTCTTCGCCGCGGGCATGTACGGCGCCGGGCTCACCGCCTACCACCTCGCCTGGCCGGTGCCCGCGGCCATGCTGTTCGGGGTGCTGTGCGGCGCCGGTCTTTCCCTGGTGGTGGGCCTCCTGGCGCTTCGGACCACCGGCGTCGCGTTCATGATCGTGACCCTGATGATCTCCCAGGTGGTCTACCTCGCGACGGTGTACTTCACCACCTGGACCCGGGGTGACGAGGGCCTGGTGATGCCCGCCGCGGCGCGCAGCTTCGAACTCCTCGGCAGGCAATGGCTGCTGACGGACCCGTCGACCCGCTACAACCTGGCGCTCGCGCTGCTGGCGCTGACCATGGCCTGCGTGCTCCTGGTGGTGCGGGGGCGCTTCGGCCGTGCGCTCATCGCCATCCGGGAGAACGAGGACCGGTCCAGGATGCTGGGCTACAACACCTTCATCTTCAAGCTCCAGGCGCTGACGCTGTCGGGCACGCTGTCCGCCATGGCCGGGGCGGCCTATGCCCTGATGTTCGCCTACATCGGGTCCTCCTTCGCCGCCATCCAGTACTCCATCGACCCGCTGCTCTACACCCTCCTCGGCGGCGCCGGCACGGTGGCGGGGCCCATCGTGGGAACCTTCTTCATGTTCTACCTGGTGGATCTCGCCAGCGAACACACCACCGCCTATCTGCTGGTCACCGGCGTGGTGCTGCTGTTCCTGGTGCTGTTCTTTCCCCGGGGAGCGCTCGGGTACGTCCGGGAGCGCTGGCTCGGGTGGCTGCCATGAACCTCCTGGAAGCACGGGACGTGAGCCGGCATTTCGGCGGGCTCCGCGCAGTGGACGGCGTCGACCTTTCGCTGGAGGATCGCGGGATCCACGCCATCATCGGCCCCAACGGCGCCGGCAAGACCACCTTCGTCAGCCTGCTGTGCGGACGCCTGTCCTGCTCCGCCGGCACCATCCGGTTCGACGGCGAGGACATCACCGGCCTGCCCGCCTGGCGGCGGGCCCGGCGCGGCATCGCCTACACGTTCCAGATCACCAGCATCTTTCCCCGGCTCACCGTACGGGAAAACCTCGCCATCGCCGTCCAGGGCTGTTCGACCCGGCGCGAGGATCCCGGCCCCCGGGTGACGGACATCCTGGCCCGCGTGGACCTCCCGGACCGGCCCGGCGAGGCCGCCGGAACCCTGCCCTACGGCCACCAGCGCCTCCTTGAGGTGGGCATGGGGCTGGCCCTGGCGCCGCGACTGCTGATCCTGGACGAGCCCACCCAGGGACTGTCCGACAGCGAGATCGACCATTTCTGCGGCCTGGTGCGGAACATCGCCCGGGACGCCGCCGTGCTCCTCATCGAACACAACATGCGCGTGGTCATGGAACTGGCGGACCGGGTCACGGTGCTGGATCACGGCCGGGTGCTCTCCCGGGGCACCCCGGCCCAGATCCGGTCCGATCCCGCGGTCCAGGCCGCCTACCTCGGCACGGGGGCGGACTGATGCGCCTGACGCTCAAGAGAGTCAACGGCTACTACGGCAGCATCCGGGTGCTCCGGGACGTGGACCTCGCGGTGGCCGGCGGCGAGATCCTGTGCCTGCTCGGCCGCAACGGCGCCGGCAAGACCACGCTGCTGCGGGCCATCATGGGTCAGGTGCGCCGCGAGGGCGATTTCCTCCTGGAAGGCCGGCCCATCGGCGGCCTCAAGCCCCACGAGATCCCCCGGCGGGGGATCGGCTACGTGCCCCAGGGCCGGCGTCTCTTCGCGGAACTCACCGTGACGGAAAACCTGGAAATCGGCATCATGGCCACCCGCCGGGACCGGGCGGCCATGCACGAGGCCCTGGAATTCTTCCCGCCGCTGGCGGACAGGCTGCACCAGGTGGCCGGCACCCTGAGCGGCGGCGAGCAGCAGATGCTGGCCATGGCCAGGGCCTTGTGCCTCAAGCCCACGGTCCTGCTGCTCGATGAGCCGACCGAGGGCCTGATGCCGTCGATGGTCGCCGGCATCCGCGACGTGATCGTCAGGCTCCGGGACGGCGGCGTGGCCGTGCTGCTGGTGGAACAGCGGGTGGACACGGTCATGCCCGTGGCGGACCGGGTGGCGTTTCTCGAAACCGGCGTGCTCCGGCTGGACGCCAGGCGCGCCGAGGTGGAGGCGGACCCCGGACTGCTCCGGCGCTACCTCGGCGTGTAGTGCGATGCGGGCGGATTCAGTGGATCCGCCCGAGGAAGTTTTCGAACAATGCCCGGGAGTTCGACTGGAAGTCCTCCCGGTGCCGGTCCGCCTCGGACTGCATGTGCTGGAGCGCCCCCCGGCCACAGGCCTTTTCCAGGGCGGTAGCGTATTCCGGCACCTCGCCCCATTCCGCCACGGTGGTATCCGTGATCTCGATGTGGAACTGCACCGACGCCGCGCGCTCCCCCAGGGCCATGGCATTGACCGGGCAGGCGTCCGAGCGCGCCAGGATGACGGCACCGGGGGGCGGGGCGGCCACTTCCGCGGAATGCCACTGCAGGGACATGATCCGGCGCCGGCAATTCCGGAAGAACCAGTGCTCCCGGCCCGGCCCGGTCAGCTCCACGGGCATCACGCCGATCTCCGGCGTCGCCGCGGGGCCCACCTCGCCGCCCATGGCGGCGGCCAGCAGCTGGTGGCCCAGGCAGAAGCCCAGGTAGGGCCGGTCGGCGCCCACCCATTCCCGGATCGCCGCCATTTCCGGCTCGAGCCAGGGGTGCTCCGATACCTGCCAGACATCCATGGGCCCGCCCATCACCAGCAGGGCGTCATAGCCGTCGAGACCGGGAATGTCCCCGCCGGCATCCAGTTCCACGGTGTCCCAGGCGACCCCCGCCTCCCGCATGAGGTCGCGGAAGATTCCCGGATGCTCGCAGGCGATGTGCTGGAAGACGAGGAATTTCATGCCGGTCCGGCCGGAAGGGCCTCGACAACGCTGACGCCCGCCGACCGCATCACGTCCACCTGGGCGGCCAGGGATCCGTCCAGGTCGATGGCGCGGCAGGCTTCCAGCACCACCGTGACATCGAACCCGAGCGAGGCGGCGTCGACGGCGGACCAGGCCACGCAGAAATCCGTCGCAAGGCCCCCGAGCACCAGCCTGCGGATTCCCCGGCTGTCCAGGTAACCCCGCAGTCCGGTCACGGTCTCACGGTCGTTCTCGAAAAACGCCGAGTAGCTGTCGATCCCGGGACGGAACCCCTTGCGGACCACCATCTGGGCGCAGCTGTCGTCCAGGTCGGGATGGAACGCGGCCCCCCGGCTGCCCTGGACGCAGTGCACCGGCCACAGCGTCTGCTCGCCGTAATCCAGCCGGATGCTCGTGAACGGCTCCGCGCCGGCATGGTTGGCGGCGAAGCTGACATGTTCGGCGGGGTGCCAGTCCTGGGTGAACACCACCGTGCCGAATTCGGGCATAATGCCGTTGATGACGGGCACCACCTGCTCGCCGCCGGCCACGGCAAGAGCGCCGCCGGTGCAAAAATCATTCTGTACATCCACTACAATGAGCGCGGTATCGTCGGGGCGGATCATGATCGGTAGTCGTGCCGGGCCAGCCGGCATTATACCCAACCCGCGTTCCTGCGAGCCCGCCGCGCCGCGTTTCCCCCGCCCCCTTTCGGGATCCACATGAACGCAGGCACCCGGCGCATCCTGCAGCGGATCCCCCTGGCGGCGGCCGCCCTGGCGGCGCCCGTCACCGCCATGGCCCACAGCGCCGAGCGCGGACTGGTGATGCTGCTGCCCACCGGGTTCGCCATCACCGGGGGCGGGATCGCCGTGCTGGCCTCCTTCCTGCTGCTGGCCCTGGCGCCGAGGCGCCTGCTCGGGCGGATCATCGCGGCCCGGCTGCCCCTTTGGACCCAGCGGACGATCTCGCCGCTGGTCCCGAGCCTGGTGTCGTTCGTCGTGCTGTCGACGCTGGTCCTCGCCGGCTTCACCGCCAGCGAGGATCCGCTGGCCAACCCGCTTCCGCTCGGCATCTGGACCCTGTGGTGGGTGGGATTCACCCTGCTGCAGTTCCTGGTGGGCGATCTCTGGAAATGGTGCAACCCCTGGTATGCCCCCGGCCGGCTTGCGGCGGCGCTGGGCTGGCCGGCGAAGGCGCCCCTGACCCTGCCGGCAGGTCTCGGCTATCTCCCCGCCCTGTTGCTGTTTTTCGGTTTCGCCTGGTTCGAACTGGTCCATGCGGCGCCGGAGGACCCGGCGGGGCTGGCCGCCGCGGTCCTGGTGTACTGGGCGGTCACCTTCGCCGGCATCCTGGCATTCGGGTACCGTGACTGGATGCACCGGGCGGAGCCCTTTTCCATCTTCTTCCGCCTGGTGGGGAACTGCTCGCCGCTGCTGCGGGAACCCGTGGAGGGAGAAAGCGGGGACCCGGCCGCAGGGCCGGGCCGCGTCCGGGTTTCCCTGGGCTGGCCGGGCCAGGGCTTCCTGCGCCAGGCGCCCCTGCCCTGGACCGGCATGCTGTTCGTGCTGCTTGCGCTCAGCAGCAATTCCTTCGACGGGCTGTCGAAAACCTTCGCCTGGCTGGCGCTGGGCGGCATCAACCCGCTGGAATTCCCTGGGCGCAGCGCGGTCACCGGATTCAACACCGCGGGGCTGGCGGGCGCGTTCGTGGCGCTTGCCCTGCTGTTCCTGGCCGCGGTGATGCTGGGCCGGTCCGCCGGTCCCGGGGGCCCCGGGCGGCCCGCCCCTGGGGCGATGGCGGGAAGGCTGGTCTACTCCATCGTACCCATCGCGGTGGCGTTCCACATCGCCCACTACCTGACCCAGCTCATGGTAAACGGCCAGTACGCGCTGCGGGCGTTTGCCGACCCGTTCGCGCGCGGATGGAACCTGTTCGGCCTCGGCCCGGACTTCCATGTGACCACCTCGTTCCTGAACAACCTCCACAGCGTTTCCGTGATCTGGGGCTTCCAGACCGGCGTGATTGTCCTCGGACACATCATCGGGATCCTGCTCGCCCATCTCATCGCGCTGGAACTCTACGGCCGTTCGCCGGACGACATGCGGGCCGCGGTACGGAGCCAGTGGTTTCTCGCAATGCTGATGGTGGGCTACACGGTGTTCGGCCTGTGGCTCCTGTCGACCGCGTCCGTGGGTTGAGCGCCGAAGCGCGCTGCCGCGGCGGGTGCGTTCGATGAAGGGCCGCGATGCCCGGCCGGCATCGCGGCCTCGCCGCAAATCCCTGTATCGGGGTCCTCCTTGAAGGGATTTGTATTGCACGGCCTGAACGAATATTATCAACCTGTCTCAACGGGGTGCCCACCGGACGCTGTCCGGCTGGCTGAGAGGGTCTCCAGGCCAACCCGTCGAACCTGATCCAGATCATGCTGGCGGAGGGATTGAGATACTGACGGTCAGGAATTCCGACCCGCTCGCCTCTCCGCACTGCTTTGACCAGACCACATCGAGGACCTGAACAGTGCGCAAATTCCATCAAATCCAACTTCTCCTCTTGTTCGTATGCGGTGCGGGCCTGCCCGCCCTTGCCCAGGAATCCACCGATGCGCCGGAAACCGACGCCGGCCCCCCGGTCCTGACGGTATATACCTACGACTCCTTCGCTTCCGACTGGGGGCCCGGCCCGAAGGTCGAAGAGGCCTTCGAGGCCGTGTGCGAATGCGACCTCAATTTCGTCAGCGTGGACAGCTCCACCGGGATCCTGAGCCGGGTCCAGCTCGAGGGGGACACCTCTCCCGCCGACGTGGTGCTGGGCCTCGATAACAGCCAGGTGGTGGAGGCGCTGAATACCGGCCTGATCGCCCCGCACGAAGTCGATGTGCCCGCCCTGGATCTTCCGGGCGACTGGGACGATGCACACTTTCTGCCCTTCGATTTCGGTTTCTTCGCCTTCATCTACGACGAAACCCGCATGCAGGATCCGCCGGACAGTTTCGAGGCATTGCTGCAGGCGGACGACAACACGAAAATCGTGATCCAGGATCCCCGGTCCAGCACTCCCGGACTCGGTCTCCTGCTCTGGGTGAAGGCCCTCTACAACGACCAGGCCGGGGCGGCCTGGAAGCGCCTGGCGCCGAAAATCCTGACCGTCACCAAGGGCTGGTCCGAGGCCTACGGTATGTTTCTCGAGGGGGAGGCGGACATGGTGCTCAGCTACACCACGTCGCCCGCCTATCACCAGGTCGCGGAAAACGAGACCAAGTACCGGGCCGCGGCCTTCGAGGAAGGCCATGGCATGCAGGTCGAGGTGGCGGGCATGCTGAAGAACGCCCCCAACCCGGACCTGGCGCGGCGGTTTCTCGGCTTCATCCTGACCCCGGCCTTCCAGTCACTGATTCCCACGGGGAACTGGATGTATCCCGTGGCCTTCCCCGAGGAGGGGCTGCCCGACGCCTTCAACACCCTGGTCCGGCCCAGCCGCGCCCTGTCCATCAATGCCCAGGGCGTCACCGACAACCGGCTGGACTGGATCGATGAATTCAACCAGGCGCTGAGTCAGTAACCTCTTCGGGACGCGTCCCGTTGCCGCGGATGCCCGCAGGGGCCCTTGCAGTACGCCCGGCCGGCCGCCGGTCCGGGACGGCCGGATTCACGGCTGCCGGGATACTGCTGCTTCTGCTCGTCCTGGCCCTGGTGGGCGGATCCTTCGGGGGGCTGCTGTTCCATGCCGGCGAACTGCCCGTGGGCGCGGTGCTGGAAAGGCCCTATACCTGGTCCATCATCCGCTTCACCCTCTGGCAGGCCGGCCTGTCCACCCTCCTCAGCGTCGGACTCGCCATCCCGCTGGCCCGGGCGCTCCATCGGCGCCGGGGATTCTACGGCCGGCGCCTGCTCATCCGGCTGACCAGCGTGTCCCTCGTGGTGCCCACCATGGTGGCGATCCTCGGCATGGTGGCGGTCCATGGCCGCAACGGCTGGGTGAACGATCTCCTGGCGTTCGCCGGCCATGCCCGGCAGGACTATCTCTACGGGCTTGCCGGAATCCTGATGACCCACGTCTTCTTCAACCTGCCCCTGGCGACGCGGCTGATGCTGAACGGACTTGCGGAAATCCCGTCGGCCCAGTGGAAACTGGCCGCGCTTTACGGCTTCCGGGACCGCGACGTGTTCCGGCTGGTGGAATGGCCCGTCCTCCGGGGGGTGATCCCGGGGGCGGCGGGCGTGGTCTTCCTGCTCTGCTTCACCAGCTTCGCCATTGTCCTGTCCCTGGGCGGCGGACCGGCTGCGAGCACCCTGGAAGTGGCGATCTACCAGGCGCTGCGATTCGAGTTCGACCTCCCCAAGGCCGCGGCGCTTTCGTTGATCCAGGTCCTGTTGTGCGGCATCCTCACGGTGCTGTTCTTCTCGTTCCGGGGGGCCCCCGCCTGGGGGGCCGCCGACGCCGCAGTCATGGAAGCGGACCGGCACCGGCCGGACACCGGCGGCCCCGGGGGGCGCCTGGCCGACGCGGCGGTCATCACGCTGGCCGCGGTCTACCTGCTGACCCCGTTCATCGCCGTCGCCCTGGGCACACTGGACGGCCGGGGGTGGAGCATCGTGACCGACGGACGATTCTGGCATGCGCTGGGCTGGTCGGTCCTCATCTCGCTGGCGGCCGGCTTCATCGCCACGGCCTCGGGGTTCTGCATGGCGTGGCTGTGCGCCGGCCTCGACCGCTCCCCGGGATGGCGGCCGCTGCGGGCACTGCCCGAACTGGTCGGCGCACTGACCCTGATCATTCCGCCGCTCACCCTGGGAGCCGGCCTTTTCCTGCTCCTGCGCCAGTACACCGACGCCCTTTCGCTCGGCCATTTCATGGTGATCGCGGTGAACGCCCTGTTCACCCTGGCATTCACCCTGAGGGTGCTCGTTGGCCCCGTGACCAGGCAACGGCGGCGTTTCGAGAACCTGGGACGAAGCCTCGGGATGTCCGGCCTCGCGCTGTGGCGGCTGGTGTACTGGCCGGTGCTCAAGCGGCCTATCTGCTATGCCCTGGCGCTCGCCACCACCCTCGCGGCCGGGGACATGGGCGTGATCGCGCTGTTCGGCACCGAGCGGCTGAGCACACTGCCCCTGCTTGTCTACCGGCTGCTGGGCGGCTGGCGGCTGGAACAGGCTGCAGTGGCGGCGCTATGCCTGTGCGCACTGTGCCTGCTGCTGTTCTGGCTGCTCGAACAGCTTGCGCGGCTCGGTCGGGGGGAGGCGCGGGATGCTTGAATGCCGCGATCTCCGGTATCGCCACTCGGGCGGCGACCACACCATCGGCGCGGACTTCTCCCTGGAAGCCGGGCAGGGCGCCGCGCTGATGGGTCCAAGCGGTGTCGGCAAGACCACCATCCTGAACCTCATCGCCGGTTTCCTGACACCGCAGTCCGGCGAGATCGCGCTGGACGGCGTTTCCCTGCTGCCCCTGGCCCCGGCCAGCAGGCCGCTGACCTACCTGTTCCAGTCCCACAACCTGTTTCCGCACCTGAACGTGTGGGAGAACATCGCTCTCGGCATGGATCCCGGCCTGCGCATCGACAGCGCCGGTCGCGGGAGCATTCGGAGGGCGCTCGGGCGGGTCGGGCTCGACGGCATGGAAAGGCGCCTGCCGACGAGCCTTTCCGGGGGCCAGCAGCAGCGGGTCGGGCTCGCGCGCTGCCTGGTGCGGCGCCGGCCGGTGCTGTTGCTGGACGAACCGTTCAGCGCTCTCGACCGGGAACTGAGGGACGACATCGCGGCCCTGATTCTCGAGTTGCAGCAGGAGCTTCGGCTGCGACTGGTGGTCTCCACCCACCAGCCGGACGATGCGGCGGCACTGCATGCCCGCATCATCCGCCTCGAAGGCCGCCCGGGAGACTGAGGCCCGGGCCCGTGCCGGATCAGATCCTGGCGCCGACTTCGGCGCCCTCGCGGATCGCGCGCTCCGCGTCCACCTCGGCCGACAGGTAGGCGCCGCCCACGAGGTGCACGCGGCGTTCCCGGCCCCAGGGATTCAGTTCCTGGTACAGGCCGTTCACGGACAGCTGGCCCGCGCAGATCACCACGTTGTCCACCTCGAGCAGCCTGGCCCGGCCGTCGACCTCGACATGGATGCCGCGATCATCCACCAGCGCATACCGCACGCCGCCGATCTGCTCCACCCCGGCCTGCTTCATCTTCAGCCGCAGCACCCAGCCCGTGGTCTTGCCGAGAGTCCGGCCGAACGGCGCCGGACGGCGCTGCAGCATGTACAGTTTGCGGCGCGGCGGCGGCGCGGCCGGGGGCACGAGCGATCCGCGGGCCTCGTAGGCCGGGTCGATTCCCCATTGCCGGTACCAGCCGGCAACCTCCGCCGGCGATTCCGGCGGCGCCTCGTCGTGAAGAAGATATTCGGCGACATCGAAACCGATGCCGCCGGCGCCGACGATAGCCACCCGCCGACCCACTTCCCTGCCCTCCCGGATCAGCTCGTCGTAACGCAGCACCATGGGGTGGTCGTGCCCGGGAAAATCCACCGGGCGGGGGCGTACGCCGGTGGCAATGACGATGTCGTCGTAGTTCTCCCGGCGCAGCGTACCGGCATCCGCCGCCACGCCGAGCCGGATGTCCACACCGTGTTTCGCCAGCATCACGCGGCAGTAGCGCAGGGTTTCGCGGAAATCCTCCTTTCCCGGGATGCGCATCGCGACATTGAACTGCCCGCCGATCTCGCCGTCACGCTCGTAAAGGGTTATCCGGTGTCCGCGCGCGGCTGCCACCAGGGCGGCGGACAGGCCGGCCGGGCCCGCCCCGACCACGGCGACGCGCTTCGCCGCAGACGCAGGCCGGTAATGCATCCTGGTCTCGTTGCAGGCCCGCGGATTGACCAGGCAGGTGGCGGTCTTGTTGTTGAAGATCCGGTCCAGGCAGGCCTGGTTGCAGCCGATGCAGGTATTGATCTCATCGCGCCGGCCCCCGGCCGCCTTCTGCACCCAGCGCGGGTCGGCAAGCAGCGGCCGCGCCATCGACACCATGTCGCACCAGCCTTCCGCCAGCAGCCGTTCGGCCTGTTCCGGCATGTTGATCCGGTTGGTGGCGATCACCGGAATATCCACGCGTTCACGGAACTTCGCCGTGATGCCGGCGAAGGCGGCGTGGGGCACCGAACTGACGATGGTGGGAATGCGCGCCTCGTGCCAGCCGATGCCGGTGTTGATGAGATCGGCCCCGGCATCCTTCACGCCCTCCCCCAGCGCCACGACCTCGTCCCAGTCTGAGCCGTCCTCCACCAGGTCCATCATCGACAGGCGATAGATGACGAGGAAGCCGGGACCTGTCCGGGCGCGTACCCGGCGCAGGATTTCGAGCGCCAGCCGGGCCCGGTTGTCGAAGCTGCCGCCCCAGCGGTCCGACCGGTGATTGGTGCGGCGGCAGAGAAACTGGTTGATCAGGTAGCCCTCGGAACCCATGATTTCCACGCCGTCGTAGCCCGCGGCCCTGGCCAGCCGGGCACAGCGGACATAGCCGCGAATCTGGCGCTCGATACCGGCTTCGTCGAGCGCCCTCGGCTCGAAGCGGTTGATGGGCGCCTTCAGTGCGGACGCCGACACGATGTTGCGGTGATATCCGTAACGCCCCGCGTGCAGGATCTGCAGGCAGATCCTGCCGCCTTCCCGGTGCACCGCCCGGGTGATCCGGCGGTGATTGGGCAGGTCGAGCACGCTGTTGAGCGTACCGGCCAGCGGCCCCAGCCAGCCCTCCCGGTTGGGACTGATCCCGCCGGTGACCATGAGGCCCGGCCCGCCGCCACTCGCGCGCTCGGCAAAGTAGGCGGCCAGCCTGCCGTAATTCCAGAACCGGTCCTCGAGACCGGTGTGCATGGAACCCATGACAATCCGGTTGGGCAGCACGAGTCCGCCCACCGCCAGGGGGCTGAAAATCGCCGGGAAGGTGTCCGTCATGGTCCCTGTGCCTGAAGATTCATTGTCGTTGGAAAGTCATATTGTATCGTTATCGTGATGCCCCGCCGCTTGGAGCGCCCGGGGGTTTGCCCTACACTCGCCGCCCCGCTCATGCCGGCCGGTTTCCCGCACCATGCCAACTGTCATTCTTCGCGCCTGGGCCCTGATGCTGGGGATCCTGCTGCTCATGGTCGGCAACGGTCTGCAGGGAACGCTGCTCGGCATTCGCGGGACCCTGGAGCAGATCGACGCCTCCTGGATGGGCATCATCATGGCCGCCTATTTCATCGGCTTCCTCGGCGGCTCCCGGGTCACGCCGGTACTGCTCAGGCGGGTGGGCCACGTGCGGGTATTCGCCGCGCTCGGCTCCCTGGTGTCGGCCGCCTTCATCCTCTACGCCGCCATCGTGGACCCGTTGTTCTGGCTCGCCATGCGGCTGATGGTGGGCTTCTGTTTCTCGGGACTGTATGTGGTTGCCGAAAGCTGGATCAACGACATGGCCAGCAACGAAACCCGCGGCCAGGTCCTGTCGCTGTACATCCTGATCCAGATGACGGGCCTGGTGACCGGCCAGCTCCTGCTGAACGTGGCGGACCCCTCCGGTTACACGCTGTTCGTGCTGATTTCGGTGCTGGTATCCGTTTCCTTCGCGCCGATCCTGCTGTCCGTGTCGCCGACGCCGGTGTATTCCACCGCGCGGCCGATGTCCCTGCGTGAACTGATGGGCGCATCTCCCCTGGGCTGCGTCGGGGTGTTCCTCCTGGGCGGTGTTTTCTCGGCCCTGCTCGGTATGTCCTCGATCTACGGCGTCCAGCGCGGCCTGACCGTCAGGGAAATCTCCTGGTTCGTGACGGCCATCTACATCGGCGGCGTGATGATGCAGTACCCGGTGGGTTGGGTTTCGGATCGGATGGACCGCCGTCTCCTGGTCGTGATCATGACCGCCCTGGCCACGCTGTTCTCGGTCGCCGGCATGTTCGGGCAATCCGTCTGGTGGCTGCTGGCCATGGCCTTCTGCCTCGGCGCCGCCGTCAATCCCCTGTACCCCCTGCTGCTGGCGTACACCAACGACCGCCTGTCGACGGATCAGATGGCTTCCGCCTCTGGCGGGCTGATGTTCATCAACGGCGTGGGCGCCATGGGCGGCCCCGTGGTCGTCGGCATCCTGATCAACCGGATGGGGCCGAACGGATTCTTCCTGTTTCTCGCCGCGCTCACGGCTCTCGTATGCCTGTACAGCCTGTACCGGATGTCGCGCAGCGAGCCGGTGGCGGTGGCCGACACCCATTCCTATATCCCGGTCACCGCGGCCACGACACCGGTGGCGGTGGAGATGGCCGCAGAGGCCGCCATGGCCGAAGAGGAATAGACCGGCCGTACCGTCCATGCGGCGGTCCCGACGGGCAGCCGGTCCATCCGCCCCCGGATGCGGCTGCCGTTCCCGCCGGCCCGTCGCCGGGCACGGGACGTGTTCTTTACGGAAATTTTACGCACCATTAACCCCGTGTTTGCACCGACAGGACCACAATGACCCCATCGGAAAAGCATGAGATATGCCAAATGAAACGAAACGGAGGACTTGGACCATGAACCAACGGAACATTGCCAAAGCATCCATTCTCATAGCTGTCTTCCTGGGCATGGGCACGGTCTTCGCCGGCAGCCACAACAAGCACGGTGGGATTGACCGGGGCTACCATCACCGTCACGACCACCTTGACGGCATGCTTGGAGACCGCGGCACGAAGCATCCGGCAGTGCATGCCAGCGAGGATCTCGAGGTGACCGAAGCCCAGCTCGACACCCTGAAGAAGATCCTCGAGAACCGACGGCAACAACAGGGCAACCACCAGCAGGCCCGCCGCGGGCTGATGCTGGAGGTCCTGGCGCTGGATCCCACGGCAGAGGATTTTGACGAACGGGCAGCGATACTGGCGGATCGCGTTGCCGCGGTGGCACGGGACCGGGCCCTTGAGTTGACCGGAGTCCTGAAACAGGTGGCAACCGTGCTCACTCCCGAGCAGATCCGGGAGATGCAACAGATCATGGAGGCAGGGATGGCCCTACATAACCATAATGGACCGAAGGATGGTGTTTGATTTACTTCTTCACGACAGGCCCGCTTCGGCGGGCCTTTTTTCGTCTGCACGTCCCGGTCGGTATAATATTCGCGGACACCCCTGGCCAAGTCCGCACCTTCACGCCATGACCCAGAACCCACGAATACTGATCGCCGACGACGACAGCATACTGACGGACATGCTGTCGGAATACCTGGAAGAGGAGGGATTCGCGGTGGAATGCACCGCCACGGGGCTCGAAACGGTGCAGGCCGTTGCACACGAGACCCCGGATCTGGTGGTGCTGGACATCATGATGCCCGAATTGAGCGGCATCGAGGCGCTGAAGGAAATCCGGCGGCATACCGACATTCCCGTGATCATGCTGACTGCCCGGGGCGATGATCTCGACCGGATCCTGGGGCTTGAACTCGGGGCGGACGACTACCTCGGAAAACCCTGCAATCCGCGGGAGCTGCTGGCCCGGATCCGCGCCGTGCTGCGACGCAGCGGGGGCAACATTTCACCGCCGGACCGGGACCTGGTACTGGGCGACCTCGGGCTGTATCCCGGAACCCGGCGCACCACCGTGATGGGGAACGATGTCTGCCTGACCCAGACCGAGTTCGATCTGCTGTACCTGCTGCTTTCCACACCGGACCAGGTGGTCACCAAGGCGGACATGTCGCTCAATGTCCTGGACAAGCCGATTTCGCAGTGGGACCGCAGCATCGATGTCCATATCAGCAACCTGCGCAGGAAAATCGGCCTGCACGATGACGGCAGCGAGCGGATCCGGACCCTGCGCGGCAGCGGCTATCTCTATGTCTCGCAGGCCCGGGCACCGTGAAGTCGCTGTTTTTCAGGATTCTGACACTGTTACTGGGATGTTCCCTGGTGGTGGTGCTGATTTCCTTCCTTCTGTTCCACTGGATCGACCGAGAACTGGAGCCAGGCGGGGAACGGGTGCGTTCGATGATCAGGGAGGCCGCCCAGGAACTGGTACACGACTATCACGATGGCGACATCGAAAGGGCCATCAGCCGGCTGGACCGGTTCAACGTGCGCGCCTGGATTGAAGATGACCGCGGCCGGACGCTGACCCATCCCGGCGTGCCGTCCGGGATCCGGAACCAGATCCGGGAGTTTCCCCAGATCATCTATCCCCACCAGAACCAGACCGGCCACTTCATCGTGTACACCGAACCGGTGGAGCTTGACGGGCAGCGGTACCACGTCATCATGACCACCACCCCGCTGGGCATCCATCGGCAAGGCCAGTTCGAGTATCTCTGGATCCCCCTGCTGACCATGCTGGTACTCGGCCTTGCGGTCGGCAGCGCCGCGATCGGCTACTGGATCCTGCAGCCGCTGCGCGCGTTCCGAGACACCGCGGGTTCCATCAGCGCCGACAATCTCGGCGCCCGGCTGCCCGATCACATCACCAGCCGCCGGGACACCTTCGGCGACCTCGCCCGGGAATTCAACGGCATGACCGAACGCCTGGAACAGTCGGTGCAAAGCCACAACCAGCTGCTGCGGGACGTATCCCACGAACTGCGTTCCCCGCTCAACCGCATCCAGGTGGCGGCTTCCCTGTGGGCGCGGAAATCCGGCGACACGGAGGCCAGCCTGCGCATCGAGAACGAGGTCGGCCGGCTGGACCGGATGATCGAGGATCTGCTGTCGCTGTCACGGCTGAAATCCGGCGTGGCCCTGGAACCCGTGGCGATGGAACTGATGGCAACCCTGAGGGCCGTATCGGATGACGCCGGCTTCGAGTTCTCCCCCGAAGGCAAGACCGTTTCGGTCCAGGGCCCCGGTACCGCGAGGTGTTCGGGCGACGCCCCGCTGCTGATGAGCGCGCTGGAGAATGTGGTGCGAAACGCGCTCAAGCATTCCCCGCCCGGCGGCAACGTGGAAATCACCCTGAAGCATGTGTACAGCAATTACTCGATCGATGTCCGGGATCATGGTACCGGCGTGGACCCGGACAAGCTGCACCGGATTTTCGACCCGTTCTACCGTGCCGACGAGGCCCGGAGCACCGGCAACGGCCATCACGGGATCGGCCTTGCCCTGGCGAAGGCGATCATCGAACTTCACCGGGGCTCCATCCATGCGTTCAACGATGACGGGGGCGGTCTTACCGTCACCATCTCCCTGCCCGCCGGCTAGCGCGGTCCGAACGGCGCATGCAACGGGGAACCGGCCTGTGCCAACCGGCGGTTCACGAACAGATACAGGATTCCCTTGAAGTGACAGGTTGGCTTGCCTGTCTAAGTGATTATCGCCGCGATTATTTCCCGATGGCGTGAATTTCCGGGATGTTTCTGCATCCTGCCGACCTGCCCGAAAAAAGAAAATTATTTCCCTTCTGCACGGGGTTCTCCTGTGGATAAATATTCGTGCTGGGTTTAGACTCTTATATCCCCAAGCGTCAGCCGCGATGCACACAAGTCCGGCGCCGCTTCTGGTATTCTTGTTTTTTTTACAATTTTATCAATCAGTTGGGGGATTTTTGTCCTTTTAGTTTGGACAAATGGTCAGGTTTTTTCTGGATGTGCCCTACCCGAGGGATGATAATCGGGCCGATAAATCGGTTGACTAAATAATGAGCAATAACAATATCTGGCACATCTGCCTGGAGAAGCTGAGAGGTGAAATGGCGGATGATGTGGTCAATACCTGGCTTCTGCCGCTCCACTCCAGCATCCGGGGCCAGACCCTGAAATTGCTGGCACCGAACCGGTACGTTCTCAACCATGTCAGGCAGAACCTGCTCGACACGATCGAATCGGCCGTGGTTTCCATGGATGCAGGCATCAGCCAGGTCCAGTGCGAGATCGGCAGCCTTGCCAGCGACCGCCCCCAGGCGGCGCGCCCCGGCAACAGTTCGGGCAACGGCATTTCGTTTGCCACTGAATACGGCGATGGCCGGAACACCCGTCCCGTACCCCAGTCCAGCAACGGCATCAACCGTGATTTCACGTTCGCCAACCACATCGAGGGCACGTCCAACCAGCTGGCCAGGGCCGCCGCGCAGCAGGTTGGCAAGCACCCGGGCAGTTCCTACAACCCGCTGTTCATCTACGGCGGAGTCGGGCTCGGCAAGACACACCTGATGCAGGCCGCCGGGAACCTGATCCTCGAAGGCAATCCCGGCGCCAAGGTTGTCTATATCCGCTCGGAACTGTTCGTCAACGACATGGTCAAGGCGCTCCGCACCAATTCCATGAATGCGTTCAAGCACTACTACCGCTCCCTGGACGCATTGCTGATCGACGACATCCAGTTCTTCGCCCGCAAGACACAGACCCAGGAGGAGTTCTTCCATACGTTCAACGCCCTGCTGGAGGGCCAGCACCAGATCATCATCACCAGCGACCGTCTTCCCAAGGCCATCACCGACGTGGAGGAACGACTGGTGTCCCGGTTCAGCAGCGGTCTCACCGTGGCCATCGAACCGCCGGAACTGGAAACCCGGGTGGCAATCCTCGAGTACAAGGCCAAGAAACTCGGGGAATCCCTGCCCTCGGACGTGTCGTTCTTCGTCGCCAACACCATCCGTTCCAATGTGCGGGAGCTCGAAGGCGCCCTGCACAGGATCATCGCGAGTTCCGGTTTCACGGGCCGTGCCATCGACCTCGACCTGGCCCGGGAGGCGCTGCGCGATATCGTGATGTACCGGGAATCCCGGCTCAGCATCGAGAATATCCAGCAAACCGTGGCGGAATACTTCAAGGTACGGGTTTCGGACCTGATCTCCAAGAAACGGTCCAGGGACATCACCCGCCCCCGGCAGATCGCGATGTCCTTCGTCAAGGAACTGACCAACTACAGCCTGCCCCAGATCGGGGATCATTTCGGCGGGCGCGACCACACCACGGTGCTGCATGCCTGCCGCAAGGTGGAGGAGCTGCTGCGGTCCGACAACAAGGTGCGGGAGGACTACCGCAACCTGCAACGCCTGTTCGGCGCCTGATCCCCGATTCCTGCTTCCGCCGGCCCCGGGGTTGCCCGTCCCGCCGGCCGGTACCCTGCCCTGGCGCCTGACGGCCGATGCTGTGAACTGTCACTGGAAAACCTGTGGGTTATCGATGCAAATCAGGGCTTTTTCCGTTGACGGTTTGTGGATAATATTTATCCCCATGGAAATTCTGCCCCATACCGCCCCCATCGACGGTTTCCCCACAGCAAGTATGCCGGTAAAATATTGACCGAAAAGGATTAATTAATTTCATCCACATATCCACAGGGCCTAGAAAAACAACTATCATATACATTACATGAATATCAAGATTGAAAGAGCCGCCCTTCTTCCCACGTTGAGCCTGGTCGGGAGTGTTGTTGAGAAGCAACAGACCCTGCCGGTTCTCGCCAACCTCTACTTCGGTCTTGAAGACGGACAGCTCACCATTGTCGGAACGGATCTCGAGCTGGAAATTTCCGAGACCCTGGAGGATGTGGAAGGGGACAACGGCGCCTTCACCGTGTCCGCGAGGAAAGTGCTGGATATCTGCCGGATGCTGCCGGAAGAGGCAGTGATCAACTTCGCGAGCAGTGGTGATAAGGTGTTGGTCAGTTCCGGGCGAAGCAGGTACACGCTGAAGACCCTGCCGGCTGAGGATTTCCCGAGGATCGAGGTAACCAGCTTTGAGGAAAGATTTAAAATCAATGATCTAAATCTCAAAAGGATCCTTGAAAAGACCGCTTTCGCCATGGCTGTCCAGGATGTGCGCTACTACCTCAACGGCATCCTGTTCGAACTCGGCCTCAACACCCTGCGGGCCATCGCCACCGACGGGCACCGGCTCGCGCAAAGCGAGGAAACCATTCAGCTCTCGGTAGAGAAACTGCGCCAGATCATTGTGCCGCGCAAGGCGGTGGCCGAGATCACCCGGTTTCTCGGAAACGTGGAAGAAACCGAGATTACCGTGCAGATGAGCAGGAACCACCTGCGAATGACCCGTGGAAACACCACGATGATCAGCAAGCTGATCGATGGAAAGTTTCCCGAATTCAAGGGTGTGCTGGAGACCACGATGAGCGCGACCGGTATCCATGTCAACCGCGGTGAACTGATTGACATCCTGAACCGTGCGGGAATCCTGACCACGGATCGGTTCAAGGGTGTGAAGCTGCGCCTGGCCGAAGGCAACATCGCGGTGACCGCGAACAACCCGGAACAGGAGGAAGCGCTGGAGGAGATCTCCGTCGAGTACGACGGCGAGCCCATCGAGACCGGGTACAATGTCTCCTATCTCATTGAAGCTGCAAAGGCAATCGCGGGCGATACCGTATTGCTGAATTTCCAGGGAAATGACGGGATCTGTATCCTGAACCAGCCGGACGACGAGGTATCCGTCTGGCTGGTGATGCCCATGCGGATCTGATCCACGGCCTCCGTCCGGCTCCTGGCCGGACCATTCCCTCCTCTGCTGAATCCGTGCGCATTTGATGCGCAATGTTTCACGTGAAACATCTTCGGCCGGGAACCGCGTTCCGAACCGGCATCCGCTGACCGAACGACCGGAAATGCGCTGTCGCCGGCCCCGGGAAAGGAGCGGGTCGTATTTGGCCCGGCCATGTCATCCCGGCGGAAAGGCCGGAAGGAATAAAAATTCGGACGGATCTGTCTCGGAAAATGTTTCACGTGAAACATTGCACACCTGAACCGACGCGGCCGGGTCTCTCCGAAGCACTGCGACTGCACCAAACTCGGGACATGGGATCGTCCTGACCGTCTGCCGGCGGATGACCCGGCACGCAGTTTCCCCGACAGGCCGCGTCTGGCCGTCATTCACGGTGACGGGGCAGGGTGGAATCTCCGTTCACCGATTGTCCGTGGATGATGATACTGCCGCAGCGCCGGGACCACGGCCCTAGGTCGGTTTGCGGGAAAGAAGCGGGAAAACGCACGGACTGGCCCTGGGCGGGCTTCTCCATGCCCGAATCGGTTGCCCTCCGGGGGGTGTGAGATTGCCGTGTGTCCGGATCGCTCGCCCTTTTGCCATTGCAACGGAAACCGTACCGGCCGGCCGTCCGAGAACCGGAACCAGCGGGCTGAAGGCCGGCGATCCGGCGCCTGCAGGGGAATTTCCGCACCGTTCCGCGGGCCTTCGTGGCGGGCCTTCGCCCATGGCCGGACGGGCAGCTGTCCAGGATCGGCATGACGTCCGATCCATGAGTATAATCAATGATATAACAAATTGATTAATAGATATAAAATAAATCATGTCCTGATCGGGTTCCGGCCCGAATGCGGGTGGTTTCATGATATAATTCAAACGCTTATACGGATCTCCCGGTTTCTGCATGACACAAGACTATACCGCCAGCAACATCAAGGTTCTGAAAGGACTCGATGCAGTCAGAAAACGACCGGGAATGTACATCGGGGACACCGATGACGGCACTGGGCTGCACCACATGGTGTTCGAGGTCGTTGACAATGCGGTCGACGAGGCCCTGGCAGGGCACTGCAGCGAGATCAAGGTCGTCATCCACGCCGACGAGTCCATTTCCGTGATCGACGACGGCCGGGGCATTCCCACGGACATTCTCGTGGAAGAGGGACGCAGCGCGGCGGAGGTCATCATGACGGTGCTGCATGCCGGGGGCAAGTTCGACCAGAACTCCTACAAGGTCTCCGGGGGATTGCACGGGGTCGGGGTCTCCGTGGTCAACGCCCTGTCAGAGCGACTGGAGCTTGAAATCCACCGGGACGGAAAAGTGCATACCCAGCTGTACTCCATGGGCGAACCCAAGATGCCCCTGACGGCGAACGGGGGCACGGACCGCACCGGCACCCGCGTCACTTTCATGGCCAGCCACAAGGTCTTCAGCGCGGTCCATTACAAGTTCGAGATCCTGGCAAAACGGCTGCGGGAACTGTCCTTCCTCAATTCCGGCGTCCGCATCGAGCTGGACGACGAGCGGGACGGCCATACGGAGGTGTTCGAATACGAAGGCGGCATCACCGCGTTCGTCAGCCACCTCAACAGCAAGAAAAACCCGCTTCACCCCACCGTCTTCAACGTGAACGGGGACCGGGACGGGGTGCACGTGGAGCTGGCGATGCAGTGGAACGACTCCTACCAGGAGAACGTGTTCTGCTACACCAACAACATCCCCCAGGCGGACGGCGGCACGCATCTCGCCGGCCTGCGGGGAGCCATGACCAGAACGCTCAGCGGCTATATCAATGGACTTGGCCTCGCGAAGAAGGAGAAGGTCAACCTGAGCGGCGATGACTGCCGGGAAGGCGTGACCGCCGTGCTTTCGGTCAAGGTGACGGATCCGAAATTCTCCTCCCAGACCAAGGACAAGCTGGTTTCTTCGGAGGTCAAGGGCGCGGTGGAAAGCATGGTGTCGGAAAAGCTCGGCAATTTCCTCCAGGAAAACCCGGCGGAAGCGCGCATCATCGCCCAGCGCATCGTGGAATCCGCCCGTGCCCGGGAGGCGGCCCGCAAGGCGCGGGAACTGACCCGCCGCAAGAACGCCCTGGATCTGGGCGGACTGCCCGGCAAGCTGGCCGACTGCCAGGAAAAGGATCCCGCACTGTGCGAGATCTACCTGGTGGAGGGCGACTCCGCCGGCGGCAGCGCCAAGCAGGCGCGGGACCGGCGCTTCCAGGCCATCCTGCCCCTCAAGGGAAAGATCCTGAACGTGGAGAAGGCGCGCTTCGACAAGATGCTCACGTCCGACGAGGTGGGGACGCTGATCACCGCGCTGGGAACCGGTATCGGCAAGGATGACTTCGACATCAGCCGGCTGCGCTATCACCGGATCATCATCATGACGGATGCGGATGTGGACGGTTCCCATATCCGGACGCTGCTCCTGACCTTCTTTTTCCGCCAGATGCCCGAACTCCTTGAACGGGGCCACGTCTACATCGCCCAGCCGCCACTGTACAAGCTGTCCAGCAAGAAGAAGGAAACCTATCTTCTGGATGACAGCGAAATGAGCGCCCATCTGCTGGACCTGGCCACGCGGAAGGGCGTGCTCGGGCTGGCGGATGGCGGCGAACTGACCGGCACGGAACTGAAGTCGACCATCCTGGACCTGCAGTCGGTCCAGTCCACCATCCAGCGGCTGTCGCGGCGCTACCAGCGTCCCGTGCTCGAGGCCCTGCTCCGGATCGAGCCGGTGCTGCCCGAGGATCTCCAGCAGGGGAGGGCCGAGCGCATTGTCGCCGCCCTCGAGGAGGCCCTCAACCCGGGACACTCCGATGTGGTCCGCTACGAGGTGCGGTTTGAACCCGCGGATCGGGAAATCGCCGTGGACCGGAAACGCTACGGACTGACGGAGACGGTTCAACTCGGAGGTGAATTCTTCAAGAGCCCGGAATACCGGGCCATGGTGGTGCTGGCCACCCGCCTGAGGGACATCGAGACGGGCGTGATCACCGTCCGCTGGGGCGAGACGGAAACCAGGGAGGAGGGCTTCGCCGGGGCGGTGGACAGCATTCTTGCCCGGGCGCGGAAGGGGGTCGCCATCCAGCGCTACAAGGGACTCGGTGAAATGAACCCGGACCAGCTCTGGGAAACCACCATGGACCCCGAGATACGGCGTCTGCTCAAGGTGAACATCGAGGACGCCATTGCAGCCGACGAGACGTTCACCACCCTGATGGGGGACCAGGTGGAACCGCGCCGGGAGTTTATCGAGAAGAACGCGTTCGCGGTCAGCAACCTGGACGTCTAGTCCGGCCCGGCACAGGCGGCACCCGCCGCCGGCGGTTCAGAAGGAATACTCCCGGGGCTTCGACATCACCCGTTCCACCATGGGCCGGAAAAACTCCAGCGGCAGGGACGGGTATTCCGGGTCGAAGCAGTTCTGGTCGTAGTTCCGGCAGAAGTCCACGCAGTCCTGGTACCAGGGGTGGTCCCTGAAACGGTCGCGGGCATGCCGGTCCTTGTCATAGTGATGGGCATAGTAGTACGACTGGAACAGGCCATGATGCTTGATGATCCAGTGCACCCGCTCGGAGACATAGAGTCTGAGGACGGCCGCGGACATCTCGCTGTGGGAGGCCGGGGCCAGGATGTCGCCGATATCGTGCAATAGGGCGGCCACCACCATCTCCTCGTCCTCGCCCGCATGGTACGCCCGCGTGGCGGACTGGAGGGAATGCTCGAGACGGGAGACCCGGTAGCCCTCCAGACTGCCGTCCAGCTGCTCCATGGCCTTCATGAGCCGTTCCGGCAGGGCGCCGATGGCGGACTCCTCGTGGACGGCCAGCAATGCGTATTCTTCCCGCGTGCCGTCTTCCATGCGGGTGAACGAAACGGTTTCTGCAGGCTTGTTCATGTTGATGTCTCCGGTGATCGGGTCAGCGGTCGAACAGGGTGAGCGCGGCTTCCGGCGGCCTGCCGATCACGGCACGGCCATCATGCACAACGATGGGACGTTCCAGCAAAACGGGATTGTCCACGACCAGCCGGATCAGCGCATCCTCGTCGTGATTTCCGTCGGCGATGCCGAGTTCCCGGTAAAGGGCATCCCCCTTGCGCATGAAATCACCCACGGAACAGCCAAGGGCGTCGGCGATGCCGCGCAGCGTGTCCGCGTCGGGTGGCGTCTCCAGGTAGCGGACCACTTCCGGTTCGATGCCCCTGGCCTCGAGCAGGGAAAGGACGGCGCGGGATTTCGAACAACACGGGTTGTGATAGATGCGGGTCATGGACCAGGGGGCGCTGCTGTACTGCCGGGAATATATGTCGCTGCCATGGTCGAGGCAAGATACACGCCATCACTGACGCAAAAGGGGAAGGATCTGCTGCGCCTGTCACACGCGGTACCGGCGTTATTTCGGGAGGAACGGTGTTTCCGGATTGCCCCGGCTCTGTCGTTCGCCACGCTGCTATCCCCGGTGCCGCTGGCGACCAAGGCCTTTTCCATGCTGTCGCTGTTCCCGGAATTTCCCCATGGATTTCAACGAGGTAGGGCGATAGTCATACTTTCTGCCATCAATGGGCAATCACGCTGCCCCGACATGGGGGCTGCCCCCGCCGGCGTAATCGCCGGACGCCCTGAATTGCAGCCGGATCCGGTGGTCTGTCAATGCCTTGTTCCGCCGCGGATCACCCGCGTGCCTGCCAATTTACCCGGAGGTCATTTTATCTTGCCTTGTGCTAACCGGGTTGCGCCGAGTACGTACGCGGATTCCCAGCAGCACCGCCATGATGACAAAGCATCCGATGGCAAATGGACGCTCGAAGAATATCAACGGGCCGTTGTCGCTGATAATCAGCGACTGGCGCAGGCTTTCTTCTGCACCGCGTGTGAGCACGAACGAAATGATCAGCGCGGCCGGACTGAAATCGAACTTTTTCATGCCGTAGCCAACGATACCGAAGAGGGTCATAACCAACACGTCCAGCAGGCTGTTTCGTGCCGAGTAGGCGGCGACGAACGCTGTCAGGAAAACGAACGGGTAGATCATGTTCGGTGACAGCATGGCCACCAGCCGTCCGACCACTGGGCCGGCATAATAACCGATGGCACCGTAAACCAGTATGCCAATCAGGCCGCTGGCAAACAGACCAAAGACAAGATCGCGGTCCTGGACGAAGATGGACGGGCCGACGGTTATGCCGTGTATCAGGAAGACCGATACCAGGATGGCGGCGATCGTGCTGCCTGGAATGCCGAGGGCAAGCAAGGGAATCATGCTTGGTCCGGATACGGCGTTGTTCGCCGATTCCGGTGCGGCAATACCCCTTAATTCGCCGGTTCCCCATTTCTCCGGATCCGGTGCCCGGCGTTTTTCTTCCCCGTAGGCAATGAAGCAAGCTACCGCCGAGCCGATTCCCGGCAGCATTCCGATCATCGAGCCGATGCCGGTGGAGCGCAGTATGACCGGAACACAGGGCCTGATTTCTGACCAATGCAGCGTCTGATCACCCGGATTTTGCGATTGACGGGGCGAGGTCTCGACGCTGGCGGCGGCCGACTGTTCGCTCCGGACGAACACCTCGGAAAGCACGAAGACGCCGATCAGCAGCGGTACCAGGGACAGGCCTCCCTCGAGCTCGGCGATACCGAAAGTAAGCCGAGGCATTCCGCTGATGGTGTCGAGACCGACTGTGCTGAGGACAACACCCAACAGGCCGCTGATGAATCCCTTGAGGATGGATTTGCCAATCATGCTGCCAATCAGGACGAACGCCATCAGGTGGGCGGCAAAGTATTCGGGCGGTCCCAGTCTTTCAGTGTACTGGGCGATGAACACGACGCCGAAGATCAGGATCAGGTCACCGCAAAAGTCGCCGCAAACCGAGGCGACTGAAGCCATTTTCAGAGCCTTGCCGGCCTTTCCTTTCCTGACCAGTGGATGGCCGTCGAGCATTGTGGCCGCAGATGCCGCGGTGCCCGGTGTATTGAACAGAATGGCGGATATCGATCCACCGAACCGGCCGGATTTGCCCATCACATAGAGAAATACGAGCGCCGGCAGCGGCGGAACGTAATATGTCAACGGTACCAGCATGGCAATGGCGGCTGCCGTCGTGAGACCGGGTATGGCGCCGACGATGACCCCGGCCACCGCGGCCAGCAACAGGGCAGCCATCGCCACCGGATCGCCCGTAATCGTTTCAAAGCCGGCCAGGATATCCACGGGAATAGTCGGCTAGTCGAGCAGCCCCCTGAGATCGAGCCAGACGCCGGGTGGGTCGTGGGCACCTAGCAGGACAAAAAAGACTCCGTAGAACGCTGCTGTGACCAGGAGGCTCAGGACCAGGATTCTCACCGGCCGGCGATGGCCGAAGACAACCAGCACGGACGGCAGAACCAGTGCCGTGGCCAGCAGATAACCGACCACGTGAAACAGGCCCACATAGACGATTCCGACCATTGCCAGAATAACCGGCGGCAATCCTTGTGATTTCGCCTCGGTCGCGATGTCGGTCAGGTCGGTCCTGGCATGCCTGACTCCGGGATTAGCAACCAGCAGGGCGCCCAGCAGAACCAGTCCCAGGGTTGCTGTCTGCGGCAAGAACCGGGGACCGACCGGATCATCACCAAATCCTTCGATCGAACGGCTGAATACGAACAGAAAGCTGCCAAGAGCGATAACGAGCCCACCGGTGATGCGATCCGCATGTGGCACCGGACCGGGACGACCTAGTTTACAGATGCCTTCACCTGATCGAGCGTCGACGCCCACTCGCGTGATAGACGTTCCATCAACGTCCTGGAGTCCTCGCTGCTGGCAAACACGACGTTTAGGTTGGCGGACTTGGCAAGCTTGGTAAAGGCCCGATTCTCGACCGTATCGGCGATCGCCTTTTCCAATCGGGCGATCACATCGGGTGGTGTCTCTTTCGGCGCCAGGATCATCACCGGCGAATAGACATCGACAAATGCGACACCCTGTTCCTTCATCGTCAGCACCTCGGAAAAGGCATTGTCCCGTACGCCCGGAAATACACCGAGCGCGTTGATCTTGTCCTTGAAACCGCTGTACTGCTGGATGCCGGTACTGAGGAAATCGACGTCGCCGGCAATCAGCGCGGCTCGCGACTGACCGCCGCCCTTGAACGGCACGTCCTTCATCGAGATATCGTTTGCGGCAAGCCAGGCGACCATGGCGATATTTGTCGCCGAGCCCCGGCCGGAGTGGCCATAGCTCATGTTTCCGGGATTTTGCCTGGCGGCTTCGATGACCGATGTCGGGTCCGCATAGGCACTGCCCTGCTTGACAAACAGCGCGGGCACGATGGCGCCAACTTGGGCGACAAACTCGAACTCATTGATGGGGTCGAGTCCGATATCGCGCAACGTAGAAGCAATGACGCTGCTGCCGAAAGACACCATCGCGAGGGTGTAGCCGTCCGGTTTGGCACGTTTCAGGTGCTTCAACGCTACCGTATGGGCTCCGCCAGGCCGGTTTACGACGATCATTGGCTGACCGTCGAGGACATCCGGTGCGACGCTTGCGACGATGCGCCCGTAGGTATCGACACCGCCGCCAACACCGGCACCGTTCAGCACCGTGATCGGCTTGTTCGGAAATTCGGCCTGGGCTGTCGCGGGGAACAGGAGCAGCGCGGCCAGCAGACTGGCTGTTTTGAATAAAAACTTCATTTCTAACCTCCTATGCGCGGTTGGTGGTTGCCTGCCTGCCGGTGCAGGCCGGCTCATATGACGAAGCGGCGTTCGAGTTTCACCATGTCGCCTCGGTAAACGCATTCGGCCAGGAAGATCACGAAACCCTCGCGGTTTTTCACGACACGCCGGACTTCGGCAATCGGGGAATGCAGCCGGATACCGAGCAGATCAGCGGTATTGGCCTCTGCTTCGGCAACACTCAGCACCTCGGTGGCCGCACCAATCTCGACATCATCCATCGCCTGGATGATGGGCACCACGCGCTCGGCGTCGAAACGATCCGGCGCCCATTCGTAGATTGCCATGTCGAGGTATATGTTGACGATCGCATACGGCGCACCTTCGAAGGCGTGCAGCCGCCGCATAAAGTGATACGGGCCGACCGGAAACCCCTCTCCCGGCCGCAGCGGCACATCGACTACATGGTCATGCGCCGCCAGGATCGTTGGGCTGATACCTTCCCATTTCTTGACCAGCGCGCCCCAGGTCGAGTCCATCTCCAGCCAGATCTGCTTTATCGCGGCACTCTCTTCAACGAAGGTTCCTTTGCCCTGCTGGCGGCGCAGCAGACCGTCCTGCTCGAGCAAATCCAGCGCCTGGCGCACCGAAACGATGGCCACATCGAGCTGTTTGGCCAAGCTCGATATCGTTGGAATCTGGTCCCCGGGTTTCCAATCGCCGTTCTCGATCCGGCGACGGATGACGCTGGCGATGTGCACGTACAGTTTGCCAGGCGTGGTTCGTAGCATGGGGGCTAGAGGCATGGGATCTTCCTTTCGTGCTGATCTGAAATCGAAATAGATTTTGACATACTAACATTCTAAACATAGAATCTTTCATGTCAATAATGAGAGCGCAAGTTCGATGCCGATCGATCTCGACGAAAAGCCGTTTTTTATCGTGGGCCAGGAACGCTCGGGGTCGACGTTGCTGATGGCGATTCTCGGCATGCATTCCCGGCTGGCGGTACCGGAGGTGTCATGGTGGTACCCGAGATTTCGCGGATATCTTTACAGTTACGGTTCGCTCGACGAACCAGAAAACCTGCACACGCTGGCCGATGAAATGATATTCGGGCTTCGCAATCCTCTGTGGGGCATGCCGTTCAATCCCCGAACCGCCGTATCGGAAATCCTCGAATGCGCCAGAGAATCCAGTTTCGCGGGAATTTTCTGCGCAATGCTCGAATCCTATGCCAAATGGGTTGGCAAGCCGCGGTGGGGTGAGAAAACACCGAACAACCTGTATTTCGTCCGCGAAATTCTCACCGACTTCCCTGGTGCCAAGATCGTCTGCATTACGCGGGACGGACGCGACATGAGCGTTGACGCGATCGGGTCCGATTTCGGGCCCAACAACGTTTTCGTTGCGGCTGAAAACTGGTCGCACAGTCAACGCCACGCCCAAATCCTGCGTGACGAACTCGGCGCTGAAAACTGGCATGACGTTCACTATGAGAATCTGGTTCGAGATCCCGTGAACGTGTTACGCGGAGTCTGTGAATTTCTTGGTGAAGAGTACGAAAACCGTCTGCTCGACTTTCACCAGGGTGCGGTCGCACGCGAACGCGGCCGGCTGCGGGATCACAAAGCGCTGTCTTCACCAATAACCGACCAATACATCGGCATTTACCAAGAGCAGATGAGCCTGCGCGACCAGGGGGTTTACGCCGGCGTCGCCGGGCAGGTCCACCAGGCAGAAGGCTACACCCTCAACATCGAGCCAATCGCGATCGATGAAGATGAGGCCCAGCGGTACCGCGATCTGGATGCCTGTTTCCGCGCGGCGGCATTGGTTGGTCCGGGCGGTCGACTGGTGCTGGAAAGCTACCACGACTGGCTCATCGACCAGCGCGAAGCGCGCCGGCGGCGTGGCGTCTGGTCAGAAGCCGATCGCCCCGTGAACGGGCTGCATACCGATCCGTTCGAGGAGCACATCACTGGATTGAGAGCATCGCGGGAATGGAAGCAAATTCTCGGCATCAAGCGACAGTATTCAGGCGACGGTGCCGTATGATGGCGACTTGCTGATCTTGGAAGCAGGAACTTGAAACGACTTGGAGCACGCCGTTTCACCTATGCGGCCATAACAGACACCCATCTGAACCAGGGCGAGGACGAGTGCAATTCGCCGTATGCCGTCAATCGCCTCGCCAACGCCCGCATGCGCCACGTGGTGCGCGAACTCAACTCGATGGACCTGGAGTTTGTTGTCAATATCGGCGATCTGATCCACCCGGTTCCGGCGATACCGGATCTGTATCGCAGGGCGGCTCACTGTTTTCTTCAGCAGATAGGGCAGTTGCGGCATCCGATTTACCTGACACCAGGAAACCACGACATCGGCGACAAGCCGAATCCTTGGGCTCCGGCAGCCTCGGTTTGCGATGAATACGTGGCCTTGTGGGAGGAGCATTTCGGCCCACACTACCAGAGTTTCGATCACGACTCGGTTCACTTCGTCATTGTCAATGCCCAGATCATCAACTCCGGACTGGCTGCCGAGGCGAACCAGCAGGCTTGGCTGGAAGCGGACCTTGAACGACATCGTGGCCGGCGCATTTTCCTGCATATCCACTATCCGCCGTATTTCACCCGGCCCGACGAGGAGGTGAACTACGACAACCTGGCCGAACCCGGTCGCGGCTGGCTGCTCGGGTTGCTGGAACGCTACGGGGTGGAAGTCATGCTGGCCGGCCATGTGCACAATTTCTGGTACAACCGTTACGCCCAAACCGACTGCTACCTGGTACCTTCGACCTCCTTCGTCCGCCAGGATTACAGCGAGATGTACCGTAGCCCGCCGGGTGACGAAGACGAGGCCGGCCGGAACGACCGGCCGAAACTCGCCTATTTCCTGGTCCACGTACACGAGCAAGGGCATCTCGTCGAAATCAGGCGCACTTTCGGGCGCGTACTCGAGTCCGCATCTCTCGACGAGGCTGTCTCCCCACTGCTCCCGGCTGCTCATCCGCTTACCAATCCGCATTTCCGATTCGGTTTCGACATGCGTCACAACTGGGCGGAGATCGTGGAAATTCCCCCGACCGGGGGCCTTGATGAATTCGACCGCAAGGAGGTTCGCAACGACTATCCGCTGATGGCGTTGTGGGAACTCGGTGTGCGCCGATTGCGCGTCCCGTTGCGGGACCTGCTGCACCAGCCGACGCGCGACCGCATGCGCGAGTTACGCGCCTTCGGACAGGAGTTCGTCTTGTTCACATTCGGTGCCCCGACCGATCGGGACCGGGCCATGATCGGACGGCACCACGACCTGTTCAGCGCCTGGGAAATCTGCATCGACTGGGGGGAGCGTGACCTGAATGTCACCGATATTCGGCAGGCGGCCAGAGAAATACCGCTGGATATTTACCTTTCGAGGTTACGTTCGATATCCGAACTGCGGGCTGAAGCCGGTCATTATTACCATGTGATAAACCAGGGGTTTCTGCCGGACGATACCGAACAGCTGCGTTGGCTGAAGGAAGATATTGGTGATGGCGTCGCAGGATTCGTGTTCCGGGTCACAGCGGAAGTCTGGCCCTGGGATGGCATCGAGGCAGCGTCACGAACCGCCGCTGAACTGGGTGCCAAGGCGTCAGTGCATATACGCCTTTGCGGATCGAATCCTGCCGCGCCCATTCGCAATGATCACTGGACCGCCAATCGCGTTGCCGAGGCGATGTTCGCGGCCAACGCATTTGAAAATACCTGGGCCTTCGCGGATACGTTCATGGATATCGACCGCGGTTACTTTGTTCGCCATGGAGTACTGGATCGCCTGTGTAATCCCAGGCCTGCATTTCATCTGCTGCGAGCACTGTCGGGGCAATTATGCAAGTATCCCGAATTCAGCTCGTCCGGCAGTCACCAGCTGCCCGGATGTCGGGCGCTGATCGTTCAGGCGAATGGCAAGAAACTGGCATTGCTGCTCGGTGAGCCGGGAGTCGACTGCCTTGCTGCCGCCACATTCTCAGGCTTGTTCCCGGACAAGCCCCAGTGGCAGGTCTCCTTACCCATGGCACCAACACTCCCGGACGATCCGGTCGGTTTGCCGCTATTGGCAGGATTTTAATCTGGAGCCTTCCGAACCCCAGCCCAGCCCATATCCGGTTGCTGAGAATAGGAAACGTCAATGGATCGCTACCACCACTGCCCGTGTCCTCCTAAGGAACGGCATCCGGGTGACATGGAAGGCGCTATTCCGTGGAATGAGCCGGCCAAGGACGGAATGAAGACTGTCCGGGCATGATCGTAGATACCGGCATCATATGATGTGCCGGTCTTGATGAAGAACCGGAAGGGGAAACGGAATCCGGCAACGATACGAGGGAACCGGTCTGGATCAGTTCCGGCCGGTCCCGCCCGCGCCGGAACAGGGCGCGGGCCTGGGGGTACGGCTTCGCGCCATCACGGGTATCCGGATGCGCTCCGGGCAGCTGTCCCGGGCAAGCAGCCCGGTGGCCGGGTCCAGTTCCAGGAAGCGCACCCCGGAGGGTCGCCGGTGTGCGGACGGCGCAAGGGGAAGTGCCTGCATGATTTCCATCCACACGCGCATGGCGCCGCCGGCGCCGGTCAGGCCCACCGGGCGGTTATCGTCCCGGCCCACCCACACCACGGTCACCAGGTTACCGCTGTATCCCGCGAACCAGCTGTCCCGGTAGTCGTCGGTGGTGCCCGTCTTGCCCGCCAGTCCGAGTGACGACGGAAAGTGCCGTGATGCGCGGGACGCGGTTCCGCTGCGGACCACCTGCCGGAGCGCAAAGTCGATCAGGTAGGCGGGCCCCGGCTCGATCACCCTGTCGGCCCTGCCGGGAAACCGGGCGATCAAGCCCCCCACCGGGTCGGTGATGTGGCTGATGCTGCGCAGGGGCATGCGGTTGCCGTGGCTTGCGATGGACTGGTAGAGCTGGGCGATTTCAAGGGGGCTGTGTGCGCTGGAGCCCAGCAGCGTGGAAGGATATCGCGGGATTTCCTTGCGGACCCCGAGCCGGTTGATGGTTTCCGCAACCGCATCCAGACCCACCTCGAGACCCAGCCGCACCGCGGGCACGTTGTAGGAGCGCGCCAGCGCCTCCAGCAACATGACCGGCCCCCGGAAATCACGGTCGTAGTTCTGTGGCGACCAGGAGCGCCCGGTTTCGGTTTCCAGGGTGAGCGGCGAGTCCTGGAGCATGCTGCCAAGGGTAAACCGGCCGGGCCGTTCCAGGGCCGTGAGGTAGACCAGCGGCTTGACCAGGGAGCCGATGGGCCTTTGGGCATCCACGGCGCGGTTGAACCCCGCGAAGCCCCCCCGGCGGCCGCCCACCAGGGCCAGGATCTCGCCGCTGTCCACGGACACCACGACGGCCGAGCCCTGGAGCACGCCCGGCGACATGCCGCGGTCCGACTCGAGCCGCCCCAGGACCCGGGAAAGGGCCTGCTGCGCGGCCTGCTGGATATCCGCATCCAGGGTCGTGTACAGCCGGATTCCGCCGGCGCGCAACACGTCCTCGGGGAAGTACTGGCGCACCTGCCGGTGCAGGTAGTCGACATACGCGGGGAAGACGCTTCCGCCGGCGCTGCGGTGCGGCCCGATCGCCATGGGTGACCTGGCAAGGGCCGTCGCGGCGCTGTCGCTGATAGCCCCCACCTCCGCCAGCTTGGACAGCACCAGATTCCTCCGGACCAGGGCGCGCTCCGGGTTGCGCCTGGGATTGTAAAGGGAGGGTGCGGGGATCATCCCCACCAGGGTGGCGATCTCTTGCGGGCCCAGGCGGTCCAGCGGCCGGGCGAAGTAGTACTCGCTGGCCAGTGCAAAGCCATGTACCGCGCGGTTGCCCGACTGGCCGAGAAAGATCTCGTTGAGATAATGCTCGAGGATCTCGGCCTTGGAAAGGCGGAGCTCCAGGGTGACGGCCATGAGGGCCTCCGTGACCTTCCGGGACAGGGTCCGTTCGGGGCTCAGGAACAGGTTCTTCACCAGTTGCTGGGTGATGGTGCTGCCGCCCTGGGTCGTCTGGCCGTGGAGCAGGTTGTTGACGAGGGCCCGGGCGATGGCGAAGACATCCACGCCGATATGCCTCTCGAAGTTCCGGTCTTCCATGGCCAGCAATGCCCGGACCAGGAGTTCCGGCATCTGGTGCAGCCGGAGCGCGATACGGTCCTCATAGGGCCCGAGCTGGAGCGTGCCGATGGCCTCCGGCTCCAGGGCGATGCCGCCGAGGCGGGCGCCGTCGGCGTGCCTGTGCATGGCGCGCAGACGGCCGTCCTGAAATTCCAGGCGCACCGGTCCGGATGCTTCGGCGCCGCCGGGTGCCCGGTTGGGATAGAGATCCATCCGGTTGCCCGTCAGCACGTAGCTGCCGGGACCCTCAAGGCGGTCCGACCGGCGGTATCCGCGGTATTCGAGCAGGGACGCCACTGCCTCGGGCGACTGCCCGGAGAGCGGGGACAGCTTGGGCGCCCGCGCGTAGAGGAGCGCCGGCCGGGGATGCGCGCTGTCACGGAAATACAGCTGCATCTGGTAGTCGAAGTGCAGTATGAGGCCGGCGAAGCAGGCCGCAAGCGCGAGCGCGATACGCAGGGCAAGGGGCCGGAAAAACGGAACCCGACGCCTCCCTCCCGCCCCGGCGTGGGAGCGGCCGGCGCGCCTCTTGCGTCGGGTCGCCAATGCCCTCAGAAACTACGGCCGCAGTGCCAGCAGATTTCGAAGCCTGCAGGGCTGGTTTCGCCGCACTGGCCGCACAGGGAAGGGGGTCCGGACCGGTTCTCCGCCAGGGACTGCTCCAGCATCTCCACCAGCCGCCTGGCCCGGTCGGCGTCGGCGTCGCGCCGCACCCAGACCTCCGGGCCGATCACCGGCAGCTCGCCAAGGGCGCCGACCGCGTTCTCCTGAAAGATTTCACAGGGCACGCCATTGCCCCGGAGGCAGTCCGCATAGATGCGGGCATCCACCAGGGACTCCGCGCGGTACACGCATTTCATGAACGTCCGCCTGCTGCGACCGGCGTCCGCCTCAGGGTTCCTCGGGTTCCGCGCTGCGCGGCCAGGCCACCATGATGGCCTGGACCAGCGTGGCCAGGGGGATGGCGAAGAAAACGCCCCAGATCCCGAACAGACCGCCGAAGAACAGCACCGCCACGATGATGGCCACCGGGTGCAGGTTCACCACCTCGGAGAAAAGGAGCGGCACCAGCAGGTTGCCGTCCAGGGCCTGGATGATCAGGTAGGCCACCACGAGATAGTAGAACTCGTTGGTCAGACCCCACTGGAAATAGGCAATCACCACCACCGGCACGGTGACTACCGCGGCGCCGATGTAGGGAATCAGCACCGACAGCCCCACCAGTACCGCAAGCAGCATGGCGTACTGCAGGTCGAGCAGCGAGAAGGTGATGAAGCAGGTCCACCAGACAATGAGGATCTCCCAGAACTTGCCGCGGATGTAGTTGCCGATCTGTACGTCGACATCGTGCCAGACCTGAATCGCGAGCTGGTTGTCGCTGGGCAGCAGGTCGTGGGTCCAGTCCAGGATGCGGCGCTTGTCCCGGATGAAGAAGAAGATCAGGATCGGCAGCAGGATGACGTAGATCAGGATCGTGATGATGCTGGTGACGCCGTAGAGGGAATTGGCCAGGGCCTGCTGCCCGAGCCCGGTGAGTTCGGCCCGCAGACTGCTGATCAGTTCCAGAACCTGTGCCTGGGAGAACAGTTCCGGGTATGACTCCGGCAGCGTCATGAGCGCGGCCTGACCCTCGCTCAGCATGGACGGAATCTGGGCCACCACCTGGGCGAGCTGGGTGTAGAGCGTCGGCAGAAGCCAGAAGAAGATCGCAACCAGGAAGAGCATGAAGGCGGTGAACACGGTCCAGATGCAGATCCAGCGCGGCAGGCGCAGGGACTGCATGCGCCGGATGATGCCCTCCAGCAGGTAGGCGATGACAATGCCCGCCAGCACCGGGGCCAGCATGTTGCCGGCATAGACCACGATGACGAACAGGACCACCAGCGCGGCGGTGAGAAACACCACCTGCGGATTGGAGAGCTGCCGCCTGATCCAGCTGGAAATCTGTTCCATCGGGCTGTTATAGCAGGTTTTCCCGGCGCCGGCCAAGTTGCCCGCAAATACCCGTCAGGCGGCTTCGATCTCGAAACTGTGGGTGACGGCCACGGAGGACTGCAGCATCCTGGTGACCGAGCAGTACTTCTCCATGGACAGGGCCACCGCGCGCTCCACCTTCCTCGGGTCGAGATCCGGGCCGGCGACGGTGTAGTGAACATGGATATCGGTGAACACGGCGGGCACGGCGTCGGCCCGCTGCCCCTCCACGGTGATCCGGCAGCCGGTGACGGTCTGGCGGCTCTTTTCGAGGATCAGGGCGACGTCGATGCCGCTGCAGCTGCCGAGCGCCGCCAGCAGCAGCTCCATCGGCCTTGCGCCGGCGTTGTTGCCGCCGTTGTCCGGGGAGCCGTCGGTGGACAGGCGGTGGCCGCTTTCGGTGGCGACTTCAAAGGCGATCCTGCCGGTCTTGCTGAGCGTGATTTTCATCGGCACGGGGAATGGTCGGTTGCGGCAAGTATAAATGACCCGCCTGCCCTTTCGCCGATCCCCGGCCCGGGGCCGGGATCAGCCGTAGACCGGCGTAACCCAGTGCCTGTAGTCGGGCTCCTCGCCGATGAGCACCCGGTGGAAGATTTCACCCAGATCCCGGGTCACGGGACCCCGGCCGCCGTCGCCGATGGTGCGGTGATCGATGGTTCCCACCGCCGCCATCTGCACGCCGGTGCCGCAGAAGAAGACCTCGTCGGCCATGTAGAGTTCGGACCGGTCGATGTTGCGCTCCTCGATCCGGAGGTCGAGCCGGTCCCTGGCCAGCTCCACCAGCGACTTGCGCACGATGCCTTCCAGCAGGTTCGCCGTGATCGGCGGCGTGACCAGTGAGCCGTCCCGGACCATCATGAAGTTCGCCGCCGTCGCCTCGGAGACATGGCCGTCCTGGTTCAGCAGGATGGCCTCGTCGAAGCCGGACAGCATGGCCTCGCTCTTGGCGAGGGCGCTGTTGACGTAGGTGCCGTTGACCTTGCCCCGGGCCGGCATGGCGGTGTCGTCCACGCGGCGCCAGCTGCTGACGCAGACCGAGAGGCTCTTGTCATCCGGCAGGTAGCTGCCGGTGGGCTGGCTGAAAATGGCGACCTTGTCCCGGGCGTCATGCAGCCAGACCCGGAACACCCCCTCGTCCTTGTAGGCGATGGGGCGGATATAGACGTTTTCCCGCCAGGACTCCTTGCGCAGCAGCTCGAGCGTGGTGGATACCAGCGCGGGGTTGTCCATCCCGATCTCACTGAACAGCAGATGGGCGCTGTGCAGGAAACGGGCGTAGTGGTCCGCGAGCCGGAAGATGTACAGCTGCTCCTGCCCGGCATTCCAGTAACCGCGGATGCCGCCGAAACAGCCGGTGCCGTAATGCAGGGTGTGGTTGGTGATGCTGATCTTCGCCTGATCGATCGGGACGATCCCGCCCTCGAAAAACGCCCAGTTGGTCATGATGATGAATTCAAGCTTGTGGTGTTGTCGTTGATTGGGAAGGGCGGAACCTGACGCCCACCCGGCCGAGGTCGCCGTAGTCCGCGAGCACGGCATCCCCTGGTTCCGCGAAATAGATCTCCCCCGCGGTGCCGGTGGACACCCGCTCCCCGGCGCGCAGCGTCCGGTCCCGGAGCGCCAGGTGGTTGGCAAGCCAGGCCATGGCGTACAGCGGGTCGCCGAGCACATTTTCGCCGACACCGACGGCGAACGTTTCGCCGTTCACCTGAAGGCGCACCTGCCGGCTGATGAAATCGATCCCCTGCCATTCGGTGACCGGTTTGCCGAAGACGCAGGCGCCGTGGACGGCGTTGTCCGCGATGAGGGCGTACTCCCCGACAGCGGAGAAGTCGTTGAACCGGTGGTCGACGATTTCAAGGGAAGGCACGAATGCCTCGATATAGGGCCGGATCGTTTCCGCGGTGTAGGGCGCCCCTGCCGGGGGCACGTCCTCGCCCAGGATGAAGCCGAATTCCGCCTCCATGATCCGCAGGCGGAATGCACCGGGGTCGAGTTCCACGTCGCTGTCATGGGTGGAATGGGTCATCAGCCGGCCGGGGAACGGCCCGCTGACGTTGAGCAGGCGGATCACCCGTTCGTTGGTGCAGGCCATCTTGTAGCCGCAAGGCACGCCCCCGAAGCGCTCGGCCAGGCCCCGAACCACCTCGTCCTGGGCGGCGTAGGCAGCGGCCTGGGAGCCGGGATAGAGCGCATCCGGGATATTGTCCACCGGCTCGAGGGAAAGACGGTGGTCCAGGAGAAAGGCGGCGGTGTCCGGGGGTGCTGACATGGCAGGGGGATTCTGTCACAAAAGCCCGGGTGCGGTGAACCTGGTCAGGGCTCCCGGCGACCCATCGACGGGCGGGCAATGCGCGACTCGAAATACACCACCAGCAGCCCGCTGCCGATGATCAGCAGGCCCCCGATGATGTCCCGCGTGCCGGGCAGGTCGCCCCAGACCAGGTAACCCACGACCACGGCGAAGGGCAGGCCGGTGTACTCGAAGGGCGCCACCACCGAGGCCTGGGCAATCCGGTAGGACTGCGACAGCAGGTAGCTGCCGGCGGCCACCGCCGCGCCGCAGGCCAGCAGCAGCTGGAAATCGGTGAAGCTCGGCCAGACCCACGCCCGGAGGAGGAAGTCGAGGGTCACCTGGCCGAACACGTTGAACCGGCCGTCGCCGATCAGAAGGCCGCTCAGGATGCTGACGAGTATGAAGGCGACATGGATATAGAATGCCAGGGTGCTTGCGGAGTCGACCATCCCAAGCCGCCGCGTCACCATCACCATCAGGGAATAGGTCAGGGCCGCCAGAACCGGCAGCACGGCGGCCCAGGTGAACCCGGCGCCCCCCGGCTCCACCATGACCACGACCCCGAACATCCCCACCGCGATGGCCATCCACCGCGGCAGCCCGACCACCTCCCCCAAAATCGGACGGGCCAGCAGGCAGATGAACAGGGGCGCGGTGAAGAACAGCGCCACCACCTCCGCCAACGGCATCACCGACAGGCCAAGAAAGAAAAACATGTTGGCCAGCACCAGCAGGAGCCCCCGGAACAGGTGCAGCAGCGGCCGCCGGGTCCGCAGCGTCGACGGCCCGCCCGTGAACTGCACGAAGACAAGCACCAGCGCCAGGGCGATCACCGCCCTGAGAAGCGTGATCTCATGCAGTGCGTAGACAGGGCTCAGCCACTTGATGATGGCATCGCTGATCGTCAGGAACACCAGGGCCGCAGTCAGGCAGAGGATTCCCTGGACGTTGTGACTGTAGCGGGTGGGGGCCTGCATGGTGGTGGGTACGGGAGCGAAGGGGGAGTATAGGGGCAAAGCCCGCCGCTGACCCGCGCGCCGGCGGCCGATGCCGCAATCCGGCAAATTTAACGGGACGGAGCGTCGGGCCGCGGCAACGGCACACCGCGGCAAGCCGGCGAGGGGCCCCGCGGGGCGGCGCGGGAATCCTTCAGCCGGCCTCCCTGGCGTCCAGCCATGCCCGGATGATGGCCCGGTGCCGGTCCCGGCCGTAGCTCGGGAAGTGGCCGCCATGGACCACGTGGACGGGCAGGTCCAGAAGCCTCACCATGCTGCGGTAGTAATCCGCGGCATCGGAATGGTAGGTGTCTTCGATCAGCGGGCCGTCGTAGACGATGTCGCCGGAGAACAGGATGCCGGTCTGCTGCTCGAACAGCGCGATGCCGCCCGGCGAGTGGCCCGGCGTGTGGACGACCAGGAACCGCCGGTCGCCGAGGTCCACGGTGTCCCCGTCCTCCAGCAGGCGGGTGGCCGGGGCCGCCCTCACGGCATATTCCGTGGAGGTGTAGGGCGCCGGCGGCAGGGCAGTGAAGATGTCGTCCGTGACGTAGGGGTCGGCCAGGGTTGCCGCCCGGGTGGGGGCCGCCAGCAGGTCGGCCTCGGCGCGATGGACCAGGCGGTCCCCGAACTCGTGGTGGGCGCCGATATGGTCAAAATGGGTATGGCTGGTGACCGCCAGGCAGGGTTTCTCCGTCACCAGCGGAACCTGTTCGCGCAGGCTCACCACGCCCATGCCGCTGTCCACCAGCATGTCGCGGTCCCGGCCGCGCACATGCCAGATATTGCAGCGGTAGAACGCCTTGATCCAGGGCTCCGAAATCAGCGTGACGTCGTCCGCCAGGCGCTCGGTCCGGTACCATTCCTGCGGGGTCACCCTTGTTTTCATGGCGGCAGTATAGCGCCGGGGAGGGCCGGCCGCACCCGGTGTTGTTGACGCGCCTTCGCCCCGTGGGTGATGATTCCTTCCCCCGAACATTCATAACCATCACCAAAATGAGGAGACCATGAACAAGACCACCATCGCTTCCCTGCTGTCGGCATCCCTGCTGCTCGGCGCCCACGCCGCGACGGCCCAGGAGGAACTCAACGCCCTGGTCTGGTGCGATCACACCGATCCTGCATTCATCGAGCCGTTCGAGAAGGCCAACAACGTCAAGGTCAACCTGAAGGACTACGAAGGCACCGGGACCGCACTGTCCATCATCGAACAGTCCCAGCCCGGCGACTGGGACGTCTTCGTGGTGGACGGCATCGACGTGCCACGGGTGGTGGAGGCCGGCATCCTGGCACCGCTGCCGGAAGAGGCGCTGCCCACGGCGGACCTGTTCCCCGCAATCGTCATGCCGGAGAACCACGTCATCGACGGCAAGACCTACGCCGTCACCGAGAAATTCGGCTACAACACCATTTCCTACAACAAGAACAACGTCGACGTCGCCGATTTCCAGGACATCGCGGTGATGTGGAGCGAGAAATACAAGGGCCGGATCGCGCTCTATGACTACTATCTGCCGATGATCGGCCTGGTGGCCATCAGCCTCGGCATCGAGACCGCCAACATCCAGGAATCCGACCTGCCCGCCATCCGGGAGAAGCTGTTTGCCATGAAGGATGTCGCCAAGCAGGTGGGCGAGGTGGTTTCCAGCCAGACGGCCATCGCCACCGGCGAGGTGGATATCCTGGTGGGGGGCGGCGAATGGGTGACCGCCGGGCTGACCGGCGAGTTGCCGCATCTCGACTGGGTGATTCCCGAACAGGGCGCGGTCCGTTGGTCCCAGTCCGTGGGCGTCTTTGCGGATTCCGGGAAACCGGACCTGGCCCTCAAGCTCGTGCAGTACATCCTGAGCCCGGAAGGACAGGCGCGCCTCGCGACGTCGTCCTGCTACTGGGCGATGCCCGCCAACAGCAGGGCAGCCGAGCACCTGTCCGACCAGCAGCGCGCCGCCCTGCGCTGGGATGACCAGGAGAAGTATCTTGCCAATGCCCAGCTCTACCCGGCCCCCGACGCGGAACTGGACGCCAGGATGCAGGACATCTGGACGGAGTTCCTGCAGCGCTGATTCGCGATCTTTCCGGTGACGGTGCCCGTCACCCGGAACGCCGGGGTCTCCCGCGGCTGGGCCTTCGTCGGCCCGGCCGCCCTCTGGACCCTGGCATTCTTCATCGTCCCGTTCGTGATGATGATCTGCTACAGCCTGTGGCAGCGGGCGGGCACGGGGCTGGTGCGGAGCTGGAACCTGGACAACTACACCGGGTTCCTCGACAAGCCCCACTTCGTGGCCGGGCTCCAGAATTCCCTGGAGATCACCGTCCTGGTGACGGTGGTCTCCATCATCCTGGCCTATCCCCTGGCCTGGATCATCGCCGAGCGGGTGCCCCGCCGGTGGCAGCGGCTCGCCCTGCTCCTCGCCATCCTGCCGTTCTGGACATCCTACGTGGTGCGCTCCTATGCCTGGCTCCTGGTGCTTTCCCGCGGCGGCTATCTCAACCAGTTCCTGGTGGGCGCGGGGATCATCGACAGCCCCCTTGAGATCACCGCCACCCGGGCCGCCACGGTGACGGGTTTCGTGCATTTCTTCGTCATGCTGCTGACGCTGACGATCTACGCGAACCTGGTGCAGCTCTCGCCCAACTACCGCCGGGCGGCGATGGATCTCGGCGCGAGTCCGCTGCAGACCTTCTGGTACGTGATCCTGCCCCTGACACTGCCCGGGGTGGTGGTGGGTGCGTTTCTCACCTTCGTGCTGTGCATCGGGGACTACATCACGCCGCAGATTCTCGGCGGCAACAACGAGCTGGTGCTGCCGCAGATCATCATGCTGCAGATCACGCGGCGGGCCGACTTCCCCACGGCGGCGGCGCTGTCCATCATTCTCATGGTGGTGATCACCCTGGTCTATCTGGCCGCGTCGCGCTGGCTGAAGATGGAGCGGGTCTGATGCGCCGCTGGCTCGACAATGCGGGCACCGGCAGCTACCTGCTGCTGCTCTATGGCTTCATCTACCTGCCGGTGATGACCCTGGTGCTGTTTTCGTTCCAGGAGGGACGGTTCCCGATTCCGCCCTTCAACGGGCCCTCGCTGCGCTGGTACGAGGCCGTAGCCGCCGACGGCAAGCTGACCTCGGCGCTGACGCACTCGCTGCTGGTGGCGCTTCTTTCCTCCGCCCTGGCCTGCGTTCTCGGGTTCCTGGCGGCCTACGGCTTCGCCCGCTTCCGGCTGCCCGGGGCCGGCCCCCTGAAGGTGATGATCACGGCCCCGCTGACGGTGAGCTACCTGATCATCGGCTTCGGCCTCCTTGTGACGCTCAACCTGGTCGGCGTGTCCCGCAGCCTTTGGACGGTCGGCATCGGGCACGTGGTGATCAACACGCCGCTGTGCTTCGCCATCATCTACGCATCCCTGGGCGAGCACCAGCGCAACATCGAACGCGCCGCCCAGGACCTGGGCGCGAGCGATCTCAGGGTGATGCTCTGGGTCACCGCGCCCATGCTGATGCCGTCCATCGTCGCCGCCTACTTTCTGTCGGTGACCTTTTCCTGGGACGAGTTCATCATTGCGTTCCTGCTGAGCCGGTTCGACGTTACCCTGCCGGTGGAGATCTGGAGCCTTCTGCGATCGGGCCTCAATCCCAAAACCAATGCCGTGGGAAGCGTCGTGTTTCTGGTCTCGGTGGTGATCGTGCTGCTGCTCGAATTCACCGTGTTCCGCCGGAGAGGATGGAATGACCGCCCGGGTTGAGCTTCGCGGCATCGGCCACCGGTTCGGCGAATTCGAGGCCCTGGCGGACATCGACCTCCCGGTGGATGCCGGCGAATACGCCGTGCTGCTCGGTCCGTCCGGCTGCGGCAAGACCACGCTTCTCATGATTCTGGCGGGATTCATCCCCCCCGTCCGGGGCGAGGTGCTGATCGGCGACAGGCCGTACAACGGCGTGCCGCCGGCCAGGCGGCCCACCACCACCATGTTCCAGGACTACGCCCTTTTTCCGCACATGACGGTGAGGTCCAACATCATGTTCGGACCGAAAATGCGGGGTGTTGCCCGCGGGGAGTCGGAACGGCGCGCCCTTAAGCTCCTCGAGATGGTCAATCTGCCCGGGGCCGCGGGAAAGAAGCCCCATGAGCTGTCCGGCGGCCAGCGCCAGCGGGTCGCCCTGGCCCGCGCCCTGGCGGTGGAACCGGACGTGCTGCTGCTGGATGAACCCCTGGGCGCCCTCGATCTCAACCTGCGCAAGCAGATGCAGCACGAGCTGAAGCAGATCCAGCGCGAGACGGGCACCACGTTCATCCATGTCACCCACGACCAGGAAGAGGCCATGGCCATCGCGGACAGGATCGTGGTGATGAACCACGGCCGCATCGAGGACCACGGCCCGCCGGACCGGGTCTACCTTCGCCCGGCAACCCTGTTCAGCGCCGGCTTCATGGGCGAACTGAACCGGGTCGAGGGCCGGGTCCTGGAGGCCGGCAGCGCGGAGCTCCGCCTCGAGGCCTGGGATCGTGAACTGACGCTGCCGTCCGCGGCGGCCATGAACCGGCCGCTGTCCCGGGACCAGCGCGTGGCCCTTTGTTTCCGCCCGGAACACTTCCGGGTGTCGGCGAAGGATCCCGTGGTGGACCTCGGCGGCGCCAGTGCGCGGGACGTGGCGTTTTTCGGCCCCCACCTGCGTGTGGTGCTGGTCCCGGATGCGGCGCCGGACCGGCCGCTGACGGCGCACTTTCCCCAGCTCGCCCGGCTTGCTCCGGGGGCCCGGACAGACCTGTGCGTCAACGCTGACGCCGTGGTGGTCCTGCCGCTGGAGTGAGCGCGGCGGGACGGGTATTCAGGCCGTCCGGTCCCGGAAGAGTTCGGCCAGCCTGTCCCCGGGGTCATCGGCCCGCATGAAGGCCTCGCCCACCAGGAACGCGTGCACGCCGTTGGCGCGCATCATCGACACGTCCTCGGGGCGGTGAATCCCGCTTTCCGTGATCACGATGCGGTCCTGCGGCATGTCATCCAGCAATCCGAGCGTGGTGTCGAGGGAAGTTTCGAAGGTGCGCAGGTTCCGGTTGTTGATGCCCACCAGCCGGCACGGCAACCGCAATGCCCGCACGAGTTCCGCATGGTTGTGCACCTCCACCAGCACGTCCAGCGACAACTCAAGGGCCAGCGCCGCCAAGTCCGACAGGGCAGCATCGTCCAGTGCCGCCACGATCAGCAGGATGGCGTCGGCACCGATCAGCCGTGCCTCGTATACCTGGTAGGGGTCGATGGTGAAGTCCTTGCGCAGCACCGGCAGGCCGCTGGCCTCGCGGGCCGCAAGGAGGTAGTCGTCGTGGCCCTGGAAGAAGTGCTCGTCGGTGAGCACCGACAGACAGGTGGCGCCGCCGCGGGCGTAGCTGCGCGCGATCTCGGCGGGATCGAAATCGGGCCGGATCACCCCCTTGCTGGGGGAGGCCTTCTTGACCTCCGCGATGACGCCCGGCCGGCCCCGGTCGAGCCGGTCCCCCAGGGCGTCGGCGAAGCCCCGGGTCGGAGGCAGGCCGGCGTCGCACCGCCGCCTGAGGTCGGACAGGGGCGTTGTCCCGGCGCGCCCGGCCACTTCCCCGGCCTTGTGGGCCAGGATCCGCTCCAGGATGTCGCTCACGACTGGCCCCCCGGCGACCTCACTTCGATTTCCACGAAAATGAATTCGAAGTCGTTGATGTTGACGACGTTGTGCTCTACGCCCATCGGCCGCGCATAGGAAACTCCCGCGGTCAGGTCGGTGGTCACGTCGCCGTCGCCGGTCTCCGCCAGCAGCCTGCCCGTCGTCATCGGCACCACGATGTAGTCGAAGCCGTGCCGGTGCCAGCCGGTTTCGGCCCCCGGGGCAAAACGCCACTGCGTGACGATCACCCGGTCATTGTCGATCTGGACACTTGGCACGGCGCGGGGTCTGGCTTTGCTGGTGTTCATGCCGGGCTCCCCTCAAGAAAGTTCTCGAGCAGCTGGTGTCCGCAAGGCGTCTCGATGGACTCCGGGTGAAACTGCACGCCGGTCACCGGCAATTCCCGGTGCCGCACGCCCATGATCTCGCCGTCGCCGGTGCGGGCGGTGACCTCCAGGCAGTCCGGCACCGAGTCCGGCGCGATGACCAGGGAATGGTAACGCGTAGCCTGGAACGGATCGGGGAGATCACGGAAAACGCCCCGGCCGTCGTGGTGGATCATGGAAGTCTTGCCGTGCATCAGCGTCCGCGCGTGCACGATCCGCCCGCCGAACGCCTGGCCGATGCTCTGGTGGCCGAGACAGACACCGAGGACCGGGATTTTCCCCGCGAACCGTTCGATGGCCGCCACGGAGATTCCGGCCTCGTTGGGTGTGCAGGGGCCGGGGGAGATCACGAGATAGTCCGGCTGCATCTCCGCCACCTCGTCCAGCGTCACCCGGTCGTTCCGGAACACCCGGACATCCTGCCCGAGTTCGCCGAAATACTGCACCAGGTTGTACGTGAAGGAATCGTAGTTGTCGATCATCAGCAGCATGTCAACGGCCCCCCGCACCGAACGGGCCGTGCAGGCCCCCGTTCACCATGTCCACCGCCCGGAACACCACCCGGGCCTTGTTCATGGATTCCTCCCATTCCTTCTCCGGCACCGAGTCGGCGACGATGCCCGCACCCGCCTGGACGTAGACCCGGCCGTCCTTGATCAGCGCGGTGCGGATGGCGATGGCCGTATCCATGTTGCCGTTCCAGCCGATGTAGCCGATGGCGCCCGAATAGATGCCGCGTCTGTCCGGCTCCAGCTCCTCGATGATCTCCAGCGCGCGCACCTTGGGCGCGCCGGACAGCGTGCCCGCGGGGAAGGTGGCCTTCAGCACGTCGATGGCATCGAGCTCAGGGGTGATCCGTCCGGTCACGTTGGAGACGATGTGCATGACGTGGGAATAGCGCTCGATGATCATCCTGTCGGTGAGCGTCACCGAGCCGATCTCGGAGACCCGCCCGACATCGTTCCGGCCGAGGTCGATCAGCATCAGGTGCTCCGCCAGCTCCTTGGGATCCGCCAGGAGCTCCTCGGCAAGGGCCTCGTCCTCCTCTTGTGTGGCCCCGCGCCCGCGGGTCCCCGCGATGGGCCGTACCGTGATCTCCCCCTGTTCCAGGCGCACCAGGATTTCCGGCGACGAACTGGCGATCTGGAAGTCGCCCAGGTCGACGAAGAACATGTAGGGCGACGGGTTGAGCGTCCTCATCGCGCGGTAGAGTTCCAGGGGCCTTGCCTGGTAGGGCATGGACATGCGCTGGGACAGCACCACCTGGAAGATGTCACCGTCGCGGATGTAGCGGCGGCACTTCTCCACCGCCTGCTCGAAATCCGCGCGCGGCAGGGAGGACTCGGCGTTCGCCTCCCCGGGACCGTCGGCAAAGGCGTCCTTCGGTTGGGAGGAAAGCGGCCGGTGCAGCGCCGCGGCCAGGTCATCGAGCCGGTCTACTGCGCGGTCGTAGGCATCCTGTTCGCCCGGATCCGCCAGGACGATAATCTGCAGCCGACCGGACAGGTTGTCGAACACCACCACCTCCTCGGACACCATGAGCAGGATGTCCGGCGCCCCGACCGGGTCCGGGGCCCCCTCCTTTCCCAGGTGGGGCTCGATGTAGTGCACCGTGCCGTAGCCGAAATAGCCCACCAGGCCGCCGGTGAAGCGGGGCAGGCCGTCCACGTCCGGGACCCTGAACCGCTGCTGGAAGGCGCGGATCGCTTCCAGCGGGTCGTCCGCCTCGCGGTCCTCGACCACCCGCTGGTCATGGTGGACGCGGACCCGGTGCCCGGAGACTTCGATGCGGTTGCGGCAGGGCAGGCCGATCATGGAGTAGCGGCCCCACTTTTCGCCGCCCTGGACGGACTCCAGCAGGTAGCTGTAGGGGCCTGCGCCCAGTTTCAGGTAGGTGGAAAGCGGGGTTTCCAGGTCGGCCAGCAGATCGCGGGCAAGGGGGACGCGGTTGAAGCCGCGGGCGGCGTAGGCGTCGAATTCAGGTTTTGTCAGCATGTTCAATCATCACGGTCAGGAATGGCGGCCGCATGGCCGGGCAGGGCAAAGCGTCAGCTGCGCCAGCCTCGCCAGGGCCAGGTCCATTGGGTTCCGGATGTGATGACTGTTGGCATGCGGTAAACCGCGTGAATGAATCGGGTTCGCTGGCGGATTGTACCCGGATGCGGCACAAAGTCCAGCGGAAAGGACGGGACGGCGTCGCCGGGAAAGGGGGAGTCTGCCGGCGTCCGATGCGGTTCTGGGTCCGGTATTCAGACCACGGAGGATAGCTTACGGTCGCTGATTCCGGATGCCGGCGCAAGATGCTCGACGAGTTCCCGGAAATCATCGAGCAGGCGGTCCGGACTGCCCGTTCGCAGGTCCACCCCCTGGTTGTAGCCGTAGGTCAGGCAGATCACCCGCATGCCCGCAGCCCGCGCGGCCTGGATATCGTTCATGGAGTCTCCGATCATGACGCATTCCGATGGGGCGCTGCCGAGGGTCTCGGCGGCATGCAGCAGCTGGCCCGGGTCCGGCTTGCGCACCCCGATGGTGTTGCCGCCCACCCAGGTCGACAGGTGGCGGGACAGGCCCGAAACCTCCAGGAGCAGGCCGGTGTGACGGTCGGGCTTGTTGGTCACGCAGGCGAGAGTGAAGCCCTCCGCGCGAAGGCGCGCCATGGTCTCCTCCACGCCGGGGTAGAACCGGCTCCGCTCGTGGATGTGTTTGGCGTAGAGATCGAAGAAGAGCGGCAGCGCCCGTTCCAGCAACGCGGGGTCCGGCTCCCCGTCCCATTCCCCGGTGATGGTGCGCTTGATCAGCCTGTCCGAACCGTTGCCGGTCCACATGCGCAGGTCCTCCTCCGGCCTTTCCGCAAGGCCGAGGGCACGCATGGTGCGATTGGCGGCGCCGGCGATATCCGGCACCGTGTCCATCAGGGTGCCGTCGAGGTCGAACAGCAGCGTGCGGGCCGTCAGTGGTTGCATATTGAAGGGGGAATCAGATCGTTGCCAGCTGGTCCCGCATGGAGGTGACCACGGTATCGTACCGGTTGGGGTCTTCGGACCTTCCTGCGCCGAAGATGGCGCTGCCCGCGACAAAGGTGTCGGCACCGGCCCGGGCGATCTCGGCGATGTTGTCCACCTTCACCCCGCCGTCGACTTCCAGGCGGATGTCACGGCCGCTCGCTTCGATCAGGCGCCGGGCCTTCTTCAGCTTGTCCAGCGTGGCGGGGATGAACGACTGGCCGCCGAACCCGGGGTTGACCGACATGAGCAGGATCATGTCGATCTTGTCCATCACGTATTCCAGCGCATCCAGCGGCGTGGCGGGATTGAACACCAGGCCCGGCCGGCAGTTCTCGGAACGGATCAGCTGGAGGGACCGGTCGACATGTTCGGACGCCTCCGGGTGGAAGGTGATGTAGGTTGCGCCGGCGGCGGCGAAATCCGGAATGATCCGGTCCACCGGCTTGACCATGAGATGCACGTCGATGGGGGCGGTGACGCCGTGTCCGCGCAGGGCCTCGCAGATCAGCGGGCCGACGGTGAGATTCGGGACGTAGTGGTTGTCCATGACGTCGAAATGCACCATGTCCGCGCCCGCAGCGAGGACATTGTCCACCTCCTCGCCCAGCCGGGCGAAATCCGCGGAGAGTATGGAGGGGGCGATCAGCTGGTCGGGCATTGCACGTGCACGCATCGGGTCCGTCGACGGGGGGATTATGGCGACGGGCACCGGCCAAGTCCACGCATTTGCGAAAGGAATCCCTTATGGCTCCCCAAAGCACTCCTCCCGGTCCCGCCTCGGCCCGGGTCTTCAGTCCTCCCCGCGGGACTCCAGGAGCATCGGGCCGTAGAAGATCACGAAGGCGGAGAAGGCGGCCGCCCACGCAAGGGAGGAGAACACGAGAAGCGGGAATGCCGATTCCGGCAGCAGGGCCGCGGCGAGCCGGGCGATGGCCGAAAGGAGCACGAGCAGGTAGATGAACTGCGTGGAGGCGGGGGCGGTCAGGGGGCGTCCGGAATGCCCCCTGCTTGCACGGGTCATGACGGCGAGGGTCATCACGCCGATCGCCCCGGTGGTCCAGGCATGCAGCGATCCGGAGACGGGAACGGCGTAGGGCCACAGGATGGCGCCCCCGACGGCGGCGAAGCCCAGCGGCACGAAGGCATAGCCGACATGCAGGATCAGAACGAGGGGTTCGCGGAAGGTGCGGTGGCCCGACCAGCGTGCAAGACGGACGGCCTGGATGAGCGCGGCCAGGAGGAGCGTCCAGCCCGTAAGCCGCCACCACGGGAAGACGGTCCAGATCGCCAGGGCGGACACGGCGACACCGAGCGCGAGCCGGTCGAATGCACTGAATGGCGCCGGAAGCGCCCGGGCGCCCTGGGCCGTAAGCCAGTTCCGGGTGAAGCCGGGAATGATCCGGCCGCCGATCAGCATGATCAGGATGACGAGAACCGAAACCGCCGCCTTGGTGGCATGGAACGGATAGCCGCTCTGGATAAGCTCGAGATGAAAGGCGATATTGGTCAGGCAATAAAGGAGCACGATCACTGCCACGGTGAGATTGCGGCGATTCCGCCCGGCGACAATCTCCCGGAAGACGACGGCGGACATTCCGAGCAGGAAGAGGCTGTCGACGATGGCCGCGGCAACAAGCCCGACCGTGCCCGCGAGCAGGACCGCCACCCGGCCCGACAGCCAGACAGCGAACAGGACAAATAACACCGGGCCGCCGACCGGCGGGCGCCCGGTCCAGTTCGGTATGGCGGTCAGCAGGAAGCCGGCCACGATCGCCGATCCGTACCCGAAAAGGAGTGCATGGGAATGCCATACGACGACGCCGTAGGGGGTCTCGAACGTGATGTGCCCGGTCAGCAGGGCGGCCCAGAACAGCATGGTGGCCGCGGCCCAGAGGGCGCCGCCAAGAAAGAACGGACGGAAACCGTGGCTGAAAAGGACGTGTCGCATGCGGGGAGACTGCTTCAGGTCACCAGGAGAGCCATGCCAGCGGGTCGACCCCGATCAGCCATTCGTGGCCCTTAAGGAGGAACCACAGGTAGGCGGCGATCCCCGCGATGGCATGCTGGAGGAACGGGCCGTTCACGCGGAGTCCGGACCTTCCCGAGAGGACGGCGGCAAAAGGGAAGACGGAAGTGGTTCGTGACATTTCCCGCCACTGCAGGTCGCCGAGCCGCTGCCGGGCACGCCGCTCGAGCATGGGAATGCCCGCCGCGGCAAGGGCGGTCATCCCACCGAACAGGATGAGCGAGACGACATCGCCGTTGGGCGGAACATGTGCCCCTGCCCAGATCAGGAAGCCCCAGATCACGGGGTGGCGGGTGATCCGGACAATCGGGGGAAGAGGGACGGCCGGGTCACGGCGACGGAAAGAAATGGAAAGCGGGTTGGCTTCGGCGAGGCCGGCGACGAGGAACCAGAACGCCAGCGGCATCGCGGCGACGGGCACCACCCACTGCCAGCCCGTCGGCGCCCAGAGCAGAATGAGCGGGGCCCTGACAGCGGCGGAAATGACCCAGGCAAGGAGGACAAGGGAGGCGAGGGAGTAGACGGTCAGGTACAGGCGCCGGCCGAGGACGGAGACCAGGCGCCGGCGCACCGGGGGAGCCGGCGGCACGGCATGGGCCACGACAAAGAGGGTAATCGCCAGGAGGAATTCTGTCATGATGAAGTTGCAGCATGCCGGCCATGCAAGGCCCATGGCCCGGCAGACAGTGGAGAAAATACATCATTTGTCCGGCGCAAGGGAGAGGATGCGCCCGCAAGCGGCAGCGGAACGGCGGAAAGTCTACTTCACCACCAGGAACAGGGCCCGTCCGTCGCGCAGCAGGCGCATCAGGAGCACGCCGTCCGACCGCTCGACGACATTCGACAGGTCGTCCACCGACTCGATCCGATGCCGGTTGACCGAATAGATCACGTCGCCCGGGACGATGCCCGTGCGGGCCGCGGGACTGCCGGGTTCGATGCCGGTGACCCGGATGGCCTTCTCGCCGTCCTCGGAAGTCACCCCCTCGAAGGCTGCGCCGGCAAAACGGCTGTCTGCCGGGGCCTTGCCCTGGACATTCGCGACCTTCCGCGGATCGTGGATGGTGACTTCCCGCTCGATCAGCCGGCCGCCCCGGTAGAAGGCCACGGTGCCCTTGTCACCCGTGCGCAGCAGTCCCACGGCGTTTCGGAGGTCGGCGCTGTCGTGGATCTCGGCGTTGTCGAAGCCGACGATGACATCACCCGACTGCATGCCGATTTCCTCCGCCGCGGAGCCGGGAACCACCTGGGAGACCACGGCGCCGCGCCTGCCCGGGATGCCGAAGGCTTCCGCCAGCCGGGGCGTGAGATCCTGCATGGCCACACCGAGGATGCCGCGCTGCACGTCGCCGTGCTCAATAATCTGGGACATCAGCGCGCCGGCCATGTCGACGGGTATGGAAAGGCCGATGCCGATGCTCCCGCCGCCGCGGGACAGGATCGCGGTGTTGATGCCGACCAGTTCCCCGCGGAGATTCACCAGCGCGCCCCCGGAGTTGCCTGGGTTGATGGAGGCGTCGGTCTGGATGAAATCCTCATAGCCCTCGATCCCGAGGCCGCTGCGGCCGAGGGCGCTGACGATGCCGGAGGTCACGGTCTGGCTGAGCCCGAACGGGCTGCCGATGGCCACCACGAAATCGCCCACGCGAAGTTCCGCGGACCTGCCGATGGCAATGGCCTGCAGGTTGTCTCCCCGCACCTGGATGACTGCGACGTCGCTGTCCTCATCGGAGCCCACCAGGGTTGCTTCCATGGACCGGCCGTCGTTGGTGGTGACGGTGATCTCGTCGGCCCGGTCGATGACATGGTGGTTCGTGAGAATGTAGCCGTTCACGGCATCGACGATGACCCCGGAACCGAGGCTGCTGCCCTCCCGCTCGCGCGGGCCGAGGAACCGGCGGAAGAACGGATCCTGCATCAAAGGGTGATCCGTGGTCCGGATCCGGGTAGTGGTGGAGATGTTCACCACCGCCGGGAGGACATTTTCCAGCATCGGCGCCAGGCTGGGCAGGGGCTCGCCATCCACCCGGGCGGGCAACAGGGCATGGGCGGGGCCGGACAGCCCGAGGAGGAAAAGAAGGCCGGCACCGAGAAGGGCGCACGGGACTCTGGACAGCATGGTTCCGTTCTGCAGGGATCGTTCACCCAATAAATCGGCACAAATTCGGGAAGTTAAACCCCTTTGTCGGAGATCGCCCATTCGGGACGGCCGGTCAGAATTGCCGGCCTTCTTCCTCCATGGTCTTTCGAGATTGTGCTGCCCGGATCAAACCGGTGAGTCCATGCTCATCTGGTTCAGAGGCCTGAGGGACTATACAGACGATGCGACCGTGACGCCCTACTACCTTGGAGGACACGATCGAGTAGACTGTTACATTCTCCTGCCAGTGAATCCGTTCACTGCGGACAACATGCCCCGGAATCCCCCTGATGCTGTCGTCGGTAGCAGTGCGCTGGGTGCGGGCAAGGAGCGGTGGACCATGGCGTATCATGATGTGTGGCCACCTGGAAGAGGATTATTCAAAGTCGGTCATGTCGTGCCGTACCAGTCTACGCTCTGAGCGAGCCGGGCGATGATGGGTTCTGCCTGGGCAAGCGCCGGGCCGGGGTCCGAACGGGACTCGCCATGCAGCAGATCGGCGATGCACGCCCCAAGTACTTCCATATCAGGGGGCGCAAGGCCGCGTGTCGTCACGGCCGAGACGCCCAGTCGCAACCCGGTCCATTTCGAAGGGCTTCGCGCGTCGAACGGGACCGGGTTCTTGTTGGATGTGATGCCGGCCTTGGCCAGCACAGTTTCAGCCTGTTGGCCGAGAAGGCCCACCGATGCGAGATCGAGCAGCACCATGTGGGTGTCGGTGCCGCCGCCAACTATCCCGATGCCGCGGTCCGCGAGCGTGGCGGCGAGCACGCGCGCGTTTTGCACGACGCGCTGCCCATAGACTCTGAACTCCGGGCGAAGGGCTTCGCCCAGGCACACTGCCTTGGCGGCGAGAACGTTGGGGTGAAGGCTTCCCTGGACACCGGGGAAGACTGCGGATTGAAGGCGTTTTGCGAATTCGTCTGATTGCGCGAGGATGACGCCGCCCCGGGGTCCGCGCAAGGTTTTGGTCGTGGTGCAGGTAACGATGTCGGCATGAGGCAGGGGCGAGGGGTGCGCGTCGGCAGCGACGAGCCCGGCGATGTGTGCCATGTCCACCAGTAACCGTGCTTCGACTGCTTCCGCGATCCGGGCCATGCGTTCGAAGTCGATGACACGCGGATAAGCCGACCCGCCGGCGATCAACAGCGCCGGACGCACCTCGCGGGCCCGGGTCTCGATCGCGTCGTAATCCAGCAGACCGCTCGCGCGGTCCACACCGTAGTGATGGGAGTCGAACCAGCGTCCCGAGAGGTTTGCTCCAGCACCATGGCTGAGGTGTCCGCCAGCTGCCAGATCCAGACTCAGGATCCGGTCTCCGGGGCGTAGCAGCACGAAGAACACGGCCTGATTGGCCTGTGTGCCCGAGTGCGGCTGGACATTGGCATAGGTCGCACCGAAGAGTTCCTTCGTGCGCTCGATGGCGAGGCGTTCGACGACGTCAACATTCTCGCCGCCGCCGTGGAAGCGGTTTGCGGGATAACCTTCCAGCGTCTTGTTTCCGATCTCGTGCCCGAGTGCCTCGAGCACCGCACGGCTCATGATGTTTTCCGAGGCGATGAGCTCAATCTGCGCGTATTGGCGGGACGCCTCACTGTCGAGCGCCGCACGGACCGGCGGATCGACCTCGGCCAGAGAGCGCGACAGATGACCCGGGGGGGCGTTGTCAGGGCGCATCATCGTTCTCACCCAAACTCGAGCAGCACCCGTGGCATGAAAAGCCCCAGACCGGGCACATCGGTCACGGGCAAGACCACCGGAATGTATATGAAAGTGTGTTCCATCAATGGTAATTGTCTGCTGTTGAATTAGGGAATGGTATTCTAACAGATTGATTTTACAGAGACTTTACTTGTATTGGAATTTCCCTGCAGTGATTTCGGGTATCAATGGCCGCCGCCTCCCGGGAGCGGCACAAGAAGGTGTCGAGGTCGATGTTGCCCCATTGGGCGAATTCGAACCAGGCACATGGCCGATCATCGAGGGCACGAGGTCATGGCGCCGCACGAGTGGGTGGTGTGCCTGGCGCCATGGTGTATGGGTTGCTGCGGACTGCGGAGTGAGGTCACGCCGTTTACCCTGGCGGGGTTGACGCACCCGGGCAGGGTTCCCGCCTATGTTACGAGAGAGCCGGCAGCTGACAGGACCGTTTCGGCAAACTGGGCCGGAGAGGGAACAATGGTCACATTGTTCTCCTTCAGCATTTCGACCTTTTCCCGGGCGCTCTCGCCGGCGGTGTTGACGATCGCCCCGGCGTGCCCCATGCGTCTGCCTTTCGGGGCCGTCAGGCCGGCGATATAGCCGATCACGGGCTTGGACATGTTTTCCCGACAGAACTTCGCCGCCTCGATCTCCTGGGGTCCGCCGATCTCCCCGATCATGAGCACCACCCGGGTTTCGTTGTCCTGCTCGAACCGTTCGAGGTGATCCCTGAAGGAACTGCCGTTGATCGGATCGCCGCCAATTCCGACCGAGGTGGACACCCCGGCCCCCACCTGCTTGAGTTGATACGCCGCCTCGTATCCGAGGGTGCCTGAACGGCTGACGATGCCGATGCTGCCCGCCTTGTAGATGTGTCCCGGCATGATTCCCAGCATGGACTTTCCGGGACTGATGACACCCGCACAGTTCGGACCGATCAGCAGCATGCGCCGTTCCTTCTTGACCCGCCTCATGTAACGCTTGACCCGCAGCATGTCCTGGGCCGGTATCCCGTCCGTGATGGCAACACAGAGTTGAATCCCGCCATCCACCGCCTCCATGATGCTGTCGGCCGCGAACGCGGGCGGCACGAAAATGATGCTTGCCTCGGCGCCGGTTTCCGATACCGCGTCATGAACCGAGTTGAACACGGGCCGCTCAAGGTGCCTTGTGCCCCCTTTCCCGGGGGTCACGCCGCCCACGACGTTCGACCCGTAATCAATCATTTCGGTACTGTGGAAAGTGGCGATCTTCCCGGTGAACCCCTGGACCAGTATGGGCGTGTCCCGATTGATCAGTATCGCCATCAGCCTTTCTCCGAAATGGATTCGACCGCCGCCTTGACCGCGCCGTCGAGAGTGTCGGTTGATTGGATCTGAAGGCCCGATTCACGAATCATCCGCAGGCCTTCGTCCATGTTGGTGCCCGACAGGCGGACCACCACCGGAATCCCGGGCTCGAATCGTCTTACCGCCTCGATCACGCCTTCCGCGACCCAGTCGCAACGATTGATTCCGGCAAAGATGTTGACCAGGATTGCCTTCACCTTCGGGTCGGACAGAACCAGCCGGAATGCCTTTGCCACCCGGCTGGGTGAAGCACCGCCGCCGATATCCATGAAATTGGCGGGTTCTCCCCCCCGGAGCTTGATGATGTCCATGGTGGCCATGGCCAGCCCCGCGCCGTTGACGATACAGCCGATGTTGCCTTCGAGCCCCACGTAGCTCAGTCCCCGGTCGGCCGCCTCCATCTCGTTCGGATCTTCCTGCGACTTGTCCCGGAACTCGGAAATCATCGAGTGGCGGAACAGGGCGTTGTCATCGAATGTCATCTTGGCATCCAGGGCCAGGACCCCGCCTTCGGCGGTTACCGCCAGGGGATTGATTTCCAGCATGGTCGCATCCAGGTCGCGAAACGCCCGGTAGGCGCGCAGAAAGATGTTTGCCGCCTGGCCGGTATCCTGTGCGTCGAACCCGATCTGGTAAGCCAGGCGCTTGGCCTGGAACATCTGCATTCCGACCGCAGGTTCGATCTCGGTCCGGATGATGGCATCCGGCCGGCTCTCCGCCAGTTCCTCGATGTCCATGCCGCCCTCCGCGGAACCGACGGCGACGATGCACTCGCGGCTCCGGTCCAGAACGAGGCCGAAATATTTCTCGCTCAGGATGTTGAATGCCGGCTCCACGTACAGCCGGTAAATGGGCTTTCCGGCCGGCCCAGTCTGGGCGGTGACCAGCCTTCGCCCGAGCAGCGATTCGGACGCATCCCAGATCTCGTGGCTGTCACCGCACACCTTGATCCCGCCGGCCTTGCCCCGCCCGCCGGAATAGATCTGCGCCTTGACTACCCACCGGCTGCCCCCCAGTTCGCTGGCGCGGTACACCGCCTGTTCCGGACTGTAGGCCAGGCCGCCCGGAGGAATGTTCACGCCGAATTCGCCCAGCAGCTGCTTGGCCTGGTATTCATGTATTTCCATTTTCCTTCCCTCCTCAGCCGGATGTCCCGGATGCGCGCGCGGCAATGGCCATGCCCTGCTCCACGATGTTCCGCGCCATCCTTGCGGATGCCGCGTCAATCAGCTTTCCGTCCAGGGATGCCGCGCCCTTGCCGGCCTTTTCCGCTTCTTCCAGGGCTTCCAGGATCCCCCGCGCCCGCTCGACCTCGGCCTCGGGTGGGGACATGACCCGGTTTGCCAGCTCAATCTGCGAGGGATGGATCGCCCATTTTCCCTCGTAACCCATCGCGGCGACGCGTTTCGCCGCGGCGATGAATCCGTCCGGGTCGTTGTAATCCCCGTAGGGCCCGTCGATCGCCCTCAGGCCGTAGGACCTGCACGCAACCAGCATGCGCTGCAGGCTGGCATGCCACTGGTCTCCCGGATAATCCGGGTTCAGCCCCCCGATGACGACGGTTCTGGCACGGCAGCTTGCCGCATAGTCCGCCACCCCGAAATGCAGTGCCTCAAGCCGGGACCCCGCCCGGCACGCGGACCGTGCGATCGCTTCGACGTTGGCCATGCCGAGCGATGTCTCGATCAGGCATTCCAGTCCGATCCGGTGTGATGCGCCCCGGGCCTGTTCGATCTGGGATACCAGGCAGTCCACGACATAGATGTCTTCCGGAACCCCGACCTTGGGAATCAGGATCGTGTCGAGCCGATCCCCGGCCTGCTCGACGATATCGACGACATCACGGTACATGTAATGGGTGTCAAGACCGTTGATTCGAACCGAAACCGTCTTGCCCTTCGCCTTCCAGTCAATGTCGTTCAGGGCGCCGATGATGTTGGTTCTTGCCTTCTCCTTGTCCGGCGGGGCCACGGCATCTTCGCAGTCCAGGAAAACATAATCGGCGTCGCTGTTGGCGGCTTTCTCGAACATCTCCGGACTCGAACCGGGAACGGCAAGTTCGCTGCGCTGCAGGCGGACGGTCAGGGGGGGAATCTCGAAGAAACTCATCTGGGACCTCTCCCTCGTGTGCAACAGTGGGAAACCTGCGGATATCGCAGAAAACACGGAAAAACGATAATTCCGAATGTTTATGCAACGTATCAATAAGATTGATCATCGCCATGGAACGGCATCCTTTCCCTGCGGCAGTGAAGCCCGTCCGGCAACGAACGTTCCGGGCGGCAGCAGCCGGAGCGGATTCTGGAGAAAGCGAAACGGCCTGAAGCGGTCCGGCAGAAGGGCCGTCCCGGGCGGTCCGGCGACCCTGCGGCCATCAATTGAGTGAACGTACGGCAGGCCCCAATGCCGCCGCGGATTCGTTGTTGGCAGTGCCCGGACCGCCTGTGATCAGCCCCACCACATGCTGACGAAGCGGCCTACGGCCTGGCCGATCAGGTCCAGCCGGGCAATCTGCTGGATCCTGGGGGCCAGCAGGTCGAACCGGGATTCGTCGATGAGGACGGGCCAGAGCATGCACGTATCCAGCAGGCTGATGATCATGATGTCCCGCGGGTCGGGGATTTCATCGTTCATCAGTTCCCCGGCGATGCGTCGCCTGACGTCACGATACGGGGTGCCGTCCGCGGCCACAAGGTGACTGCCACCCATCACCAGCAGCCTGCCGAAACGGTCCCGCGACACGATCCCCCGTTCCACCAGGCGGTCGTCGATCCGCGCACGCACGGCCTCGTGATCGCGCGTGAACACGTCCACCCAGTGGTCGGCCGGGCGCCGTTCCCCGTCTTCCCTGATCCGCTTGAGCGCATGGTCCAGCGCGGGTTCCCCGGCCGGTTCCGGGTTCACGAGAAAGAGATGCTCGAGATCGGTGTCGATGCGGTCGGCAAGGGCAAGGTCCATCAGCACGGCGCCGCTGATGGCGGCCCGGATGCGATGGCCCGGCAGCGTCACGCTCAGCCAGCCGGTCTCATCGTCGAGCATCAGCAGCAGGATTTCCTCGCTGATCGTCAGCATGTCAGCGGCAGGGCCATTGCCTGGTTGATTGGCGGGACAAGGGCTGGATGGCAGGTCACGGGACTGGGAATGCCGGCAGGGCAGCCTCGGTCACGCGGTCCGGTGCGGGCAGGGGCCGGTCAGGAGCCGAACCGGCGGATGACTGCCAGGCGCACGATGCCGAGGTCGTTCTCGATATCGTACGGGCATGGCCGGCGGGGCCCGTCCGGTCCGCAGCGGCCGTCGCCGGAGTGGTTCACTTGATGTCTGCTCCGGCCGAAATCCAGGTACGAACCCTCCAGGCGCAGCAGCCAGTTGCCGGCCAGCGGGGCTTCGACGCCGATGCCGAAGACCCAGCCGGCCTCCACCGAGCTGTCCCGGAAGGAGTCATCCGGGTCTGCCCGCGTCGGCATGTCGGGTCCGAAGTCGATGTCGGTCACCGAGCTGTCGATCCCGGCAAGCGCGAGCCCGCCGCCGGCAAATACCGTCGCCGGCCCGGCGGGATGCTCGATGCCGATGCGCGCGGTGGCGATCCACCGGAACTCGGACCTCACGGTCTCATCAAGGCCCTCGGGATCGAGCTGGTTCGAGGCGGCCGTCCCGCCGCCGGACATGCCGTCGACCTCGATCCTGAGGGGCAGCCCGCCCCCCCGGAGCTTCCTGCCGGCCAGCACGCCGCCGGCGAATCCGGACCGGTCGTATTCCACCGACCAGCCGGGATTTCCCCAGTTCGCGAAACCCTCCACGTCGATGACCCGGTGGTCCGCCCGGCGGCTTCCCGCGAACACGCCCGCGTAGGATTCTCCCCACCGGAAGGCGGCACCTTCGCCGCCGGCCCGGGCAGTGCCCGCGTGCGCGAGAAGCAGCAGGGCGGACATCACGAGGCCCGCGCACCACGACCGGGCAGCGTCCCTGCGGGGTGGATAATTCTTCTGCATGTTCGGATAATCCGGATTTCAGTTCCGAGGCGATTGTACCGCCAAGCGGTTGGCGGGATGTATCCGGCGGAACGCAGGGGCAGCATGAGGGGATGAACGATGTTCCAGCGCGTGAAAACCCCGGCAACCGGCCGATGAGCCGGGGCCGGTCAACTCCCGGGGAACCGGGAACACCCGCGGCCGGGACGGGCCGCCGGTTCTGCCTTGCTGCCCTGCTCCTTGCGCTGTCGGTGGCTTCCTGTGCCGCCGCTCCCGCCGGCGGGATTCTCACCGGCCCCGATACCCACTACGAGGACAGGGCCATGGGGGTGATTATCACGTTCGGGAAATGGCCCCCGGACGAGGAGGAAATCGCCCCGCTGCTGCGAACGCTTCACGGGGCGGGGCTCAGGGTGACCGACCGGTTCAGGCGGTTCCGGGTCTGGATTTTTTCGTGGGAGGAGCCCAGGGAAGGAAGCCGGGCGGAGGAACTTTGTAACGAGCTTGCCCTGGACGGGCAGACCGCGTCCCTGTTCGAGAGCTGCGAGCCGGATTCCCTGCTGCATCCCGCTTAAGGCGCCTCGGGTCTGGCGGCCTGACGCCTTCCTACTGGACGAGCGGTCCCTCCGCGCCGCCCAGGGAGATTCCGCGGATCTCCGCCTTCCCGGCGAGAATGGAGATGTACTGGGAAACCGCTTTCGACCACGCGGAGGCCTCGAGCCATGCCGCGATCCGGTCACTCACCATGTCGAAGGGCAGGTCGCGTCCCTCGATCCTCCGGTCCAGCGCGATCACGTGGAAGCCGAACCGGCTTTCCACCGGGGCCGGGGTGATGTCGCCCTCGCGCATGTCCGCCAGGGTGGCTTCGAATTCGGCGACGGTGCTTCCGGGGGACAGCTGCCCCAGGTTGCCGCCCTGCTCGCACGAGGGGCAGTCGGAATGGTCGCGGGCCAGGTCCGGGAACAGCTCCGGCCGCTCGGCGAGGGTCCCGCAAAGCGCCTGGGCGCGCATCTTCGCCGCGCGCCGGCCGTCCTCATCCGACGCCGGCACGGCGATGAGGATGTGACGGGCCTCGAAGAGGGTGGGGGTGCGGAACTTGCCGGGATGGCGTTCATAGTAACGACGGCATTCCTCCGGCGTCGCCGAGGGCACGGACACTTCCCGGTCGATCAGGGCCCGGATGGCGGCGTCGCGCTCGGTTTCGAGCCGGCCGGCATCGTCCCGCTCCGGCACGGCCGGAATGTCGAGGCGCCTGGTTTCCTGCCAGAGAAGCTCGCGGATCACCAGCGCCTCGGCGGCTGCCCGCAGGGCCCCGCCCGGATTTTCCGAGGGGTGGTTCTGCGCTTCCGCCATGATTTCACGCTCGGGCACCGCGATCCCGTTGACCGAGACCTCACCGAGTGCCGGATCAACGGCTCCGGCAGTGGCCCCGGTGTCGGCATCCTTTCCCGCGGCCGGTTTGCCCGGGGACCGGCCGGACGGGGGATTGACCAGGACCGAGACCAATTTCTCAGCCCGCGGGAAGCCGCGTTGGGGCCGGGCGCTTGTTGCGCTCGCGCACCACCTGGTAGCCGGGCCGCCACAGATACTGCACCGGCGCGCTCAGCATGTGCACCAGCCGCGTGAACGGAAACAGGACCATGATCGTCAGCCCGAGAAACAGGTGCAGCTTGAACACGGCGGCTGAGCCGGCCACGTAGCCCGCAGCCGCGGTGTCGAACGTGAAGATTCCCTGGGCCCAGTTCATGAACTTCACCATCTCCTGCCCGTCGAGATGCTGCATGGAAACGGGGATCGTCAGCAGGCCGAGCAGGAGCTGCAGCCACAGCAGGATGATGATCAGGGTATCGGTCATGCTCGAGGCGGCGCGTACGCGCGCATCGAACAGGCGGCGATGGACCAGGAGCGTCGCGCCCACGATCGCCATGACGCCGGCAATGCCGCCCACGACGATCGCCAGCACCTGCTTCGCCCCGTGGCTGATCCCCAGCATGTCGAAAAAGGCGATGGGGGTGAGCAGTCCGATCAGGTGCCCGAAAAAGACGATGAGGACGCCGACATGGAACAGCACCGATCCCCAGATCAGCTGCTTGCGGCGAAGCAGCTGTGACGACCCGGACCGCCAGGTATAGGGATCACGGTCGTATCGCACGATGGTGCCGACGATCATCACCACGAGGGCGATATAGGGATAGATGCCGAATAGCAGTGTGTTCAGGAATTCAGACATGGTTCGTACCCTCCGCGTTGGGCGGCGTTGCCGCGTCGGCCGGCCGGTGCCGGCCGGCGCGAATCTGCTTCTTCAGGCGCACCAGCCCGCAGTCGTCCCCGTCCGCGTTGCCGCCGAAGGTGACCACTTCCTCCTCCCAGATGCGGTCAAGCGCATCGAGGTCCGTGGGGTCATCGTCCGGCGCCTGGAGCAGGTCCTTCAGCAGTCCGGCGTCGGGCTTCTGCCGCGCCATCGATTCCAGGGCGACGAACGCGTCGGCATAGACGGACTGCCGCTTCTTCAGGCGCTCGCGCAGGGCGGCGAGGATGTGCGCGGTCTCGTCGAGCAGCCGGACGGCCTCGGCCCGGGGCTTCATCGACAGGTATTCGAGGAACATCGGCAGGTAGTCCGGCAGCTCCTTCGAGCCGATCTCGAAGCCGTCCTCCTCGTACATGGCCATCAGGTCCACCATGGCCTGTCCGCGGTCGCGGCTTTCCCCGTGGACATGCTCGAACAGGTGCAGGGACAGCGAGCGGGTGCGGTCGAACAGGAGCACGTACCGCTCCTGGGCGTCGTAGGCGTCGCGCCCGCCGATATCGTCGGCGAGGCGCCCGAGAGCCGCCTTCCCGGTTCTGTCCAGGGGGGAGTCGTCGATCGCCTGCCGGATCTCGGGCATCGCCTCGAGGAGTTCTTCCGTCGGATACGAAAGCAGGAGCGAGACCACCTTGAACACGGTTTCCATCAGACCCGCTCCTTGAACAGTTCGGTCGGCGTCTGCACGGTGCGCGTGCGCCTGGCGCCGAAGAGGTCCTTTTCCGTCGATCCGCCGGAGCAGCCGCTGCCGAAGGAGAAGCCGCACGAGCCGCGCACGTCGTAGGCATCCTCGGTGATCTCGCGGTGCGTGGTGGGGATGACGAATCGGTCCTCGAAGTTCGCGATCGCCATGGTCCGGTACATCTCCTCGATCATGGCCCCGGTCAGTCCGACCCTTTCGGCCACCGCCTCGTCGAGCACGCCGTCGATCGTCTTGGACCGCATGTAGGCCCGCATGGCGAGCATGCGCTCGAGCGCGCCGATTACCGGCTCGTCCTTGCCCGCGGTCAGGAGGTTGGACAGATAGCGGACCGGGATGCGCATGGAACGGACGTCCGGCAGGCCGTCTTCCCAGCCGATCTTGCCCGCCTCGGCGGCGGACTGCAGCGGGGACAGCGGCGGCACGTACCACACCATCGGCAGGGTCCGGTACTCGGGATGCAGGGGGAAGGCCACCTTCCAGTCCATGGCCATCTTGTAGACCGGCGATTTCATCGCCGCCTCCAGCCAGGCGTCCGGCACGCCGTCCGCGCGGGCCCGGGAGATGACTTCCGGGTCGTTCGGATCGAGGAACACCTTGAGCTGTTCCTCGTACAGGTCCTGCTCGTCGGGGGTGGACGCCGCGTCGGCGATGCGGTCAGCGTCGTAGAGAATCACGCCGAGATAGCGGATGCGCCCGACGCAGGTCTCCGAGCAGACGGTCGGATGGCCCGCCTCGATGCGGGGGTAGCAGAACACGCATTTCTCGGACTTGCCGGACGACCAGTTGTAGTAGATCTTCTTGTAGGGGCAGCCCGACACGCACATGCGCCATCCGCGGCAGGTTTCCTGGTCGATCAGGACGATGCCGTCGTCCTCGCGCTTGTAGATCGCGCCGGAAGGGCAGGCCGCCACGCAGGTCGGATTGAGGCAGTGCTCGCACAGCCTCGGCAGGTACATCATGAAGGTGTTTTCGAATTCGCCGTAGATCTCCTTCTCGACGCCCTCGAAATTGTAGTCCGCCGAGCGCTTGGAGAATTCGCCGCCGAGGATCTCCTCCCAGTTCGGCCCCCACTCGATCTTGTCGATACGCTCGCCGCTGACCAGTGACCGCGGCCGCGCGGTCGGCATGGCCTGGCTTTCGCGGGCCGTCTGGAGATGGCCGTAGTCGAAATCGAACGGCTCGTAATAGTCGTCGATCTCCGGCAGGTCAGGGTTCGCGAAGATCTTGGCGAGGATGCGCCACTTCGAGCCCATCTTCGGCTCGATCCGGCCATTGGCCCTGCGCACCCAGCCGCCGTTCCACTTCTTCTGGTTCTCCCACTCCTTGGGATAGCCGATGCCCGGCTTGGTCTCGACATTGTTGAACCAGGCGTATTCCACTCCCTCCCGGTTGGTCCAGACATTCTTGCATGTCACCGAACAGGTGTGACAGCCGATGCACTTGTCCAGGTTGAGCACCATGCCTATTTGTGCGCGTATCTTCATTTTGCTGCCTCCGTCTGCACGGTGGTTTCACGGTACGGACCCTCCATCCAGTCCACGGTCTCGAGCTTGTGGACCACCACGAACTCGTCGCGGTTCGATCCCACCGTGCCGTAATAGTTGAAGCCGTAGGATTGCTGGGCGTAGCCGCCGATCATGTGGGTCGGCTTGGTGATCGCCCGGGTGACGGAATTGTGGATGCCGCCACGCTGGCCGGTAATCTGGGACCCCGGCGTGTTCACGATCTTCTCCTGCGCATGATACATGTAGATCGTGCCTTCCTTCATGCGCTGGGAGACGACCACGCGGGCGGCGATTGCGCCGTTGGCGTTGAACACCTCCACCCAGTCGTTGTCGACGAGTTCGGCCCGGTCCGCGTCGACCTCGGAAATCCACACCACCGGCCCGCCGCGGTTCAGCGTCAGCATCAGCAGGTTGTCGGAGTAGGTGGAATGGATGCCCCATTTCTGGTGCGGGGTGATGAAGTTCAGCACCACCTGCGGGCGCCCGTTCGACTTCGCCTCGATGACCGGGTTGATCGTCTTGGTGTCGATCGGCGGCCGGTAGACGCAGAACGCCTCGCCGAAGGCCCGCATCCACAGGTGATCCTGGTACAGCTGCTGGCGGCCGGTCAGCGTCCGCCAGGGAATCAGTTCGTGGACGTTGGTGTAGCCCGCGTTGTAGCAGACCTTCTCGGACTCGAGCCCCGACCAGGTTGGCGAGGAGATGATCTTGCGCGGCTGGGCGACGATGTCGTGGAAGCGGATTTTCTCGTCTTCCTTCGGCAGGGCCAGGTGGGCATGGTCCCGGCCGGTGTGCTTCGACAGCGCTTCCCACGCCTTGACCGCGACCTCGCCGTTGGTTTCCGGCGCCAGCGAGAGGATCACTTCCGTGGCGTCGATGTCGCTGTCGATGCGCGGCCGTCCCTTGGTTGGACCCTCCTCGGCGACGACTCCGTTGAGGTGGCCGAGCAGTTCCACCTCGTGCGCGGTATTCCACGAAATGCCCTTGCCGCCGTTGCCGAGCTTGTCCATCAGCGGACCGAGCGCGGTGAACCGCTTGTACAGGTTGGGATAGTCGCGCTCGACCACGGCGACCGTGGGCATGGTCTTGCCCGGAACCGGGTCGGTCTCGCCGGCCTTCCAGTCCTTGACGCCCAGCGGCTGGGCGAGTTCGCCCGGGGTGTCGTGCAGGATCGGCACCATCACGACATCCTTTTCCACGCCGAGCACTTCCGGTGCGACCTCCGAGAACTTCTTCGCGATTCCCTTGAAGATGTCCCAGTCGCTCCTGGCCTCCCAGGCCGGGTCCGCCGCGCTTGTCAGCGGGTGGATGAAGGGGTGCATGTCGGAGGTGTTGAGATCGTTCTTCTCGTACCATGTGGCCGTCGGCAGGACGATGTCGGAATAGACGCAGGTCGTCGACATGCGGAAGTCGAGGCAGACCAGCAGGTCGAGCTTTCCTTCCGGCGCCGCGTCGTGCCAGACGGCCTCCTTGGCGCGCTGGCGGCCCTCCTCGCCGAGATCCTCGCGCAGCACGCCATGGCTGGTGCCGAGGAGGTGCTTCAGGAAATACTCGTGGCCCTTGCCCGAAGAGCCGAGCAGGTTCGAGCGCCAGACGAACAGGTTGCGCGGCCAGTTCTCCTCCTTGTCGGGGTCCTCGCAGGAAAGTTTCAGTTCGCCGGACTTCAGCCCCTCGGCAACATGGTCCCTGGCCTCCCTGCCGGACTTCTCCGCCGCGGCCGCAACCTCGAGCGGGTTGGTTTCGAGCTGCGGGGCGGACGGCAGCCAGCCCATGCGCTCGGCGCGGATGTTGTAGTCGATCGGCGTACCTTCCCACGTACCGTCCGGCGCGGTCGGCGACAGGATCTCGTCCATCGTCAGCGTCTCGTAGCGCCACTGGTCGGTATGGGCGTAGAAGAAGGAGGTGGAATTCATCTGCCGCGGCGGGCGGCCCCAGTCAAGCGCGAAGGCCAGCGGCAGCCAGCCGGTCTGCGGGCGCAGCTTTTCCTGCCCGACGTAGTGGCTCCAGCCGCCGCCGGACTGGCCGATGCAGCCGCACATGACCAGGAGGTTGATGATCCCCCGGTAGTTCATGTCCATGTGGTACCAGTGGTTGATCCCCGCCCCGAGAATGACCATGGAGCGGCCGTTCGTCTTCTCGGCGTTGTCGGCGAATTCCCGGGCGACGGTGATGATGTGGTCGCGCGGGACTCCGGTGATCCCCTCCGCCCAGGCCGGAGAATAGGGCTGGTCGTCGTCGTAGGAGGCCGCGCAGCTAGCGTCCCCGAGGCCCCGGTCGAGACCGTAGTTGGCGACGAACAGGTCGAAGACGGTGGCGACCAGCGCCTCGCCGTCGGCGAGCGCCACCCGCCTTGCCGGCACCCGGCGGACCAGTACGCTGTCGTGATCCGTGCCCTCGAAATGGTCGTGTTCGCGGTTGCCGAAATAGGGAAAGGCCACCGGGGCGACCTCGTCGTGATCCCCCTCGGCGATGAGGCTCAGTACGGGCTCGATGTCCGCGCCTTGCCCGTCCCGGTTCTCCAGGTTCCATTGGCCCTCCTCGCCCCACCTGAAGCCGATCGAGCCCTGGGGCGCGACCACGTTCCCGGTCCGGCCGTCGACGGCGACGGTTTTCCACTCGGGGTTGTTGGCCTCGCCGAGGCCGTCCCCGAAATCCGAGGCCCGGAGCATGCGGTCCGGAACATGGCGCCCGTCCTTCTCCACCAGGCGTACCAGCATCGGCATGTCGGTGTAGCGCCGGCAGTAGTCCCGGAAATATTCCGCCTGCCGGTCCAGGTGGAACTCGCGCAGGATCACGTGACCCATCGCCATGGCGAGGGCGGCGTCGGTGCCCTGCTTCGGGTGGAGCCAGATGTCGGAAAACTTCGCCGCCTCCGAGTAGTCCGGGGACACGACCACCGACTTGGTGCCCTTGTAGCGGACCTCGGTGTAGAAGTGGGCGTCGGGAGTGCGCGTCTGCGGCACGTTCGATCCCCACAGGATGAGGAATCCGGAGTTGTACCAGTCCGCCGACTCCGGCACGTCGGTCTGCTCCCCCCAGGTCATCGGCGAGGCCGGCGGCAGGTCGCAGTACCAGTCGTAGAAGGACATGCAGGTTCCGCCAAGCAGCGAGAGGTAGCGCGAGCCGGCGGCATAGGAAACCATCGACATGGCCGGGATGGGGGAAAATCCGATCACCCGATCGGGGCCCCACCTGCGGGCGGTGTAGGCATTGGCCGCCGCGATGATCTCGTTGACCTCGTCCCAGCCGGCCCGCACGAAGCCGCCGTGGCCGCGGACCTTGACGTATTCGGCGCGCTTCGCCGAATCATCCTGGATCGCGGCCCAGGCCTCGACCGGCGACCTTGCCGCGCGCTCCCTGCGCCACAGCTTCAAGAGCCGCGAGCGCACCAGCGGGTACTTCACCCGGTTGGCCGAATACATGTACCAGGAGTAGCTCGCGCCGCGGGAACAGCCGCGCGGCTCATGGTTGGGCAGGTCCGGGCGGGTGCGCGGATAGTCCGTCTGCTGGGTTTCCCAAGTGACGATGCCGCCCTTGACGTAGATTTTCCAGGAGCAGGAGCCGGTGCAGTTGGCGCCGTGGGTCGAACGCACGATCTTGTCGTGCTGCCAGCGCTTCCTGTAGGCGTCTTCCCAGTCCCGGTTCTCGTTCGTGGTCACACCGTGGCCGCCGGCGAAGGTGCCGGTGTTCTTTCGCGCTAGGAAGTTGAGTCGATCAAGGAGAAGTGACATGGCAATGTTCCTTTCGTGTCGGCCCCCTCAGCAGGGGACCTGGGCGTGCTTGCGGGTGTAGAAGAACCAGGTGACGAGCACGCAGGTGACGTAGAAGATCAGGAAGCCCCACAGTGCCGCCTGCGGTCCGCCGGTCAGCGTGATCGAGGTGCCGTAGGACTTCGGGATGAAGAAGGCGCCGTAGGCGGCGATCGCGGAGGTGAACGCGACGATCGCCGCGCTTTCGCGCTCCGCATGCTTGAGCTGCTTCACGTCGTTGAGCTCCGGCATCAGCCGGTTGACCTCCTGGCGCATGATCGTGGGGATCATCTGGAAGGTCGACGCGTTGCCCACCCCGGTCAGGAAGAAGAGCACCATGAAACAGGCGAAGAAACCCCAGAATGCGCCGGACTGGTCCTTGATCGCGAGGAAGTAGAGCACGCCCGCGACGGCCCCGATCATTCCGGTGAAGGTCCAGAACGTGACCCGGCCCCCGCCGTAGCGGTCGGATACCCAACCGGTCCCGGCCCGGCTGAGCGCGCCCACCAGCGGACCGAGAAAGGCGTAGGACAGGGCGTTGACCGAGGGGAACTGGGTCTTCATCAAGAGCGGGAATCCGGCGGAATAGCCGATGAAGGAACCGAAGGTGCCCGTGTACAGCCAGCACATTACCCAGTTGTGGAAGCGGGAGAAGATCACCGCTTGGTCGGAGAAGGACGCCCTCGCCGCCGTGATGTCGTTCATGCCGAACCAGGCGAGCAGGGTGGAGATGATCAGGAACGGAACCCACACGAACCCGGCGTTCTGCAGCCACAGCGTCGTGCCCTCGTCGGTGATCTGGCCCCCCCCGACGAAGACCGCGAAGGCGCCGGTGGTGATCACGATCGGCACCAGGAACTGCATTACCGACACGCCGAGGTTGCCGAGGCCCGCGTTCATCGCCAGGGCATGGCCCTTCTCCTTCTTCGGGTAGAAGTAGGTGATGTTCGCCATGGACGAGGCGAAGTTGCCGCCGCCGAGGCCGCAAAGCAGTGCCAGCACCAGGAAGATGAAGTAGGGCGTGTCCGGATTCTGCACCGCGTAGCCGATGCCGAAGGCGGGGATGAGCAGCGAGGCGGTGGTCACCGTCGTCCAGAGCCGCCCGCCGAAGATCGGGATCATGAAGGAGTAGAAGATGCGGAGCGTCGCGCCCGACACCCCGGGCAGCGCGGCCAGCCAGAAGAGCTGGTCCGTGGTGTAGTTGAACCCGATGGACGGCAGCTTGGCGACCACGACGCTCCATACCATCCAGACCGAGAAGGCGAGCAGGAGTGCCGGTATGGAGATCCAGAGATTGCGGTTGGCGATCTTGCGGCCGTGTTCCTCCCAGAATTTCTCGTCTTCCGGCCGCCAGTCCTCGATGGCGCCGGGGCTCCATTCCCGGATGGCCCCGGACAGCGCACCCTCCTGCTTCGGTCCGTGAACCGGCTGCATCTCCGGCAGCTCCGGCAGGGTATCGAGCTCCGTCGCAAGCGCATCGCGTTCCATGACGCGGATGGAAAAGTGCATCCACAGGAGCGCGGCCGTGACAATGACGAACAGGAGCGCGAAACAACTCGTCCAGATGCCGGTCAGGTCCAGCATCACGCCGAACATGATGGGCAGGATGAACCCGCCAAGCCCGCCGATCATGCCGACGAGACCGCCCACCGACCCGATGTGATCGGGATAGTAGACCGGGATGTGCTTGTAGACGGCCGCCTTGCCGAGGGACATGAAGAAGCCCAGCACGAAGATCGCGATCACGAACGGCACCAGGCCCATGCTGGTGGAGAAGACGACCGGTCCGTGGATGCCGTGAATGACGTAGTCGGTGTTGGGATAGGACAGCATGAACGTCAGCACGACCGAGACGCCGAAGGTCCAGTACATCACCGAGCGCGCGCCGCGCTTGTCGGACAGGTGGCCGCCGTAGGCGCGGAAGATGGAGGCCGGTACCGAATAGGCGGCCGCGATCATGCCCGCCGTCTTGATGTCGAGCCCGTACACGCCGACCAGGTAGCGGGGCAGCCACAGCGCCAGGGCAACGAAGGCGCCGAAGACGAAGAAATAGTAGAGAGCGAAGCGCCACACCTGCAGGTTGCGCAGCGGCTCGAGTTCCAGCAGCGTGGAGCGGGGCTTTTCCTGTCTCGCCTTGCGCGCGGCCGTCGCCGGGTCCTCCCTGGTGAAGAAAAAGAACAGGACGGCCATGATCAGGAGGGCGACCGCGTAGATCTGTGCGGTCGACTGCCAGCCCAGCGCCACGAGCAGGAAGGGGGCGCCGAAATTGGTCACCGCCGCGCCGACGTTGCCGACCCCGAAAATTCCGAGTGCGCTGCCCTGGCGTTCCGGCGGATACCACTTCGATACGTAGGCGATGCCGACGGCGAAGGATCCCCCGGCTAGCCCCACGCCGAGGGCGGCCAGGAGAAACATCGGGTAGGTCGTGACCGTCGACAGGAGCCAGGTGGCGATGGCCGAGGCGATCATCACCAGCGTGTACACGAGCCGGCCCCCGTACTGGTCGGTCCAGATCCCGAGGAATATCCGGCTCACGGAACCCGTCAGGACCGGGGTGGCCACGAGGAGGCCGAACTGGGTGTCGGTAAGGCCGAGGTCCTGCTTGATCCTTACGCCGATGATCGAGAAGATTGTCCAGACCGCGAAACAGAAAACGAACGCGATCGTGCTCATGCCGAGCATCTGGTGCTGGTCGCGTTGGGACACCTGGGCGGGAGAATTCATTTTTTTCCTCCGGGGCTGCCGCGTTGCCGGCTGAACGGTTTACAGAAGGGTGCGCACGGGTATTCGAGAGCAATTCCGGTCCGGCCGATTTGATTCAGATCAATGTGCCTGTGATTAACTTGATAGATGGACCAATTCGGAAAAATTATCCGCCCCGCCATCCGTGACCGTCAACTAGCCTTTTTGATGACAAGGAACCCGGATCGACTGAGGGCCATCCCATCGCGGACAAGAAGGGATTCCGCCTGACGGGGCCGCGCAGGGAGCCCCGGGCAGGTCCGGGCGGTCCGCCGGACGCGACAGCAAACCGTCCTTACGAACCCGAATCGGCATGCATTTTCGGCTTTTCCAGCCTGTTCCGCCCTGACCGGCCACAACGCTCGCATGGGGGTCGCGCGAAAGCCCCAGGAAGGCGTGTTGCATCACCCGGATACGCCGGGATGCGGTATCGACATCGCCGTGGATGAGTAAAAACCGGTTGCTGACGGGGCGGTTGTCCGGTTCCTCGAGTCCACCCAATCCGTTGCCAACATTTTCCTGCACACTATCATTGATAGTGTCAGCGGGCATTCACGGGTGGCAAGGGAAGCGTTGCAAAGGGTCTTCGTCAGGGTGTCGAAAGGTATTGCTCTCCCTTCCATTCCGGCGCTTGCTGGTTATGCTTCAGCCGCATCCTCTGGAGACAGACGGCATCGAAGATGTCGACCAGGTTCTTCTGGTCGGTGATCACGCCGGGAAGGCTTGCGTTTGCCTCCTGCCAGAATCGATTGGAAACTGCAGATTCGTCTGTCAGGTAAGCTGACTCCCACCAGTCCAGAACCCTGTCCTGGGCCGATCGTAGAAGACGGTCACTTGGCAGAAGGGCCCTTTTTTGATTCTGGTTGACCGTCCGGTGTGCCGGCATCAGGTTCCAGAGGTCGCCGCAGGGCCACACGGTCCACGGCAGACAATGATCAACATCCAGGCTCTTTTGATTCAGGGCCCTACCGCTCCAGACACAATACAGGTTCCTTTCTGTCGAAATTTCAAGCGCCCGTTCACGTACCACCCTTACATCCCGAATCGGTTCTGCCCATGCCAGTGCGTCTGCCATCACCGTATCATCAACCGTGGTACCGAGTTTCGAGGCGTAAATCCTCATGAGGCGGCCCCATTCAGCCACTATTGCCGGCTCTATCCATACGCCAAAGCGTTGCAGTGTTTGCCAGAGGTGTCTGGGAACCAGCATTTCACCAAAGCTGTACAGGTATTCCCGGTCCAGGGTGATCGCAGTCGGCCGTGACACCCTGGAAGACCTCGCTACCGGAAAGACCTGCCCGCCGTTTTGGTAGGTCACGTAGTTGGCGGGCATTTTCTCGATGGTGGCGGCGGCGTCTTTCAACGCCTGGTGAAGGTCGGCGGAAAGCCCGCCCGAAAACATCGTGCCCACCCGCAGGTCGAGGTTCGATTCGTCGGCCAGTCTCCGGAAGGCTCCTTTCACGAAACCGAGGCGTTCCATCCCGATATTGGAAGGGTTTTGGGGAAGACTCTCCGACAACAGCGGCTTGAACAGCCGGATCCAGGTAAGCGCAACCAGGCCAAGTGGGACAGCGACAAAGTCGTCGTCGTGGTTTCGAGCCAGGCCGGCGGCGCCGTCCGCCATGCGGCACAACGTGCGGAGAAGCGCCAGCTTGTAGGTTGAACTCTTGTCGTCATTGAGGATGACATGTCTCAGCAGGGGAAGCGCGCCGGTGCCGTCGTCGGGCAGCCGGATCGCCATCTGTACCCACCGGATGTCATCACGGCCCTGCTGGTCCTTCGCCTCTGTGCGTCTTTCGACGAAGGCGCCATGATCTCGGGCCAGTGTCTCCACCTCTTCCGCGGAAACGGGATGGAACCCCCGGACCCGGTCTGTCGGGCCGCAGCGCAGCGTGATGGCCAGCAGGCCGCCCGGTTTCAGCAAGTTGATCAGTTTCCGGAAAGCGCGCGGCCGGTTGATCTCCGTCACATGCATCCACACGGCACTAAGGAGAATCAGGTCGAACGACAGGCCGTGTTGTGTGACCCTGCCCAGTTCCGGCAGCTTGTCATTCATCCAGCAGATACCCGGATCGGGGTGCATGGATGAGGCTGCCGTACGCATCGACGCCGAAGGTTCAACGGCAACGACTTCATGACCCATGGAAGCAAGCCAGGCGGCATCACGACCGCTTCCCGCACCAACGTCGAGGACAGTACCCGGATCCTGGGGAAGCAGGTCACGCAACCAGTCGTGGACAGCCACGGAAGCCAGAGCCTCATATCGCGCAGCGACCTCTCTGGCATTGGCGTCGTACCAGACGACCGGGTCTACCATTTCCGAATTATGTCCAATGTGGACAAATAAAGAGAGTGAGGTCGTGGCAGTAGCCTGACGAACATGTGATGCTGTATAGGTTTGGAGTAAAGCAATATTTGTTTTACCGTATGGGGTAGTAAGATGAATTCAGTTCAGACACCGTAAAATACTCGACTTATTTGGAAAGAATTTTAACAACGCAGTTTATTAATGTACCAAATGAGATTGTGATTCTCTATTCGAGAATTCAATCTAACCCACCGGAATTATTGGAAGAAGAGTTTTCGCTTGTAACGGACGTTTCGCCATTTAGAGGTCAGCAAATTCGAACCTGTAGGCACTTGTGTCGAAAAGGTATTGAGTCACTAGGGGGGCGGAGTAATTCACCCATTCTCTCGGAAAAGAATGGTGCCCCGATTTTTCCTATAGGTTTCCATGGCAGTATTTCGCATACCAAATCTCATTGTGTTGTTGCGGTTGTTCGGAGCAACACAATTAGTAGGATAGGTATCGATATTGAGGAAAAAGCCAAGTATTTTGAGCAGCACGAATGGCGTTTGATTTCAACTGAAATCGAACGAGAAGATGCACACCTGTACCCCCAATTGTCGATGGATCAATATGTCAGCGTGCTGTTTTCTACTAAAGAAGCGATCTATAAATGTGTTTCGGGAATATTGGTGGATGAATTGGAGTTCACTGACGTTGTATGCCGCAATCAGTCTGGTAAATCTGAATTTGATGTCACTGTTTTACGGGCTATAGATCCAATCTATTCCCAGGAAAAAATTGCCACAAATTGGTGTATTAAAGGTGATTTGATAATTTCATTGGCATGGATGAGATAATTCATGGTGTTTGACAATCGAACAATTTATCGGTATAATGTTCGAAAATCGAACATCTCTTGTAATGTGTTATGAAAAAGATTCAGCTCAGTATGACCGAATTCGATACAAATTTACCTCGATTAAGAAATGTACTTGGTTCGAAATTAGCAGATGAAATCAACGTTGATGAATACTGCATCAAATACGTAGATCAAGGTGCCGCGACCGATTTATGGGAGTTGCCGGAAGTACCATCAAAATCTGTGGTCAGACTTAGCGGCACAATAGAACAAGAACTTGGGGTCAAGTTACCGATACGGTTTATACGTCCTGGAGGATACAAGAGCGTTGAGGAGGCGGTTGAACATCTAGTCGTTCAATTAAAAACCTTATGTCAAGTTTAAAGTAGAGAGATGAGTTTTAATGAGTGATGAACAGATAAAAATTGGTGCTCGATTGAAAGCGGCTAGGGAGTTTGTTGGATTATCTCAACAGCAGGTTTCAGACATCGTAGGCCGACCCAGATCTGCCATATCTTTAATCGAAAGTGGGCAGAGAAAAGTGACAGCAACGGAACTAAGAATGTTGGCAGAGTTGTATGAAAAGCCTATGGCCGATTTTGCAAATCAAAAAAGTATAGCAGATCTACCGGTAGAGGCAGGAATCGTGGCGCGACAAATGACAAAATTATCGGCACAAGACAGAGCTGAGGTTGTACGTTTTACTGAGTTGTTGTTGGGACGAAAGAATTCGAACCAAGCGGATGAATAGAAGAGATGCAATTTTAACAGGTTTAGGTGAAGCCGCTTCGCTTCAAGAGCGTTTTGGCCTATCAGAAAAGCTTAAGGATGGTTCGGGATCCGTCGAAATATTTAACATCATTCATGAACTTGGAATTCCGCTCATGTTTCGCCCATTAGAGGGGTTGCTCGGTCTTTACTTGCCACCGCCCACAGGACCGGGAATTATGATAACTACCAATCGGCCATTGCATCTTCAAAGATTTACGGCGGCGCATGAACTTGGGCATTATATTTTGGATCATTCGAATAGCAGTTTCGACGAGAGAATTGGCTTTGTCTCTCGTGGGGATTACAACCAAGATGTATTGCAAGAAGTGGCCGCTGATGCGTTTGCTGCTGAATTTATGTTACCTCGATGGTTGCTTGTTTCACACTTGAGGCGTCGCGAATGGACACCTGCTCAATTGAGAAAGCCTGAAATTGTCTATCAGCTTTCGTTGCGGGTCGCAATGAGTTATGAGGCGACCTGTCGCAGTTTGTTGGGCCACGAAATGATCAATCAAAATGATTTGAACAAACTGCTATCGACAACACCAAAATTGAGCAAACAAAATGTACTCGGAGATCTATCGATTGATTCTTGGCATAACGACGTTTGGAACATTACAGAAAAAGATAGTGGATCACAATTTATCGGGAACCCCGACGATGTCATCGTTGCAACACTAAGTGAAAATGTATCGAGTGGCTACACATGGAAGATGCAGGCTAATAATAACCAAGATCCCATCATATTGAGAGACACAAGAGAAGGCAGTTCTAATTCAGGATTGGGAGCAAAAGTAAAACGGAAAATCATCATTACCAAGTTAGAAACTGGGATTCTAGAGTTTGTGGAATCACGAATCTGGTCAAAAGATCAGCACATTAATTCGATTGAATTGGAATTGCTCATGAACGGTAGAGAAATGTTGCCATGGGTTCCTTCGAGCAGGGCAGCCTGAAGAACCAGTGGTCGCATGCAAATTAACGTAGATCATCGCGACCATTTCCCGCCGATTCGTGATCAAGGGCAAAGATCGACCTGTCTTGCTTTCGCGGTTTCAGCAGTACATTGTTATTACCAACGTACACGCAACTGGCTGTCAGTTGAATATCTATTTTATTACGCTATGGAATTGGAACCCATAAAAAACCCAGATCTTGGAATTACATTTGTATCAATAAAAGGGGCGTTGTTAACACATGGGCAACCTAGTGAAAATGACTGGCCCTACCAAGGAATATTAGATGGTGTACTTCCCGTACCTCCATTGATACTCAACTGTTTGCGTCACGATTCAATTTGGGAATTGCATAGTGACCCAAACAAGATTTTTAATGAAGTACAAATTAGTCCAATAGTGGTCGCAGTGAAACTAACAGATGATTTTTTCAAAACGCCAAGTTCACCATTTCTTATAGATGAGACAAAATCTGAATTCGGAGATCATGCAATTGTCGGTATTGGAGTTGGAACAGATCAGAAAGGGGATAGATGGCTATTGATCAGAAATAGCTGGGGGACTGATTGGGGGGATTCTGGTGAAGCTTGGATGTCAGAATCGTATTTGACCCTTAATTTGATTGGTCATATGAAGCTCATATAAGGATACGTAATGGAAATAGTGATTCAAGATAGTAGGGCAGAGGCATGGTTAGAATGCTTAAAAGTTCTTCGGGAGAGGGGCGGTTTGATTTACAACCTTGTGATTGAAATTAAACAACCAGGAAAACGATTCCCAATCAACAAAATTGCACAGGATAGTTTGGATGACATGTTATCAAAATCAGAAGAGCAAGTTTGTAATTCTGTTGCGGATACCATATTTCCAACCTGGGAATACGTTAAGCACGGCGCTCAAGGTGTTTATTCTGTGTACCCTGATGAAGTTTTCCCGGCAATAAGAAGTTTACATGCAAACCGATGGGGAACATACGCTTTCCGATTGGTGCGAAGGACAGATGAAGCGGATCAACCGTATAACCCGTTGGAGCGTGTAGTCAACAAATTAAAACAAGAAATTAAGAATTCCAATCCAAAAAGGTCAGTATATGAACTGGACGCAGAAACGCATGCGTTGGGGCTTTATGATAGCGAGTTTGATTGGAATAACTATAGAGGAGGGCAATGTCTTAGTTACATTAGTTTAAAACTGGGACCATCCAAAGAATTGTATTTAACTGCGATGTACAGAAATCAATTTTTTATGCGCAAGGCGCTTGGTAATTTTCTCGGGTTGGCACGATTACAAGAATTTATTGCAAGAGAAGTGGGAGTTTCGAGCGGGCCACTGGTTTGTCATGCCACTTTAGCGAATTTGGATACCAAGACAAATCAGTGGGGGCTTAGAGATGTGAATGGCTTGATTACTAAGTTAGAAAATTCTGGAGATTAGAGAATGAGAATCGCTGATTACCAAAACTTGGCGGAAACCACCGATAAAATTGCTCAATATGGGATTCAAGATCGCTCTGTTTATTATCTTGGGGCGATTGGAGAGTTGGGTACATTCTTAAGTGAAATAAAAAAATCGATACGAGACGGCGATTCTTATTCGGGTTACAAGGAAAATATATCTGAGGAATTGGGGGATATGTTTTGGTACATCGCACGATTAGCTTCCCTTCAAAATATCGAATTGGAAAATTGCGCGAAAATTGCGAAGGAAAGGAATTTAGAAGTAGATGAACCCACGTTTAGTTTGGTTCAAAGTGTCGTGGGTTTGGTCGAGTTACTACGTACTAATGGGAGATTGACGGAAAACGAATTTGTCAAATTATTTACCTCCCTAGAATCGGTGTGCGCCGAAGAACAAATTACATTAGAAGATGTACTAGAAAGGAACTCAGATAAAATCATTGATAATTGGGCTGGAGATATCAGTGCTCCAGCAACAACATTTGATGGGGATTATCCTCAGCACGAAAGATTGCCTAGGCATTTGCAGGTGGAGTTTTTTGAAGTTTCTCGAGGAAACGCAACTGAGGTTTTGCAGCGTATTGAAGGGATTGCGGTTGGTGACAGACTTACGGACAACGCGCATGATCCTGACGACTACAGATACCATGATGTCTTCCACTTATCGTATCTGGCTTGTTTAGGTTGGTCGCCTGTGATTCGGCGAATGCTAAGAGCGAAAAGAAAATCTAATGGAAGGGTAGATGAAGTAGAAGATGGTGCAAGAGCAGCAATAATTGAAGAGGCTGTTGCGTCACTCGTTTTCGACTATGCAAGAGATCATACTTGGTTGGCTGGAGTAGATCGAGTCGATCACGGATTGTTAAAACAGATTCGCAATATGGTACGAGGATTGGAAATTCAATCGGCTGGTTCTTGGGAGTGGCAACATGCCATATTGATGGGGTTTAGCGTATTTCGAGAACTAAAAATAAATAGAGGTGGATGGGTGTTGGTTGATTCAGAACGCAGAATTCTGGAATACAGAGTATCAATATGAGATGAATGAGTTCAAATCTACATTTAAATTGTGATCATTTAGAATGATCTTCCATTTTGGAGGAAACCAAGGATTCGGAATTTGATTTTCGTAGTTGTATTTTTGTTTAATTCTCGTTCTTTTTGATATCCCTACAACATCAGGATGTGCCACCCTGGCGTATTTATCAACCTCGCAAAACAAATTTTGACAATCTATATATTGAAGGGTCCTGCCAAACAAATTGCATGGCCGTAATCGACGTTCTTTGAATGCAGTTTCTTGGGATTCACAGATTTCGCGAATTATGTCGTTTTCGGAGTAATCACCAAAAGTAGTAAAGCATTTTCTAAGGCCATCCTTCGCACCAGGGCCCGGCACAACAAATTCAGATTCACTATAGTCAAAATATTCCGAATAGTTAATGTCTGTAATAAATTGATAAGCAAGAAATGGTCCGATTGTGGGGTATGCCAATATGAGTTTGTACGCGCTCTCCATCGAATCGCAATCTTTCAATCTTAAAGGAAATTGGTCAGACATCATTTGACGCAAAAGCTCAAGATGCATTGTATGTTTTTTTGGATATCGAAAATGCTTTGTACCTGAGGGCATAATGTATGCAGCTGAGTAGATAGCAAGATTTTTTGAAATAGCGCTGTTTAATACATTGTTACATTTATCCCAATCGAAATCTTGAAACTCTATATTTCCAAGATTAGTTCTTAAAAGTTCCCACGTTGAAATCTTGTTGAAAAATTTAAACAGAAGAACGCGAAAAACGACGTCATTTAAAGACCAATTCGCATCGTATATTACGTTTTTGACAAGATATTGACTCGTTCGATCAGCGACGCGAAATGCATTTGTGAATTTGTAAGTTTGCAGGATGTCATCAGAGGTCCAAGGTGCAGCTATATTTTTAACGCGCTTTTCGTAGATCTTTTGTCGTTCGGACGCAAAATACCAATAGGTATCTATCACTTTAGAGGGTTTCGGTTTTGATTTCTTTACCCAAATCTTGGGTAAATGAATCTGCGGAGCAGTGTTGATTTTCGTTGACCAATTATTATGCGAAACGTCGTTACTTTCGCTTGATAAAGTTTGATTCTGCTGGCGGAGATTCATAGAGAGACTGATTGATGGGGCCGAATAAGCAATCGATAAATTGATTGCTATTTTATTGTTATTTGTAAGCGCTGTCTGAAAATAGTGCAATCAATGTTCTGCCCATGGATCAATGATGTTGACTCCGATATTCTCGAAGTCGTGGACGTTGCGTGTCGCCACGGTCATATTCCGCGAACGGGCGATCACAGCGATCTGACAGTCGGCAGGCGAGACAGGGCGGCCAGTGGAACGATGCGTCGCTGCAATGTCCACATACTCGCGCGCCGCCTCGCGATCGAACGGCAGCACCCGTTCCCCGAACGCTTCCCGCAGCATATTGTCGATGTCCGTCAACAAAGGCTGTCGACGGCGGCCTGCCGACAGGAGAGCGGCGCCATAACGCAACTCCGCTTCGCCAACCGCCGAGAAGAATAAATCCTCGAGAGCCAAGCCGGCCGCCCAACTCACAACGGCGGGATTGCGTACCTTGCGGACCAACTCGGATACCACGTTGCTGTCCAACAGAAAGGGCATGGCCGAGCGCTTAATCGAATGATGGAGGTTCCCGCCCCGGCCCGCGCGACGGCAATTCCAGATCCACACCGTTGTTCGGCCCAAAATAGGCTTTGGCGATCTCCGCCAAATTGCGGGAACTCGGCCTGGGCCCTACGGCCTCACGCAAGATCATCCGTGCTTCCTCTTCCATAGAACGATGATGCTCGGCTGCGCGTACCCGCAGGCGTGTTTTCACTTCGTCATCGAGATTGCGGATGGTGATACTTGCCATGGTCACGCCCTTCGAGTCGTTCAAGAATTCATTTCTTGTGATTGCGATGCAATCATATTGCCTCAAACATGCGCAAAGGTCAATGTTATTACCATGCCCATTTCCAGGACTGACACATGGAAACACAAATACATCTCCCGGGGCGGACATGGCAACATAATCGACCATTCAATCAACAGGATAGGGGATTCAAGAACGGCTTGGAGAGTGTGTAGTTCCGGTTCAATTCTGGTCGCAAAGCAATGGCTGGGCACCGTTCGCGGCAGCTGGACCGACGGTCTATCCCTTGTCGTCCATTGCCATGAAATTGAATCCGAATGGTTGCCAATCGGTTGCCGTCTTGAAGGCATGGCGAGAATCAATCATGACGGCGCTCTCGAAAACATAAGTGTTTTCGGGAGTTTGTTTGGTTTCGGGGGCAGGATCTGGACGTGGAGCTTTCAGGCTGTGAGCCAGTGATCCACCTCGTTTCGGGTGGAAAACACCGCCGCACTGTCGAAGTTGAAGGTGTTGTGGAAGTAGTTGGTGCATGCGGCCTGGTGATACTGGCCTGTGTAGTATTCCTGGTTGGCGCAAATGTCCTTCAGCGCCGCCACCAGGGCGTCCACGTCCTCGCGGGTGTTGTAGATGCCGAAGCTCGTGCGCACCATGCCGCGTTGCAGTTCCGCCAGGGCCTCCAGCTCCTCGTTGCCGAGGCCTTCCATCTGGTCCATCAGGTCGTCGCCGATCATCTCCCGCACGTAGGGATGGGCGCAGAAGCAGGCGTTGCGCACCGCAATGTTGAAGTAGTCGTTGAGGATCGCGGCGGTGAGGGAGTGGTGCATGTCACGCACGTTGATGGATACCGCGCCGGTCCGGGGGCAGTTGCCGGTGTCGGTACGTCCGTAGACCACCACTCCGTCGATCATCTCCATCTCGCGGACGGCGTAGCCGACCAGGTCTTCTTCCTCCCTGGCGATGAAGTCCATGCCGATCCTCTTCAGCGTGTAGAGCACGGTGGCCAGGGCGAGGGCGCCGGCGATGTTGGGCGTGCCGGCCTCTTCGCGGTCGGGAAAGTTCTCGGTGGGGATGTACCGGTCCACGTGCACGTCGTCCACCATGCCGCCGCCCACTTCTTCGGGTTCAATGCCGCTGAACAGGTCCCTGCGGGTGACCACCACCCCGGGGGAGCCCGGCGCGTAGATCTTGTGGCCGGACATGGCCACCATGTCGAGATTCCTTGCCGGATTTTCATGCCCGCTCACCCGGATGGGGACATGGGCCGCCATCTGGGCCGCGTCCACCAGGATCAGGGCGCCGTGGCGGTGGGCCAGTTCGGCGATATCGTAGATCGGGTTGACGATCCCGGTCACGTTGGACACGCCGGTGACGGAGACATAGTTCACGCGGTCGCCGTACAGTTCGAGCGCCGCCTCGACACCCGCCACGTCCACGGCGCCGAAACCCTCTTCCGAGACCATCACGGGGATGTGCACCACCTTGCCGAAATGCTTGCGATGCGGCAGGTCGTTGGAATGGTGTTCCATGATGGTGGTGATCACCACGTCCCGGTCCGGCCGCTTTTTCGCCATCGTGCGGGCGATGCGGTTGATGCCGCCGGTGGTGCCGCTGCCGACGAAGAAGCATCCGTGGGTCTCGGGGTCCGCGTTGACGAAATCCAGCACCATCCGGTGCGCCCACTCGAACTCCCGCGTGGACAGCTTGGCATTGAAGTGGACGTTGGTGTGGGTGTTGGCGTAGTAGGGCAGGTATTTTTCCATCACTTCCCTGACCACGCCGAGCTGCAGCGTACTGGCGGTGCTGTCGAGATAAATCCGTCGGCTGGTCTCGCCGGATGCCAGGGAATATTCCACGTCAAGACCCGTGGTGCTCTGGCGGAGCTTTTCCAGGGCGCGGTGCCGGTCGAGTCCGTCTGCCGAACCGGCGGGGGAGACGGGCAAAGGATTTTCTGTCATGGCGGCCTCCAATCGGCGTGAAGAATAATTTATTCCTATTATTGAAAGAAAGTAGAATAAATTATTATTCAATTTTCTTAATATAGATATAATATATCCATCAGAGCGGCATTTCAAGCATGGCATTCCAGACGGTATTTCAGGCGCTCTGCGGCGCCGGGGGTACATGCCGTCTTCGTGCCCGGCGCCGTTCCCTTCCGGGGAAACCCGGGAAGCCGGGGAACGGGACTGCAATTCGACGGACGTAACTGCTATTCTCCGATGATGGCTGCCCGGTTGCCGGCACCGGGCGGCAGACAGCAGGGCCGTTCCGTGCCCCTCCGTGTCCGGATGGCGGCACC
>JAJDTE010000084.1:0-8669 GCA_022827325.1 Gammaproteobacteria bacterium | reverse complement strand
AAGATCACGATGGAGGCTGCGGACGTACTGGTCGGCGTGACCATGTCCGAACCGGGTGTCTCCCGGATGGTGACGGTAGACATTGACAGAGCGGTCGAGATGGCCGCACAGGCATGATTGGTTGGGAACTTATAACGATCAATTGCCGGCATGATATATTTTTACCATGAGTATTCAGGCCAACCACTGTACTGTTGTATTCCGCCTTCACCCCGGGTCAAGGCGGAAGCACGACCTGCTTGGGCAAACGCCGGGTGCGTGCCGGTATGTGCGGCAGACCGGCTGGAGCGGCCTTCGGGACAGGATTGAATACAAGGCCTGCACCTGGCTTGCGGTGAACCCTGCGCACACGTCGCAGCGGTGCAGCAGGTGCGGCCATGTGAGCAAGGCAAGCCGCAGGTCACATTCCGAATACGGATGTGCGGCCTGCGGGCATGAGGTCAATGCGGACGTAGGCGCCGCCTTGAATGTCATGGCCCTCGGGAGCGGGGCGTCCGGACGGCGAGAAGCGTTGGAGTTATCCACTTCCCCGACCCGTCAACATATGAACTCGAGGTTGGTGGCTTAGGTTATCAACCCATCTTGATAATTCCCAGACCATGAATCTTCAAGTCGCTCTGATTGCCCTGGGCATCATTCTGATCGCGGCCATCTACCTGCTCTCGCGCTGGCAGGAAGGCCGGCGGTCGAATGGCAGGTTGAACAAGCCGTCCCGCACCGAGTCGGCCGAACCGTCGCTGGATGACGACGCATCCGGTCCGCGAGCACCTGCCGCAATGGAATCCGTCGAGGAAGGGGAAGGCCTGGCCGGATCGGGGCAGCAGGATTCCGTGCGGGAGGTTTCCATGGAACGTGAACGGGTGGAGTCTGCCGTTGACGTGCCGGATGCCGGGGATGCCGAGCCGGTTGTGTTCCAGGATCCCGGGGATCCATCGGATGGGTACGCCCGGCAGCATGATGCCACCGGGGAGGATGATCACCGTGCCACGGATTCGGACCTCGGAACCGGCGATGCGGGCGGTTTCGGGGAAGAAGAGCCGGAAGACGATGCCGCGCCCGGGGACGGCGTTGACCCCGAACAGGGGTCCGGGGCGCAGCGCCGGTTTCAGGAACCCGATGTGGATCTGCAGCCGGCCCCGGGTTTCGAGAAACTCAGCCAGATCGATTACTACGTCAAACTCAGCGGCGGCAGGGATGTCAGCCGGGATTCCGTGCTGGCGGTTTACCGTGAGGCGGCGGCAGGCATTTCCAAGGAGCACAGCGTGTACGGGCTCCGGTTGCCGGACAAGATCTGGTCCGATGTGGAGCATGAACCGGAGGAGGCCCGGTTCGGCGACCTCGTGATGACACTCCAGCTCGCGGACAGCAACGGCCCGATGTTGCCGGAAGACATGACCCGGTTTTCCAGCCTGGTGGTCAAGCTGTCGGAAAGTACCGGTCGCGGATTTTCCTTCATGGCCCCCATGGAAAGCGCGCAACAGCAGGCCATCGCCATTGACAACCTGAGGCGCAGGTTCGATTCCATCTTCGTGATCAACATCCGCCCGGTGGAAGAAGACTTCTTTGATGGCGCCACAGTGGACCGCTGCGCTTCCCAGATCGGGCTGATCCCGGATGACAGCGGCTTTTATGCCCGGTACAAGCCGGTAGACAAGCAGAAGGTCTGCCTTTACAGCCTGGCGAACATGACCGATACCGGTCGGTTCGATATCAAGAACATGCGCGGGACGCGGACACGCGGGGTCACATTCTTCACCCGTCCGGCGGTCAACTGCCTGCCGGGAGCGGTGTTTTCGGAAATGGTGGATGCGGCCAAGGCCTTCGCGTCGAGAATCAAGGGAGAAGCCATCGCACCCGGATATGACGTCCTTTCCAACGACAATATCGAAGCAATCCGTCGCTCCATCGAACACGTTGCCAGTGAGATGGAAAGCTACGGCATCGTACCCGGAAGCCAGGAAGCGATCAGGCTGTTCTGACCGGGCCACCCGTGTCCACCAGTAAATCCATTACCGGCGGGGACAGTCACGCCACCGCGAGCATCGCTGCACGGGTCCACGCTTTGCGTGAGGAACTCGAATACCATAACTACCGCTACTACGTTCTGGACGACCCGGTAATCCCGGACGCGGCCTATGACCGCCTGCTGCGGGAGCTTGAGGCACTGGAGACCGACCATCCCGAATACGCAAGCGAGGACTCGCCCACCAGCAAGGTTGCCGGCTCGGTGGTGCGGACATTTTCCGAAGTGGTTCATGCAGTGCCCATGCGCTCCCTGGCCAATGCCTTCGAGGACGAGGAGGTCGTTGCGTTCGACCGCAGGGTCCGCGAGATCATCGAGCTGGAAGACGGTGATGTGGAATATGTCGCCGAGCCGAAGATCGACGGGCTGGCGGTCAGCCTTCGGTATGAGAACGGCTGGCTGGTGCAGGCGGCCACGCGGGGCGATGGCCGGCGCGGCGAGAACATCACCCAGAACATGCGCAAGGTCCTGGGACCGGGTACGACCCTTGACGGCGGAGCGGTTCCCGCCGTGCTGGAGGTCCGCGGGGAGGTATTCATGGGCAGGGAGGATTTCGCCGCCATGAACCGGGAGCAGGCGGCGGCGGGACAGAAGACGTTTGTCAATCCACGCAACGCCGCCGCCGGCAGCCTGCGGCAGATCGACCCGGCGGTGACCGCGAGCCGCCCCTTGAGTTTCTTCGCCTATTCACTTGGGCAGGTGGCCGATGCCGCCGTACCGGGCACGCACTGGGACATCCTGCAGTGGATCGGCGAATTCGGCCTGCCGGTCTGTGATCTCGCACGGCGGGTCAGGGGCGTCGATGGATGCCTGGCCTATTACCGTGAAATGCAGGAAACGGGAAGAGGGCTGCCCTACGATATCGACGGAGTGGTGTACAAGGTGTCGCGCATGGACTGGCAGTCGAGCCTCGGACATACCGCTCGGGCGCCGCGCTGGGCGCTGGCCCACAAGCTGCCCGCCCAGGAGGAAATGACGATGCTGAAACGCATCGAGATCCAGGTGGGGCGCACCGGGGCCATCACACCGGTGGCAAGGCTGACACCTGTATTCGTGGGCGGCGTCACGGTGTCCAATGCCACCTTGCACAACCGCGACGAGATCCACAGGCTGGATGCCCGGGAAGGGGATACCGTGATCCTGCGCCGGGCCGGCGATGTCATCCCCGAGATCCTGTCGGTGGTCAGGGAGCGAAGACCCGATGGCATCGACCGGTACAAGTTCCCATTGACATGCCCGGAATGCGGATCCGATATTGTCCACGAGCGTGACGGGGTGATCGCACGCTGCAGCGGCGGGCTGTTCTGCGGCGCCCAGCGCAAGGAGAACATCCGCCATTTCGCCAGCCGCAGGGCAATGGACATCGAGGGGCTTGGGGACAAGATCGTGGACCAGCTGCTGGCGGCACAACTGATTCATGACGTCGCCGATCTGTACCAGCTGAAGAAGGAACAAATAGCCGCGCTGGACCGCATGGCGGACAAGTCCGCGGAGAACCTGGTCGGCGCCATCGACGGCAGCAGGAAGACGACCCTGCCCCGGTTCCTGCATGCGCTGGGCATTCCCCTGGTGGGTGAGGCCACGGCGGAGACCCTGGCCGGACATTTCGGCGACCTGGACCCGATCATGGACGCGGATGCGGAGCAGTTGCAGCAGGTCCCCGACATCGGACCGGTGGTGGCGGAAAGCGTGCGTGTCTTCTTCGGCCAGGACCACAACCGGGAAATCGTCCAGCGGCTGAGGGACGCTGGCGTGGAATGGCCGAGGGCGGAAGCCCGGCAGGCGCGGGAGGATTCGCCGTTCAACGGCAAGACCGTCGTGCTCACCGGGGCACTGTCCATGGCACGGTCCGATGCGAAGAAGATCCTCCAGTCCCTTGGCGCCAAGGTCACGGGCAGCGTGTCGAAGAAAACCGACTATGTCGTGGTCGGCGCCGATGCGGGTTCCAAGGCGGAAGAAGCGGAACAGCTCGGCATCCCCATGCTGGATGAGCGGGAATTCCTTTCCATGGCCGGCCATGAAGACGGGGACTGAGGTTCCGCTGGTGCAGGTGTTCGTGCGCCACGACTGCCACCTGTGTGATAGTCTTCTGGATGAGTTGCGGGCATTTCGCTGCCGGCGCGGCACCGGTTCCGGTTTCGAGATCGAGGTGCTGGAGATCGAGGACCGGGAAGACTGGCTGGCGCATTACCGGGAGCATGTGCCCGTGGTGGTTGTCAACGGCGAAGAGATCTGCCACTACTTTCTCGACCCGGACGAACTGGAAAAGGTACTGCCATGTCCCTGATACCCGCGGCCCCGGAGGCCTTGCAGCAATACGACTACTCCGCCGGACTGGCGGAATTGCGGAAACAGTTCGGCGACCGGGTGCTCACATCCGAAAGCGTCAGGGAACAGGCGGGAAAGGACGAGTCCTTCCACCCTGCCATGCCGCCCCATGCCGTGATCCGGGTGCGGAGCCGGGAGGAGGTGCAGGAGGTGGTGAACATCTGCGCACGCACGGGAATGCCGGTGGTCCCGCACGGTGCGGGGACTTCCCTGGAAGGCAATATTGCCGCCCTCAAGGGCGGAGTGACCATCGACTTCACCGAAATGAACGAGGTGGTTGCCGTGCACGCCGGGGATTTCGACGTCGTGGTGCAGCCCGGGGTCACCCGCCGGCAGTTGAACGAGTACCTGAAGGACCAGGGCCTGTTCTTTCCCATCGATCCGGGTGCCAACGCCACGGTCGGCGGCATGACCGCCACCCGGGCCTCCGGCACCAACGCGGTGCGCTACGGCACCATGCGGGACAATGTCATCAATATCGAGGCGGTGCTGGCGGACGGGTCCCTGGTGCGGACCGGGCGGCGGGCGCCCAAGTCAGCGGCCGGCTATGACCTGACGAGACTCCTTGTGGGCTCCGAGGGCACCCTGGCCGTTTTCACCGAGATCACGCTCCGGCTCTACCCCATCCCCGAGGCGATTTCCGCGGCCGTCTGCACGTTCGAAACGATGGAGGGGGCGGTGGATACGGTCATCGGCATCATCCAGTACGGCATTCCGGTGGCGCGGGTGGAACTGCTCGACGCGCTGACCATGAAATCCATCAACCTGTACTCGAAGACCGAATTCGCCGAAATGCCCACGCTGTTTCTCGAGTTCCACGGCAGCGAATCCTCGGTTGGGGAACAGGCCGAACTGACCCAGGAAATCGCCCTGGAATTCGGCGGCAGCGGCTTTCAGTGGACATCCAATACCGAGGAGCGCAACCGCCTGTGGCGGGCCCGCCACGAAGTCGCCTGGGCAACGAAGCGGCTGCATCCCAAGGGAGAGATCTGGGCGACCGACGTGTGCGTGCCCGTGTCCCGTCTGGCGGACTGCATCAACCAGACCCGCGAGGATATCGACCGTTCCGGGCTTCTGGCGCCCATCGTGGGTCACGTGGGAGACGGCAACTTCCATCTTCTCCTGCTGGTGGATCACGACGACCCGGGGGAGGTGGAAAATGCCCAGGCCCTGCATCACCGGATGGTGATGCGGGCGCTCCAGATGGACGGCACCTGCACCGGTGAGCACGGCATCGGTTACGGCAAGATCGAGTTTCTGGAAATCGAGCACGGCAACGCCGTCGAGCCCATGCGGATGATCAAGCGTGCACTGGATCCGGAAAACATCTTCAATCCGGGAAAGGTGATCCGGGGCCTTTGAACCTGGTGCCGGCCACCAGCGGTTTCAGGCTGAACCTCAAGGGGGGGGACTGCCGCCTGGTCGAGGGGGCGATCCCGCCCGAGGACGGTACCCTGCTGCTGGACAGCCTGCTGGATCATGTCTCCTGGGTTCAGCCCGAAATCAGCATGTTCGGCCGGCGGTACAGATCCCCCCGCCTGGCTGCCTGGTACGGTGACGCCGGCGCCGTCTACCGGTATTCGGGCCTGGTGAACCGGCCGCTGCCCTGGCGGGAAGAGCTTCTTGCGCTGAAGACCCGCCTGGAGGAGCGGTTCGCCGCCAGGTTCAACAGTGTCCTGCTGAACCTGTACCGCGATGGCCGTGATTCCATGGGCTGGCATGCAGACGACGAGCCGGAACTGGGGGCAGAGCCCTGCATCGTCTCCGTCAGCCTTGGCGGGACCCGTCGTTTCCGGCTTCGCCACCGCTTCGACCCTGCCGTGAAGCCGGTCTCTGTCGACCTGGTCCACGGCAGCGTTCTGGTCATGCGGGGACGGACGCAGCACAACTGGAAACACGCCCTCCCGCGAACCCGGAAACCGGTGGGTCCCAGGATCAACCTGACTTTCCGTTACGTCAGCAGGCCGTCCGGCGGGTTTGCCACGGATGCGCCCGCGTAACGTACTCATCCTGTTCAGCGACGAGCACCGCCGGGATGCCCTCGGCTGTGCCGGGCACCCACTGGTCCGGACGGACAACCTGGACGGGTTGGCCGGCAGGGGCACCCGGTTCACCAGGGCCTATACCCCGTCGCCGATCTGCGTTCCCGCCCGGGCGTCACTGGCAACGGGCAGGTATGTGCACGCAACCCGCTGCTGGGACAACGCCCAGGCCTACCACGGCGAACCCAGGGGATGGGGGCATGTGCTGCAGGACCATGGCTTCCGGGTGGAATCCATCGGCAAGCTGCACTACCGGGGGTCGGATACGAACAACGGATTCGATCGCGAGATCCTCCCGCTCTACATTCGTGACGGCGTGGGCTGGATCAAGGGCCTGCTCAGGGATCACGAGGCAGTGCTGGACTGCTCCGGCTACGCCAGCGACATCGGGCCAGGGCCGAGCAGTTATACCGACTACGACACCGGGGTCACCCGGGCGGCATGCGAGTGGCTCCGCGACCCGGCCACAGCCGGCACGGACAGGCCGTGGACCCTGTTCGTTTCCTGGCTGAGGCCGCACTATCCCCTGCGCTGTCCGGAACCCTTCTACCGCCTCTACCCCCTGGAACGGATGGATCATGCCCGCTTTACCGGAGAGCATGAACGAAGCCGGCATCCCGTGACCCGGGCGCTCGCGCGCAATTTCGACTACGACCGATGGTTCACCGATCAGACCCGGCAGGTGGCCCGGGCATCCTACTACGGGCTCTGCAGTTTCCTGGACCACCAGGTCGGGCAGGTGCTGGCGGCACTGGAGGAGAGCGGACAGGCGGACGATACGCTGGTGATCTATGCCAGCGACCACGGCGACCACAACGGAGACCGCGGCCTGTGGACGAAAATGACCCTGTACGACGAGTCGGCGGGCATTCCCCTGATCCTCGCGGGACCGGGTGTGCCCGAAGGGGAGACGGTTTCGACGCCGGCTTCCCTGGTAGACATTTTTCCCACTGTCCTGACGGCTCTCGGCATTCCGGCGGACGGCGCCGGCACCTCCGGCCTGCCCCTGCAGGACCTGGCGGCAGGCCGCCATGCCGACCGCTCGGTCTTGAGTGAGTACCATGACGGTGGTTCACCCACGGGCATGTTCATGCTGCGCACACCGAAATGGAAATACAACGAGTATCCCGGCTATCCGCCGGAGTTGTATGACATGGAAGACGATCCCTCGGAACTGGTGGACCTGGCCCCGGACGCCGCTTATGCGGATGTGCTGGCAGATTGCGGGCGCCGGCTCCGGTTGCTGGTGGACCCGGTCAGGGAGAGCCGGCGGGCATTTGATGACCAGGCGGCGCTGATCAGGAAATTCGGCGGCGTCGAGGCGATCCTCCGGCTCGACGACTACGACTTCACGCCGGTACCGGCAAGGGCAGGATGAATACCCCATTTGGCATGCCCGGGTTGACCTAAGTGGGATGGAGCGGGTGATTGGGCCGGTTTATACTCCGGCGCTTGTTTGCGCCGGCGGCGACCATGGGCTCTCTGGGGCACGCTGACCGATTGCTCCGATAGGGTTACGAATGAAAAGAATTTCCGCGATTTTCTGGTTGATGCTATTGGTATCCGAGTCCGTCCGGGCTGACCAGATCGATTCCGGAGACACCGCCTGGATCATGACATCCACCGCACTGGTGCTGTTCATGACCCTGCCCGGTCTGTCGCTTTTCTACGGTGGGCTTGTCCGTGCCCGCAACGTGCTGTCTGTGCTGATGCAGTGCTTCAGCGTTGCCGGTGTCGCCACCATTGTCTGGCTAGTCTGCGGCTATTCCCTGGCGTTTGGCGAGGGCAATGCCTGGATCGGCGACCTTTCCCACGTGTTCTTTGCCGGAATCGGGGAAGACACGGTTTCCGGAACCATCCCGGAATCGCTGTTCGCGCTCTTCCAGATGACGTTCGCCATCATCACCCCGGCGCTGGTGGTGGGCGGCTTTGCCGAGCGGATCCGGTTCTCCGCCGTGCTGCTGTTCACCGTTCTGTGGCTGCTGGTCGTCTACGTCCCGATCACCCACTGGGTCTGGGGCGGCGGCTGGCTGGGCGCCATGGGGCTGCTCGACTTTGCCGGAGGCACCGTGGTGCACATCACGGCCGGGGTGGCAGCGCTGGTATCGGCCCTTGTCATCGGGCCGCGGACCGGCTTCTCCCGGGTTCCCATGCCGCCCCACAACATGACGCTTACCGTGGCAGGTGCGGGCATGCTCTGGGTGGGCTGGTTCGGCTTCAACGGGGGCAGTGCGCTGGCGGCGAACGGTGATGGCGCCATGGCGATGCTGGTGACC